>NZ_JAFNMX010000016.1:0-44712 GCF_026537015.1 Gilliamella sp. B2887 | reverse complement strand
TGATGAATTGAAAATAGTTGTCTATCATTCAACAAACTTTTACTGGACAGAGACTTCAAATGCAGTCAATTGTATGAACCGTTTTTACCGGATTTTATTTTTACGGGGGGAGGTGGCGAATTTCTAAAAGTTTTGTCACCTAAACCACTCGTAATGGTTTAGTTTCATCATTAATAGAAATCTTCTTATAATAAAAAAGAAAATTCGAATGGAAAGGGCAATCAGAGAATGATGATGGCTATTGTTTGAGCTTAATTTCTCCAATTACAGCTTATTCAAATAACTCACATCTAGAATGGTTATTTGATCCAGATCCTGCGTATAACATCATACCATCCATACTTGAGAAGTTATGTAGTAATGCATCAGAATCTAAAATTGTAAGGTTAGCTGTATCAGTTGTTCCATTTTAGGCTAATGCCAGAGAGATTCGAGTTAATGCAATAGAGCGTAAATTATGATATTTAGCATATGCCGGTAATATTAGCTTTTCTAATTAACACATTCTAACTTAGCTCTAATTTAGACCTTTCGAGAACCTTTGCGTATTTTTAGCACATCTTGCAAGGGTGTTTGGTTGAATAAGTTTTTATATTCTCGATTAAATTGTGTTGCACTTTCGTAACCGACTTTTAAACTCGCTTGAATCGCTGTCATATTCTCGCTGACCATTAAACGCCGACCTTCATGTAATCTAAGTTGTTTTTGAAACTGCAATGGGCTTAAACTTGTTAATTTTTTAAAATGACGATAAAAGCTAGAGAGTGACATATTCGCTTGATTGGCTAATTGTTCCATTTTTATCGGCTCTCTAAAATGTTCTTTTAGCCAATCTATCGTATTCGCAATACGATAACTTCTTGTTTCTGGCATACAAATTGATATTAGCGCTTCACCAAATGGACCGATTAAGAGTAGATAATGAATTTCTTTTATGATTAGTGGTGCTAAAACCGAAATTTGTTCAGGTTTATCCAGCAACTTAAGCAATCGATAAAAAGCATTGATTAGATCATCTTCCGCCTTTGAGATAATAATACCATTAAAACTTTGTAGCGAAGGTTTATTTAATTCCGGGTATTGTATTAATAACTCTTTAATTAAATTATTATCAATCAAAAGTGACAATGAAAGGAATGGGGCGTTTGTCGTCGCATTTTTAATTGTGTTTATCGTTGGAATATCAATCGAGGTTATAAGATAATCACCTTCTTTATAATGATAAAGTTTGGTGCCAAGCAGAGAGCTTTTTTCACCTTGTATTATCATTGTGATCATAGGTTGATAAAAACAATTTTCTAAACAAATATCTTTATTTTTGCCAACTTCACGCCTATAAATGCCAAAGTTTTTAATTTGTGTTGGATAGTCACCCACAGTTGGCATTCTTTTTAGCATTATTTTTTTAATTTCTTTTTTTAACATAGAGATTTCTCTATTTATTTAGATTTCTCTATTAGCATATGATTTCTGATAGGATTAGGCAACTTTTTGGCAGGATCGGCTCTATTGGATATTATTATCAGATCTTATAATAATCAAAAACGAAGTGAAATACATTCGTATCAGTATCTAACATTAATAAATTATCTATCATTTTTAGTCGCACTTAATAGTCAAAATCTAGGGTGGTTAGCAAAAGTTTGCAGTATTAACTAATTGTTTAAGGGCAAAGGCTATGAATATTTTAACACCAAAACAAGGATCGATTGTTACTATTTCCGCTTTTATGTCTAAAGGCGATATGATTGGCTTAAAGCAAGCTTTCATTGATGGATTGAATCAAGGATTAACCATCAATGAAATTAAAGAAATTTTAGTTCAACTTTATGCCTATGTAGGTTTTCCAAGAAGTTTAAATGGTTTGAGTGCCTTTAAAGCGCTACTAGAAGAACGTCAAAAAGAAGGCATTACTGACACAGTTGGTTCTACTTCGGCACCATTACCGACTAATTTAAGCGCTTTAGAATTTGGTACAAAAATTCAAACAAAAGTTGTAGGCAAACCGGTTACGGGTGGCATTATGGATTTTTCACCTACTATTGATCAATTTTTAAAAGCCCATCTTTTTGGCGATATTTTTGGTCGAGATATTTTGAGTTATGAAGATAGAGAGATAGCGACATTAGCGGCGCTATCAACCTTGCAAGGTGCCGATAGTCAGATTAAATCTCATGTTCAAATTGCGCAAAATGTCGGGGTATCTCCCACTCAATTAGATGGCATTGCGAATATTTTAAAATCAAAAATTGGTGAAATCGAATTTGAACGATTCAACCGTACAGTAAAAGGCCAATAAAAAATTACAACCAAATGGATATAGTAAATATATCCATGTTTCACAAAATAAGTTTTATTACACAGATAGCTTTAAATCATTTCCTGACGAGGATAGTTATTATGAAAATAATCAGTCAATCTGAATTTGAAAAACATAATTTATTTGGACAGGGTGAGCCGAATGTAAATTATGCTAAATATTTTATTGGTCAATCTTATCTAAATTTATTAACAGCAAAGTCTCCTTTATTAGTTTCAAATGTCACATTTGAACCTGGCTGTCGAAATAATTGGCATATTCATCATGCATCACAAGGTGGGGGGCAAATTTTATTATGTATAGCTGGTAGCGGTTGGTATCAAAAATATGGGGATAAGCCCATAAGTTTAGAGCCCGGTATGGTTATCACCATTCCTGCGAATGTAAAACATTGGCATGGCGCTAAAGTTGACTCATGGTTTAGCCATATCGCTATCGAAGTGCCGGGTGAGGATACCTATAATGAATGGTGTGAAGCGGTATCTGAAGAAGATTTCCAAAAATTATGCTAATTAATTAGATTTAAAACATTAATTTCAATGTGAGATATTGACATGAATGATATACATTCTCAAATTACAGTTCCACCTCAGACAATTCAGTTAGAACAATGTTGGGATAAGATTTTTCTGCAAAGTGATAAAGTTGAGCATTTTAAAGTCACGTTTAAAAATCGTTATGGCATTACGCTTGCCGCAGATCTATATCGCCCAAAAAACAGCCCAGATAAATTATCTGCTATTGTTGTCGCAGGACCATTTGGCGCCGTAAAAGAGCAGGTATCAGGTTTTTATGCGCAAACTCTAGCAGAGCGAGGATTTATTGCTTTGGCATTTGATCCCTCTTTTACTGGTGAAAGCAGTGGGTTACCGCGTAATCAAGCATCAGTTGAAATCAATACCGAAGATTTTAGTGCCGCTATTGATTATCTTGGATCTATAGATTGCGTTGAGCGGGAGCACATTGGCATTTTGGGGATTTGTGGTTGGGGTGGTATGGCTTTAAATGCCCCATCGATTGATACACGAATTAAAGCAGTAGCAACCGTTGTCATGTACGATATGAGTCGAGTTATTTCTAAAGGTTATAATGATAGCATGACAGAAGGGCAACGATTAGCAATGAAACAGTCATTGAATAATAGCCGTTGGGACGATTCACAAAATAGTTATGCCACGTTGAATCCAAGAAACAACATTACCGTTGATCAAATCACGGATGAAACACCACAATTTATTGCAGATTATTCTCTTTTTTATACCACTAAACGTGGTTTTCATATTCGTTCTGTCAATTCAAATCCGAATGGTTCATGGGTGTTAAGTATGCCACTTTCATTTATTAATCAGTCGTTATTGAATCATGCCCATGAAATTGAGTGCCCAACATTAATTATCGCCGGTGAAAAAGCGCATTCTCGTTACTTTTCAGAAGATGCGTTTAAAATGGTTGGCAGTAAAAATAAAGAATTAATGATTATTCCTAATGCGGTGCATACTGATTTATATGATAATACCACCAATAAAATTCCCTTTGATAAATTAGAACATTTTTTTAAAGATAGTTTGATATGAGATTTGTTATAAATGTCTGTATTAAATACTATTTACATTGAAATACAGTAAGTTAACAGTATAATTAATTTATTATTTTAACGGTAAAAAATGAGAGAAATTCATAGATAGTTTTAAGTAAATTATGCTCAAATTCTGCTGATAAAATAAATACATATTTATTGCGGTTTGCTATGGCTTTAAAATACTTGCTCATGATGATATGTTCTTTTTCATTTTAGCGCTATTTTCAAATGTCTTTCAAGGTACCAGTAAAAAATGCAGTACAGGAAAAATGTAATAAACACAAAGTAAAAATTTTAAGTCATATTTTGAAAGTGTTTTCAATTATATTTAAAATCGAATTTGTTTTAAAAATTTGCTAGCCTCAATTTGATAAATCGTAGAAAAAAAGTATAGTGATGTTAATATAACTATATGTAATAACAATGAATGTTTATTCATTTCTTTCAACATATTAATCCTGATTAAATAGAACAAAATTTATACTTTTTACTTAATATACATAATATACACAATTATAAGTGCACATAATCCTAATTTTTAAGTAAATTCTAGAATTTATAAAAATACATTTTCTTTAATTTTCCAAATAATCAGAAACGGAAAAAATACATCCCAGTTTTTTGTTAAAATCAGTTTAGCTAAATACTTTGAACTGTGACAAATTTATCATCAATTTGATTGTAAATTTACAAAATTATCGATAGTAGCTCCCAATATCATTTTTTTGTCATTATCTTTTACTCTCAGAATAGATTTCGTTATTTATATGATTTATAATGTTTTTATAGAAATGCAAAATACTGCATATTTGAATATAGTAATATTAAAATTGAACAAGTCATAGGGTGATTACCATAGGAAAGTTAACTAGTTAACTAGTTAACATAATAAAGGAAATGTAAAATGGCATTGATACTTGAGAATAGTCAACAAAAATTAACCTACGATGATATTATTGAATTTAACCGATTATTTGATGAAAAAATTCCCTCTTCTTTTCTCGATTTTTTCCATGAATTTAATGGCGGTGATTTTCCTAACGTAAATGATCATAATTGTGAATATTTGAGTGGTTTTTATAGCATAAAATATGGCAATTCGACTATCACTAGAATTTATAATGAATTTTTGTTAAATAATCCAGAATTGCAATTCATGTTACCTTTTGCTTATGATCATAATCTTAATAGTTATCTCATCTCATTAAAAGAGGAAGATTATGGAACTATTTATTTATGGTCAAATGAAGCGCAGGGCATAGCTCATGTTTCAGATTCCTTTGATGATTTTATTCAATTATTTGATCAATTTATCGATGGAGTTAAGATAAAACAAGTCAGTAATAATATAAAAAATCGGTTAATGCAAACCTTTATCATAGTCGGAACCATTTTAATTGCTTGGTTTATTTTTTTGAAAAAATAAACAATTATATTTGTTTACCTTACAGCAGATTTCTTGCAATACCGCAATATCGGGATTACAAATCATTGTTATTTCCCATTGTACGGTATTTTGTATACGGGTAAGGAGTTTGATCTTTATCGGTCATTACTGCGACTTTGAGGGGTTGAAGCGACAGCATTGCTACCTGTAACCAAGGATTAACGTTTTATTGTATTATTATTGCACAAATTTTGTTGGCAATTAGATGATAATTTAAAAAATGGTTCTGTTTGTTCAGCTAGACAAGAATAGATAATTGGAGAGTATTATTAACCGTTGGTACATAATTCATCGTTACTGGTTTTATGGCGGTAAAAGTTATTAATTATTATAATGGATAAATTGTGAACGGCTTCCATAACCAGCATCAATTGATTTAGGTTAACTTATAGAAAATTACTCTTTAATTTATTTGTAAATAAACTATTTTCATAATGCTTAGATAATGAAAATGGACAAAATAAAACCAACTCTTAGCTTGATTTATTGCTGCATCAGCGTTTATATATAGGAGGTGATAAGTGTTGTACTTATCTTTCATATAATTTTACTGGAGGAGCTTATAATGGTACAAAAATTTGCTGCATACGGTAGTGATGTGTCAGCGGGCACTTTCAAATGTGCTGATTGTGGCTATGTATATTCAAATCAGAGTAAAAAATCGTTGCCTCCTTGCCCAGATCATAACAAAAAACCTCATAGTAAAAATGGGTGGTATGTTATGTCTGGTCAAGGTGATTCAGTTAAAGATCCTCACCCAAATAAGAAATAACTTTTTTTGTTATAATTTAAGGTAACCAATGTGTTACCTTTTTTATTTTGAATGCACGCCATTGCTATAATTCTTAAATACCCTTTTTATTCTTAAATTTTGTGTAATATAATTATCATTTTGTATTTATTTAAGTAAAAACATTAAAATTTGCTAATAAAAATAAAGCATTACTCTTATTTACCGAAGAATATAGGCATGCACAGGCTGAGAGAAGCATAAACTTCACCGTAATAAGAGGAGTGATAAAGTAGGATTAAAGGATAAAATAATGAGAAATTTGTTTAAATTAATCGTTTTAGGTGCTGGTGTGATGTTTTTTTCATCCGTTTATAGCAATAATGATTTGCCTTTGGTTAATAAAGTAAGTTTAGCAATTGTTGAAAGCGCCAAAAGATCCCTATTAGGTGAAAAAGGAAAATTTCCCTTTAAAACCGAAGATGGAACTGAAATTACTAATATTAGCTACAATAGTAATAATATTTTATTTGAATTTAACATCCCATCTGACAGTCAAACCATACTTGCTCAGCATATCGCTGAAGATCTTAGAATGAGATTTAATCAAGAATTTTGTCATAATGAAGATTTGATTAATGTACTGAATTATTACGATATCCATTTTTTATTCCGCTTTAAATATACTGATCATCGAAATGTACCAGCAATACTTTCGATTAAAGAAATTTGTCAATGAAATGAACTAACTTCAAAATAATCTCTATTAATTCGATGGTTATAAAACTGGTTTGGTAAGTTGATAATGAAAGGTATGGATTAAAATTTAATAAATAAAGTGATTTTATACTTAAACGTATAGTTCACCTCAAACTTTTTTACAAATTTTTCATGATTTTTGAAATAATCCAAATAGCAATAGGGAACATCATTGGTTAGTAAACCTCATTTTCATCTTGTCGAACCTAAAAATCAGTGTTATTCAAATTAATCATTTACCCCCTCATCATTATTATTAGATAAGGGGGACTAAAAGAGGGAGTTTGAGTGACAAACGTTACTTCTTAGCTACAAAAACTGCCCGCATTGGTGCTGGGTAGCCTTCAATGGTTTTACTTGAATCGTTTGGATCTAAGAAATCCGCTAATGAATCTGAAGTCATCCAGTCAGTTTTACGTTGTTCATCCAAACTTGTTACTGATTTATCAACCATCTTAATCTCAGAAAATCCACATTTGTGTAACCAATTCATCATAGTTGGTACCGATGGAATAAAGTAGACATTGCGCATTTGAGCATAACGTTCACCTGGCATTAATGCTTCATGTAGCTCACCATCGATAACTAAAGTTTCAAGTATTAGCTGCCCACCATCAACCAATTGATCTTTCAATTGAAATAGATGATCCAAAGGAGAACGTCTGTGATATAAAACCCCCATTGAAAAAACCGTATCAAAAGCATTGAGTTTAGGCAACTCTTCAATGCCAAGCGGTAATAAATGTGCACGTTGATCATTACCCAACAATTTCCGAATAGCTTCAAATTGACAAAGGTAAAGTGCCACAGGATCAATACCAACCGCTAGTTTTGCGCCTGCGCCAACCATTCGCCATAAATGATAGCCACTATTGCATCCCACATCCAATACAGTTTGTCCTTCAAGATTATTAATATGAGTAATTAACCGTTCCCATTTCCAATCTGAACGCCATTCAGTATCGACATTAATACCGTAAAGATGAAAAGGACCTTTACGCCAAGGCATCATATTCTTAAGCAATTGAGTTATACGTTGTTGGTGACCGTCTGAAATGGGGTGGTTACTTTCGACCGTGACACTGTTTAATAGATCAATTTGATGAGGTTCGATCACAGGTAAATGTTTGACGCTATTGACCCATTGATTAAAACGGTTATCAATATTATTTTTTTGCCAATTGGCAAGTTGTGCAGGTAAGACTTCAAGCCATTTGTTAAGTTTATTTTTTGCGATAATCTGGTAAAAATCACCAAAATCAATCATTCTTTTTCCCTTTTTTTATAAATTAATGCGTTACTTAATGGCAATTATTGAGCCAAAATTGAAACATTGAAACCAAGTGTCAATGTGTTTAAAACCCGCATCGGATAGACGCTTTTTATGGATTTCGATGGTATCAGTTAGCATAACGTTTTCTAGCATATTACGCTTTTGACTAATTTCCAGTTCACTATAACCATTTGCACGTTTAAAATCATGGTGCATATTAAACAGCAATTCATCAACGGTTGAATCATTAAAGCTAAATTTTTCGGACAGCACTAAAACACCGTTAGGTTTCAATGCTTGATAGATTTTATTTAAAACTTGTTGGCGGTTTTCTGGTGTTAAAAATTGTAAAGTAAAATTGAGTACGACCATTGAGGCATTTCGAATTTCAATATTGCAAATATCGTCACAAATCACATCGACAGGAGTATCAGCTTTATAAGATTCGATATGTCTTTTACAACGTTCAACCATTGGCTGTGAATTATCAACAGCAATAATACGACAGTTTTTATTATTGACATTACGACGAATGGATAGGGTTGCTGCTCCTAATGAACAACCTAAATCGTAAACTTTTGAATTAGGCTGAACAAATCTTTCTGCGAGCATACCAATCATGGAAATAATATTTGAATAACCCGGTACTGAACGTTGAACCATATCAGGAAATACTTCAGCCACTTTTTCATCGAATGTCCAATCGCCTAACTTATCAATTGGTGTGGAAAATAATTGGTCTTTTTTAATATCCATAAAACTTATTAGCGCTAATGAAATAAATTCTGTTATCATAACATTTTTTGAGTTCTATTGTTTGGATAATTATGACTATTGCAGATCTCATAGCCATTTCTATCGCTATCATCATGTGTGGCTCAATGGCTGTCTATTTAGGAAAACGATGGCAATTTTGGTTTAACTTTTCTTTAACAAGTTATTATCAAATGGCTTATTGGACAGTTGTTGTTATGGTGGGATTATCTTTAGTTTTATCAAGATTATCTGAAAGCATTTCTACTTATTGGTTACCCCTAATTTTAAATGCCGTTAGTGCGATAATGATTTGCTGTCTTTTAGTTACAATACTATTTGATATTGGGCGCTGGATCAGTAAAAAAAAATTAAAACCTCAATTAACAACTAAATTTGTCTATTTTATCGCTGTGTTTTCATTATGTTATTATGGTCATGAAATGGCGATAGAGCCTAGTATAGTTAACTACCAAGTTAAAATTGATAAAAAGGCAAAGGTTAATAAACTGCGTATTGTGCAACTGAGTGATATACACATTAATGACATGACTTTTCCTGATAGGATTCAACAAATGGTTGATAAGGTAAATCAGCTCAATGCGGATTTTATTGTCATTACAGGCGATACATTGGATAGACAGCTAAAACCCTTTGTAGATAAAGGTTTTAATAAGCAATTTCAAAGGTTTGAGTCAAAATATGGTACGTATATTATTTTTGGTAATCATGAATATTTGAATATTAAACACGAAAGCAATCATGAACAAGATATTATCAATGCTTATGAACAAGCCAATATGAAAGTTTTAAAAGATGATGTAGTTTATCTTGAGGAAGTAGGTATTACATTCATCGGTCGGGATGATTTTTCTTCTTCGCGTTATGATATTAAACGAGCATCATTATCAGACCTTATAATGTTTGCTGATACGAATAAACCAATAATATTGTTGGATCATCAACCACATGATCTAAATGAACCCGCAAATTTAGGTGTCGATTTAATGATTTCCGGACATACTCATGCTGGGCAAATATTTCCTATTAACCTTATTGAAAAATTAATCTATCAAAACAGTTATGGGATATATAAAAATATAAAACAGAATTTTACTAGCATTGTAAGTAGTGGATTTGGCTTTTGGGGACCTCCCATTCGACTAATGACACGTTCCGAAATAGTGGAGATTGAGGTAATTTTTAATAAAAAATCCACTCAATTAATCAATTTTTCTCAATAGGAATTTAAAGTTTGTCTTATCAATATATTGTTAATAATGATCAGTTAATTGATTATTGTTTAAAAATCGAAAACAGTACCGCTTTAGCTTTGGATACTGAGTTTGTTCGTACCCGAACGTTCTATCCTCATTTAGGACTTTTACAAGTTTTTAATGGTCAATACGCAGCACTCATTGATCCGATTAATATTACTGATTGGCAAGCTTTTTTGAACATTTTAACTAATTCTAATATTGAAAAATATTTTCATTCGTGCAGCGAAGATCTTGAAGTTTTTTTTCATCAATTTGGTTCCATTCCAACACCTATTATCGATAGCCAAATATTGGCTTCTTTTTTGGATAATCCATTAAGTAGTGGTTATGCAAACCTAGTTAATAAATATTTACAGGTAGATCTCGATAAAAGTGAAACGAGAACTGATTGGTTAAAAAGACCATTGACGGATAAACAGTGTGACTATGCAATTAATGATGTGTTGTATTTGTACCCCTTAATCCCTATTTTGAAAGCACAATTAAGTTCAAAAGGGTATTTAGAATCAGCTTATCAAGAGTGCCAAATGGTCATTGCCCGTAAATGTCAAACAACAGATCCAAATGATGCTTATTTAAATATCAAGAACAGCTGGCAATTAAAAGGGCAAAGTCTCGGGCAATTATATAAATTGGCTCGTTGGCGTTATGAATTGGCGAAAGAACAAGATATCGCACTGAATTTTGTTGTGCATGAAAAGACATTATGGAACATCGCTCGATATTCACCAACATCATTAGTTCAACTTGGTACTTTGGGTTTAAAAGGTAAAGAAATTCGTTTATATGGTCAAAAAATATTAAATATTTTGTCAGAACCGGTTCCACAATTATCGCCAATTTGTAGGGTAAGCAGTTATCCTGATTATAAAAAAATCAGTGATGAATTAAAACAAGTCGCACAAGATATTTGTACTCATACGGGGCTTAATCAAGATTTATTACTATCACGGCGGTTGATTAATCAATATGTAAAATGGCAAGCGGACAAAAAGGGCAATCAACCAGAATTGTTATCTGGTTGGAGAGGGAACTTATTTAAACAATACGGTTTATAACCTTATTAAATACCGGTTATGAGCATTTAAGCAAGCTCACTTAACATTGATTCAACAATCAATGATGATTGAGTTGCGGCTAATTTTAAAAAAGATTGGAAATCAACTGCAGATTCACTATCTCCATTATCTGAAATCGCACGAACTACAACAAAGGGAATTTTAAATAACCAACAAACGTGTCCAATTGCTGCTGCTTCCATTTCAACCGCAATTGCGTCAGGGAAGGTTTGCTTTATTCTTTCTAAATTGGATTTACCATTAATAAAAGCATCACCACTTCCAATTGATCCTTCAACAGCATTAACACCCTGTTTTTGGATGCAGGTTTTGGCTAATAATTGATACTTTGGATCAGCTTTAAAAGTGACAGGGCAACCGGACATTTGACCTGGTTTATAACTAAAAGCGGTTAAATCAACATCATGGTAAAATACATCTCTCGAAACAATAATATCTCCAATGTTTAGTTCAGAAGAGAGTCCTCCTGCTGATCCAGTATTGATTACAGCATCAACTTGATAATTATTTAATAATAATGTAGTGCCAGAAGCTGCAGCTACTTTACCAATACCCGATTGCAGTAAAACAATTTCACAATTTGCGATTTTTCCAAGATGAAAGTCACATCCTAAATGGCGTTCGACATGGTAATGGGTTATTTTGCTTTTGAGTATAGTAACTTCTTCTTCCATTGCTGCAATAATGGCAATTTTCATCTGATCCTCTTGGCTTACATTGAGTAACTTGAATTTAGATGTGCTATCATAATTGCAATAAACAAACTTGACAATATGTGAATATAATGGAGCAAACAAAATTGCGAACGATTTTTATTACTGGTTGTTCTAGTGGAATTGGCTTAATTTCCGCTACTGCCTTAAAAAAACGTGGATATCGTGTCATTACCTCATGCCGTAAAGAATCCGATCAGAGAAAACTTATTGAGCAAGGTTTTGAATGTATTTTGCTTGATCTAGACAATCCTCAATCAGTTAATCGAGCTGCACAAGAAGTATTGGCATTAACTGAGGGTAAGTTATTTGCCTTATTCAATAACGCTGGTTTTGGGCTTTATGGACGATTAAACACGATGAATCGAGAGCAGTTAGAATCACAATTTTCGACTAATTTTTTTGCAGTGCATCAGTTAACTCAGTTGCTATTGCCAGCCATGTTATCACAAAATACAGGTCGAATTATTCAAACAAGTTCAATTGTTGGCATTATAGCAACACCAGGCCGAGGTGCTTACAGTGCAAGTAAATATGCATTAGAAGCTTGGTCTGATGTGCTACGATTAGAACTGAGTAATACAAATATTAAAGTTTGTTTAATTGAGCCAGGTCCATTAAACACTCATTTTTCTAATAATGTTAACCAAACAGAAAAAGAAAATATTGTGAAAAATCCTCCGATAGCAAAACGTTTTACTTTGCCTCCTGAAGCGATTTTACCTTATCTGTTTCATGCGTTAGAACATCCAAAACCGAAAATTCGTTACAGGGTAACAAAAGTAACCAAAATTGCTGCCATTGCTAAACGTTTGCTTCCTGACAGATTAATGGATAAAATTTTAAAGAACAAATAATAACTCATCATATTCCCAGGACATAATATGCAAAACCAATTCATTTTTGATGTTAATGAGCAAAATATTCAAAAGATCATTGAAAGCTCTTCTAAAAATCCTGTATTGTTTTATTTTTGGTCTCCTAGGAGCCCAAGTTATGAAGCGATGACAGAAACATTAACGAAATTAGCAAATAAACATCATGGGCAGTTCGTTTTAGCCAGTGTAAACTGTGACGATCAGCAGATGTTAGCTGCACAATTTGGCTTACGCGCTATCCCTACTGTCTATTTATTTCAAAATGGACAACCTGTTGATGGTTTTCAAGGTCCTCAATCAGAGGAAACGATTAGCGCATTTTTAGAGAAAGTCTTACCAAATGAAGATGAACTTAAATTAATTGAAGCACAAACCTTGTTTAATGAAGCCAAATATGAACAGGCTTTACCATTATTAAGACAAGCATGGAAAACCTTGACTGATCATTTAGGTAAACCAAGAACGGATATCGCCTTAATGTTAGTGAAAGCCCAAATAGAACAAAAACAGCTAAGTGAAGCTAAAGAAGTTTTAGCTACAATTCCACTACAAGATCAAGACTCGGATTTTCATGGATTGCAAGCTGAAATTGAATTGCTTGAACAAGCAGCCAACTCACCAGAATTACAACAACTTCAAACTGAATTAACCAATCAGCCTGATAATGTTGAACTGATGATTCAATTATCATCTCAATTAATGCAGGTTGGGCGGCATGAAGAAGCACTTGAGTTATTATTTAAACCATTAACTCAAGATCTCAATGCGGGAGAAGGGCAAGTAAAAAAAACCTTACTTGATTTGCTTGCGGCTTTGGGAACGAGCAATCCTTTAGCAAGTGTTTATCGTCGTAAACTTTATACCCTGTTATATTAATTTTCATTAAATCGAAGCCCAAATGACTTTTTGTTTTTTTATGTGATTACTTTAACTATTTTAACCTTGGTTGTACAATAAATTGACAGTGTCGACCTTTATAAAGATTGTATAAAAGTAAAATATCTAAAAGTAAAGTTAATGGATTAAATAAAACAGGAATGAAATAGATTAAATCTAAGATATTCAGAATAAATTTATTGAAGTGAAGAGATTCAACAATGATAATATTGTTGAATCTTTTTTATTTTAATGTTCAATAATTCGTGGAAAATCCTCATTGCTACGCAATGTTAAAATTTCAACACCGTTATCCGTCACTAAAAGAGTATGTTCATATTGGGCAGAAAGTCCACGGTCTTTCGTTTTTACTGTCCAACCATCTTTCATTGTGCGAGTTCGCCAACCTCCGGTATTCACCATTGGTTCAATTGTAAAGGTCATTCCTGACTTCAAAATCACTCCACCATCATCAGCATCATAATGCAGAACTTGTGGTTCGTCGTGATATACTTCGCCAATGCCATGCCCACAATATTCGCGGACTGATGAAAAACCGAATTTATCAACATATTTTTGAATTGTCTTACCAATTTCTTTTAGACGAATACCAGGTTTGATAATTTTTATCGCTTCATATAAACTTTGTTGAGTTACTTGGCAAAGTTTTTCACCTGCGACCGTGGGTTTACCTGCTATATACATTCTAGAAGTATCACCATGATAACCATCTTTAATGACAGTTACGTCAATATTCAAAATATCCCCATCTTTTAATTTTTTATCAAAGCTTGGAATACCATGACAAACGACATCATTGATTGAAATGCAAGTAGTATGTTGGTAACCACTATAACCAATATTGGCGGGAATAGCTTTTTGAACATTGACAATATATTCGTAACAGATTTTATCAAGCTCACCAGTACTAATACCTGGTTTAACATAAGGTTCAATCATTTCTAAAACTTCAGCAGCAAGCTTACCTGCTACACGCATTTTTTCAATTTCTGCGGGGGTTTTTAACTTAATAGACATTAAAGTGTTCCTGTAATTTTCATGGCAATATCCTATCATATACCGTTGTTTCGTCAAATCATCGCGATTAATAAATTAGTTTAATGAATTAAATACATAATTTTTCTGTAAAGAAGTTTCAGGTTAATGCTGTGTTTTAGTATAAAATTGAAAACTAATATTTATTAGCAAAGTTTAAGTATATAATTATTGATTATAAAAAAAGGTTATATAGTGATGCAATGTAGTTATTATCAACAAAGTAAATGTTCATCTTGTCAGTGGATCAAATATCCATATCTCACTCAACTTAATATGAAACAAAATGAAATTTTAAATCAGTTAATTTCATTCAAACCTTTGGAAGTTCAATCTCCTTTTGCTGGTAGCGAAACAGCTTTCCGTAATAAAGCTAAAATGGCTGTGCTTGGCACGGTAGAAAAACCGATTTTAGGTATTCAAAATGGCGATGAAAACGTTGATTTGTGTGATTGTCCTCTTTACACTCACAGTATGCAAAGCATTCTTAAAATTGTACGCAGTTATATTCGCAAACAAGGCTTAGTACCTTATAATATTAATAAGCGGAAAGGCGAATTAAAATTTATTATTATCAATGAGAGTGTCAGTGATGGCGAGCATAAATATATGCTAAGGTTCGTTGTAAAATCAGATAAATTCGTTCAAAAAATAAAAAATACTTATGAACAATTACAAGATAAAATTAGAAATCTTCTTGTTGTCTCAATCAATATTCAACCTGAACATGCGGCAATTTTAGAAGGCAGTGAAGAAATT
This sequence comes from Gilliamella sp. B2887, assembly GCF_026537015.1. Lineage (NCBI taxonomy): Bacteria > Pseudomonadati > Pseudomonadota > Gammaproteobacteria > Orbales > Orbaceae > Gilliamella > Gilliamella sp. B2887. Next base: position 29,210 of record NZ_JAFNMX010000016.1, on the reverse strand, counting down.
ATTCTGACTGATAACGCCTTTTTACCTATGATGTTAAATCATATTCCTCTTTATATTAAGCCAAAAAGCTTTTTTCAAACAAATACGTATATTGCAGAAAGTCTCTATAAAACAGCGAGTGCATGGGTTGCAAGTTTGCAGATTAATTCAATTTGGGATCTTTTTTGTGGTGTAGGGGGCTTTGGTTTAAGTTGTGTCAATAATGCTACATCAAATGATATCAAATTAACAGGTATTGAAATTAATTCTGATGCAATAGAGTGTGCAACAAAAACAGCAGAAATTTTAGATTTTAAACATTTGACATTCAAATCACTTGATGCAACGCACTACGCCATTGCGACACAAGATATACCCGATTTAGTACTACTTAACCCTCCTCGTCGTGGAGCAGGTAAAGATTTGATGCAATACTTAGAACGTGTTAAACCAAACTATGTTTTATACTCTAGCTGTAATTTGACCTCCTTAACTGAGGATTTAAGACATTTAACCCATTATCAAATATTAAAAGTTCAGTTATTTGATATGTTTCCTCATACATCACATATGGAAATTTTAGTTTTACTAGCGAAAAAAATTTAATTCGATTTTGATTAGTCGGTAATGGCTAATCAATGTTCTTCAAATTTATTTTCCTTATTGATTTTAAAGAATTTAACAGTAATGACACTTTTATTTTAATAATTTAATCATACTTTTGCGCATCTTTATAATTAAACTTTTCTTTGTTAATCCATTTCACATTACAAGTATTTAATACAAACAAAAATGATAATAATTATTATTATCATTGATTGCCATTAAAAAATTTGTTAGATTAATAGAAAAATATGATAAATATCAAAATTTGGACCATTAATTAATATGTTTTATGGTGTCAGGATGAAAGTAAATAATATTTTTTTAACGTTCTTTATAGCTTCAATATCCTTGCCAGTATTTGCGGATACAGATGAATTGGAAACGATTACTGTGACAGCTAGTCGACAAAAAAAAGCAAAATTAACCATTCCTGAAACCGTTGATATCATCAGTAAAAAGACTATTGATGATCATCAAATGACAACAATGGAAGATTTAGTCCGTTATCTTCCTGGTATTTCAGTAAATAGACAGACATCTGGAACAGATCCTTTTGGCAATTTGGGCGGGATCCGAATTCGAGGAATGGCCGGAAATCGGGTACAGTTGCAAGTTGATGGTGCAAGGGTTATCGAAGGATTACAAGACGGTAATCGGAATTTTATCGATTTATCAACAATTAAAAATGTTGAAATTGTGCGTGGACCTGGTTCTGTTTTATGGGGAGCTGATGCATTGGGTGGAGTAGTTGCATTCAAAACTATTGATCCGATGGATGTATTGAAAAATAAACCTTATGCAGTACAAATTAAAGGTGCTTATGATAGCTTAAATAATCAAAATACGAAAACAAGCATGCTCGCATTAGAATTGATGCAAAATTTAGAAGCACTTATCCATTTCAGTCGGCGTGACTACCAAGAAATAACGCTAAAAAAAGCTAAAGCGAATGGCGGTATTTGGGGATGTCCTCGAGGTGAAGAGGCAATCAGATGTAATAAACTGAATCCATTAGATGCTAAAACTGAAAATTTGTTATCAAAATTGGTCTTTCATAATGATAATCATGAAACGAAATTGACTTTTGAAAATTTCCGTTCTAACTCTTTAGTTAAACAATTATACGATTATGGTCTACAATTATCCGGTACCTTTAATGGCGATTTTAAGAGAACACAAATACAGTTAAGAAAGCGTTATGCGATAGAAGACTCCTGGTCTCCAGTTTTTCCTTTTGTAGATCAAATTAAAACGATGATCTCTTTTTCTCCTCAAGAGCGTTACCTAAAATCTCGCCATCAACAAATCGATAGAAAGGGTAATTCCATTTATACTTATATCACTAATGATTATAAAGAGAAATTTTGGCAAATTGATTTACAATTCAGTTCTAATTTTGATCTCTTCGGTACAGAACATGATTTAGTTTATGGATTCCAGGGAGATATTACCCACAGTGATTATCGTAATGAAAATTCAAAAAATGGTATAACAACCATCGGAGGTGGATTTAATTTTGCTAATTCTAAAACTCGACGAGCAGACGTTTATTTGCAAGATGAGTTTTATATAATTACTGAGCGTTTTCAAGTTAAACCTGGCTTACGTTATGCAACCTATAAAATTAAGCCTGAAATTGATAACTATTATTCTATTATTCCAGGAAAAGAGCCACATATATTAACTTCTTATCGCTTGATTCCTCAATTAGGAACAATATTTAACATCACAAATCAATACTCTGTTTATGCCCGCTATGCAGAAGGCTTTAAAATGCCAACTGCTCAACAGTTATATACTTCTTTACCTTCAGTATCGATGAATTTGATCCCTAATCCAAATTTAAAACCCGAAAAAGTTAAATCCTACGAAGTAGGGGTAAGGGGTGATTATTCCAATGGTTGGTTTAGCTTTGGTGCTTTTAAGGCTGACTATAGTAACTTTATTAAAAACTTTATTCGTGTAGGACCTAAAGATTATATGTATAAAAATTTATCAAAAGTAAATCTTTGGGGATTGGAATCATCTACCGAATGGCGGCTTTCAAGTAACTGGACATTAAATACTTCTGCATCTTATCAATATGGTAATAAGCTTGAAAATTTCGGAAAAAAGAAATCCTATTTTAATGAGGCAATGCCTTTACAAGGTACAGTAGAGATTAAATGGCATATTCCTGAATACAATATTGAGACTGAAATACTTGGAACGTTTGCGAAAGCTGTGACACGCGTATCAAAAGATAATTTTGCAAGCGATGAAGTATTTAAACCTAAAGGTTATGCTGTTTATGATGCTTACCTGAATTGGCATTCCAGTAAAACTATCACTTTTAGGGTGTCTGTATTAAATATTTTCGATCGACGTTATTTTAAGTGGCCAATGTTTAGTACTTATTATAAAAATCCACAAGATAATATAAAAGTAACCAATCCGATTGAGCTACAAACTGCACCTGGTAGAAACTTTACTGTTGATGTGGTAATGAATTTTTAACCGAACTTTGGAACAACAAGGGAGCCACCAGTTCAGATTGAAAAGTAAAATAGGTCGCTCAAATTATTTTCTTATTTCCAGAGATTGCACAAAAGTTACTTGATTAAGATTTCAATAGATTCTCTAAAGGCAAAAAACAGCGCTTAATTTTTGCATGGATTGTATTACCTAAACCTGATTGTATATTAATGAATGGAACGGCAAATGCATTAGATAAATATTCAAAACATCGATCACTTAAATTGTTACAAACTAACTCATTAACGAGCAATTTTATTATAATTTCTCATTCAGATAACATTTTATTTCAAATTATGTAAACAATTAATATTATAAAATATGGTGTAATAAGCTAAATAAAATATACAATTAAATCAGATAAGGAGCTTTTATGGCAGAATCCAAAACTAATAACGTTCAAGATACAATAGATAGCTTACATGAAACAGTATTAACAGTTATCCTGTCGACTATAAATAAAGATGGAGAAGTGGAAACCAGCTATTCACCTTATTTTTTTGATGGAAATGATTATTATGTACTTATTTCTAATTTAGCACCACATGCTCAAAATATGAAAACAAATCCTCATATTTCTTTTATTATTATTGATGATGAAGCTAAAACAAAAAATATTTATGCTCGTAAGCGTTTAACTTCTCAAGCAATAGCTGAAATTGTTGATAAAGATTCTAATGTTTTTGAGAAGGTCATCGATCAAATGGCGAAACGAGTCAGTAAAATGGTTTATATGCTTTGTGAAATGAATGATTTTAACTTATTTAAAATTAAACCAATAAAAGGTCGCGTTGTTATTGGTTTCGGTAAAACCTATCTTATCGATCATCAAAACAAAACGATAACGCCTGTCGATGAAACTTATGTTGCTAACCAAAAAAAGCAAAGCGATAATTAGCACATCACAAATTATTTTAAACAATAGAGTCGGTAAATTATCGACTCTATTGACGCTCATTATATTTTTTAAAAGCAGATGAATGTTCATTTGTCGTGTTTATCATTAACAAATCTAATATTATGGAAAAATAGATGAATTGATCTTTTTTGATGAAAATAAACATTAATTTATTGGTTATGTACTGTCAAAATAGCCTATGGAAGGCTGTAATTTATGTTAATATGGCAAAAATCAATCTTATCTAAGGAAACGCAACATTATGATACCTGATGTTTCTAAAGCACTTAGCTGGTTAGAAAAACACTATACTATTTTACAAGGCATTCAACGCGGTGTTGAGCGAGAAACTTTACGTATTTTACCTGATGGTTCCATATCAAAAACACCTTTCCCAACCAATATTGGCTCGGCACTTACTCACCCTTGGATCACAACTGATTTTGCCGAATCACTGCTTGAATTCATTACACCAGTGAATACCAATATTGATTACATGTTAACGTTTTTGCGTGACTTGCATCGCTACGCTAGTATTAATATTGGAGAAGAGTTGATGTGGCCCTTAAGTATGCCATGTTTTGTAGCAACTGAAGATGACATTATTTTGGCACAATATGGATCATCGAATGAAGGGCGTTTCAAAACGGTTTATCGTGAAGGTTTAAAAAATCGTTATGGCGCAATGATGCAAACCATTTCAGGTGTTCATTATAATTTTTCATTACCCATGGCATTTTGGCAAGCTAGAGATGGAGTAAAAAATACTGAAGAAGGTAAAGCTGTAATTTCTGAAGGCTATTTTACTTTGATTCGAAACTATTATCGCTTTGGGTGGGTTATTCCTTATTTATTTGGTGCCTCTCCATCTTTATGTTCATCATTTATTCAAGATCCAGAAAAAGCAAAATCTTTTATTGAACAAACAAATGGAAATTGTTATCTGCCTTATGCGACATCGTTAAGATTAAGTGATATTGGCTATACAAATAATGCTCAAAAGCAGTTAGGTATTACATTCAATCATTTAGATACTTATGTTGAGGGTCTTAAACGAGCTACACATACCAAATCACCTCACTTTAGTAAATTAGGTATTAAGGTAGATGGTCATTATCGTCAATTGAATGATAATGTCTTGCAGATTGAGAATGAGTTTTATGCACCAATTCGCCCTAAAAGAGTTCCAAGATCTGGAGAATCACCTTCTGATGCTCTTATGCGTGGGGGTATTGAGTATATTGAAGTGCGAGCTTTGGATATTAATCCTTTTTCACCTATTGGTATTACCGAAGAACAAATTCGTTTCATCGATCTATTTTTAATTTGGTGTGCACTAGCGCCAGCTCCAGAAATGAGTAGTGAGGAACTTGAGTGTTCAAAAATAAATTGGAATCGAGTCATCATGGAAGGGCGTAAACCAGGATTGGAAATAGGTATGGGCTGTGGCAGTTATCGAGAACCATTATCAAAAGTAGGGCATAATTTATTTAAAGATCTGCTTAGAGTTGCGGATGTTTTGGATCATAATGATAAACACCAACAATATCGAAAGGTTTGTGAAAAGTTAGATGTCATGTTTGACCAACCTGAATTAACTTTATCTGCTAGAACCCTTGAAGCTATCAGTGATTTAGGCACTTCAAAATTTGGGTTAGTGCTCGCATCTCAATATAAAAAACAACTTTCAGCAGAACCTTTAGCAATATTGACTGATAGCGACTTTGTTCAACAGCGCATTTTGTCTATTAAAAAACAACAAGATAAAGAGAAGAATGACACCTTATCTTTTGATGAATATGTGAAACAAAAAACAAATATTTAATATGTTCAAAAAACGCAATTATACATTAAGATATCAGGGAAATAGCGATGTTGAATTGATATTACCTAAAAATCACATAGTGGTTACTAAGCCACTGATTGATAGAGAGTATTTCTCAATTTTGGTTTGGAATATTTTTAAACAAAAAAGGGCGGAATGTATTAATATTTTGGAACTTTATGCCGATAAAGCTAAAATAATTTTACTACAAGAAGCCCAAACTACTACTCAATTATTGAATTTTATTTCACGACATAACAAAATAGCCGATCATGTTCCAGCTTATTGTTTAAACGATATTTATGCAGGTGTTATGACTATAACCGACAGTTTACCTACATCGATTTTGTCATTTAAGGAGAAAGAACCACTGATTCGGGTTCCTAAATCGGCGTTAATAACAATCTACCCTATTCAACATTCTACCCAACAATTATTGGTTGCAAACATTCATGCTGTCAATTTTAGTATTGGAGTTAAAGTTTATCGCCAACAAATGCATATTTTATTAAATCGTATCAGTGAGCATCATGGACCGGTGATATTGGCAGGGGATTTTAATGCGTGGAGTAAACAGCGACTAGATTTATTATTTTATTTAGTGAGTTCAATTGGTCTTAAATCAGTAAATTTTAGCATTGATATTCGAAAAACATTTATGGGAAGACCTTTAGATTTTGTCTTTTATCGAGGATTACAGCTTGATGCAGCGCAGATAATTAGTACAAATGCATCAGATCATAATCCTCTATATGTAAATTTTAAATTGGATTTGCATTCACAAGGTTAATTGTTAAAACATCTCCTTCTTTGACTCTTTGATTTTTTAGTTTGTTCCATAACAGCAGATCGGTAATTTTAACTCGATAATTTTGCGCAATACTATAGAGGTTATCACCCGCTTTCACCTGATAGGTTATTTGTGTATTGTTGCTGTTATTCTCTACAATTGAACTCACGGTTTTATTACTTAAATCACTATGCTGAATTGCTGATGATTTAACTTCAAACGGCATCGGAGCATGTGGTATATCTTGCAAAAGTTCAGTTATTTCGTTTGCTACAAGATTCTCGGCTTGTAATTTTTGATATAAACTTTTCGCATGAGTATGTGGAACAAGCAAATGGAAAGGACCATTTAGGGTTTGTTGTACATAGCCCGCATTATAGGTCGTTAACTCATTGAGTGACAGCCCTGTATATTTAGCAATTTTAGCTAAGGAAATGTTTTTAGTTATATCAATTCTGACAAGTGAATTCTCATAATTACAATCAGGTAATTTAACTCCATATCGAGCATTATTTTTAACAATATCAACTATTGCTAAAATTTTAGGGACATAGTGCATTGTTTCGTTTGGTAATTCTAAAGACCAATAGTCAGTTGATAATCCTCTCGCTTGGTTTTTTTCAATAGCTTTTCTTACACGTCCTTCACCAGCGTTATAAGCAGCAAGAGTTAATAGCCAATCGCCATTAAAGCGTTCATTTAGGTTTTGCAATAATGAAATGGCTGAACTTGTTGAAGCAATTAAATCACGGCGAGCATCAAAATAATGACTTTGTTTTAAGCCGTACTCTTTTGCTGTTATAGGTACAAATTGCCATAAACCAGCAGCTTGAGCGGATGAAGTCGCTAATGGATCATAAGCACTTTCAATTAATGGCACTAAAGCTAACTCAACAGGTAAATTATTTTTACGTAATTGATTAATTATATAATAAACATATGGCTCTGATCGCAATGCGATAGTTTCAAATCCTTGAGGATCACGTAATAATCGCTCTCTTTCAGCTTTAATGCGACTATTCTCTGGAACATTAACATTAATCTGATTGTTCATATACTGCCATGGATTCTGAGTGATAGATACATAATTACTATTACTGACAGTTTGTCTATTATTAGCTACGGTATTTTTTGAGTACTTTATTCTAACAACTGCATTATGGCGTGGTCCACTATACTGCTGACATGCACCTAAAAAAGAGCATAACATTGTAAATATTAATAATTTTTTCATTAGACAGACTAAATTCTATATTGTTTAAGATTACTATTATACCTAAAAATTATCTTTTAGGCTCCTAAAAAAAACAAACAACTCTAATTCATTGTTGAAATTAAATTTATCTTGTAAAGATTTTTCTTCGCATCGTAAAAATAAATTAATTCGTTTTTCGTTATTTAATGTAGAAGGTAACGTCACTGATCGATTACTCATACTATTAAAATAATGATTTATTTCCTTGTCATCAGGAACCATACTCTTAGCAAAATTTAAATTCGCTAAAGTAAGTTCATGTCCTGCACAAATAAAAGTATCATCAGGGAACTGTTTTAATTTTTTAAGCGAACACAACATTTGTTGATAAGTTCCTTCAAAAATTCTTCCACATCCAGCAGAAAATAATGTATCACCACAAAACAGATAAGGATGACAATAATATGCTAAATGCCCTAAAGTATGTCCAGGTAAAGGAATCACTTTAAAATAGAAATCACCAATACTAACTTCATGTTGATTAGTTAGATTGGTGATTGGTAACTTAATTTCACTGGGACCATAGATAGTTGCATTGGGATATTTGTTTTTTAGCTCGCTCACACCTCCAACGTGGTCTATATGGTGATGAGTAAGTAAAATTGCAAGTGGCAATAATTCATTTTGATTAAGATAATTAATCACAGGTTCGGCAGTACCTGGGTCAACGATGATGACCTGTTTACATGAATTTTCTAATAACCATATATAGTTATCTTTTAATGCCCGAATGGTATGTAAGTGAAACATTGATGATTGACTCCGTAAACATTACTGATTGCAATTGATTAAAAATTTACACTTATTATCAGTACTCTAATAAAACATACAAATTTAATACTCTCATTATTTACTTTTTATCAGATAACGATTGCTCAAATACAACATCGGATAAGTTCGGTGTTTCTGCCATGGATTTTGCAATAATATCACAACGTTCATTCTCGATATGTCCAGCATGGCCTTTTACCCAAATCCATTCAATTTTTTGAGTTTGGACCAGTTCGTCTAATCGAATCCACAAATCTACATTTTTAACCGGTTTATTATTGGATGTTTTCCAGCCGTTTTTTTTCCATCCATGGATCCAATTGGTAATCCCGTTGCGAACATATTGACTATCGGAATAGAGTTTTACTTGGCAAGTTTGTTTTAATTGCTCTAAGGCAACAATAGTGGCTAATAACTCCATGCGATTGTTTGTTGTTTTAAAAAAACCTTGAGATAAGATTTTTTCGTTTTGCTTATATTTTAATATTGCGGCATATCCACCTGGACCAGGATTACCAAGGCAAGAGCCATCTGTGTATATTTCAATTTGTTTTAACATTTTAATAATCTTTTAAAATAATCAACTAAAAGTTTGAATATGGATTTGATATAAAATAGTAAAGTATTTGTACTAATTTGATTAAATTATTCACTTCAATTTTTGAAGATATCAACATCAAAGAATTTTAGTGCTAGACTATATCACTATTTTGTTTTTCCCAACATTGATTAATACATAAAAAGAGAATAATGTGATAACTAATTGTAACCGCCAAATTGTATTAGATACAGAAACCACAGGTATGAATCAAGATGGCAATAATCATTATGAAGGACATAAAATTATTGAAATCGGCGCTGTTGAAGTGGTTAACCGTCGATTAACTGGCAATCATTTTCATGTTTATATTAATCCTGAGCGCTTAATTGATGAAGAGGCGTTTCGAGTTCATGGTATCAGTGACCAATTTGTGAAAGATAAACCGATTTTCAAAAATATAGCTCATGATTTTATTAAATTCATTGATGGTGCTGAGCTCGTGATTCATAACGCTTCATTTGATGTGGGATTTATGGATTACGAATTTCGTCTTTGTGGACTAGATTTTAAAACTGCCGAGCATTGTATCATAACTGATACTTTGGCTATGGCAAGACGCATGTTTCCGGGTAAACGGAATAATTTAGATGTGCTTTGTGAACGCTATCAAATCGATAATTCTCATCGAACCCTTCATGGCGCTTTACTTGATGCCGAGATCTTAGCTGAAGTCTATTTAGCCATGACTGGTGGGCAAACAACTTTATCTTTTAGTTCGGATGAACATCTTTCAAGTTTAACAGAAGGCAGTGCTATTAAAAGAATAGAACGTACAAATAATCCATTAAAGATCATCAGAGCCACCCAAGATGAGCTTTCTGAACATGAGTTAATTATAAAGAAAATCGAAAAGAAAAGTGGTAAGGCCATGTGGAAAATACATTAATGATGTTTTTATATGCAATTAAACCATGATTTAAAAAATATGATTGACGAATAAGAAAATAATCTTTAATATCACGCCTACTTTAATGTTGTTCATTAAAGGAATCAAAAAGCGGAGCGGTAGTTCAGTTGGTTAGAATACCTGCCTGTCACGCAGGGGGTCGCGGGTTCGAGCCCCGTCCGTTCCGCCAATTCTTAATCTCATCTATTCTTTTATTCTAAAACAATTCAGCAGTAAATTTCTTTATAGCTTCTGTATATGCATTTTTATTAATCATTTTTGGTCGTACAAATATACCTTCATAAACTTTAATGTTTTATATGCTATAGCTTATGTTTGATAAGATCAAAACAGTGAATTTTGTGTTAAGATCAATAACAAGCATAATATTGAAATATTATGATATTATTCTAACTCTAATTAAGTATATTTTACCTATGTTTAAATCGTTTTGATTCTAACAAAACACAAAACAATTTAAATACGTTTTTTATCTACAATAAAAAAACAAAAAAGATGAAACTTCTAATGGCTATAGTCAGTTCAGAAGAGGGATGATGAGGCTAATAGATGCATTAGAAAGTAGAGTATGAAAATGTTACTTTAGATTCAACGCCAATCGAATATTCAATTTACTCAGAGCTAAAATTTATAATGTTAAAAAAAAGTTTATTTATATTTTTAGGAAGTCTTTCTTTTGTTTTAGGAACAGTTGGCATTTTTGTGCCAATTTTACCTACAGTACCCTTCTATTTATTAACGGCTTATCTTTGGCTTAATAGTTCGGATCGCCTTTATGCTTATTTTACTAAAAGTAAATATTATCAAATTTATATACAAAAAATGTTTATTGAGAAAAAAGCAACACAATCAAGTTTATTTAAAATGCTGTTAATGGTGTTTGTTGCATTATTCATACCTTTTGTTATCTTTAACTCTTTACATGTTAGAATCATTCTTGTTATTGTTTTTTTAGCACACCTAATATTTGGTTATGTTATTTTTAACAAAAAATAAATAAAGGTAATCGGGTTAGGAATAAGATTAAATTAGGTTAAAAAGTTAAAGGGCATATAAGTTACCCTGTAACTTTTTTAATGAATGCCTTTATTATTGTTTTAGACTTTTTTTAATTTCTATCGCAAGTAAAGGATTCCACATTGCGCCTGTGGCACTCATTACCGCAGTAGCGCCAGCTTTTATAAATTCATTATAATGTTCGCTTGAACTTACACCACCAACACCAACAATTGCAAATTTTAATTCCATTTGTTGACGATATTTAGCTAAACGAGTCACCATATCTAAACCAGCCCAACGAATAGCATCGCCACAGATTCCACCTTCTTTTCTATTCTCACCTAATGCAGGATAACCATTTGTATCAACTGGTTTGGCAGAAAGGGTATTAATAGTACTTAAACCATCAATAATTGAGCCAACTCGTTTTAATAATGACACTATTTTTTCATCATCAGGAAAATAGGCTAATTTTAGAATAAGAGGGCGATCAGGTACCGCTATTTTTATTTCATTAACAATGCGTTCAACACTATCCACATCGAAGCAAAGTAGCTTACTTGCACCTTCGTTAGGGCAACTGAGATTCGCCTCAAGAATGGGTGAACCCGTTTCTCTGACTAATTTTGCTGCTAAGGCATAGTCTTTTTCAATAGCACCATTGCCTTGAGTACCTTGAAAGCTTCCGATAACACATTGACCAGTTCCCGCAGCTTTAACTGCTTCAGCCATATCTGGTTGCCAAACGTCTGGCGCAAAAGATGGAACGCCAAAAGAGTTAGTAATTGACAATGGTTGACTATAATTGGTATCAGCTAAGACTGTGTCAAGATTACAAGATAATTTACCTTTAGGGTGTACGGACAAAACATTGGGTAAAGGATGGCATTTATGCATCTTTGTTCTTACTGTTTTGTACACACATAAATCAAATCCATATACGAAAGCTGCTTTGATATAATTTGCATTTAATAATGGACCAGCAGGCATTCCAAAAGGTAAGTTTACATCAATATTTAGAAATTTAGTCCGCTGAGTTGGTACTTGTTCTGCCTTATCTAATTGATTGAAAAGTCCAAAAGGTCCTTGAGCATAATTATCTTCATAACTAATACTTGGATTATAAAAAGGGATCAAAGATTTCATGCTTGCTCCTGTTGTTTTTATACATAAATTGAATTTGTTTGATAATCTGAGATGAAAAGGAAAAAAAGAGAGGGTTAAAATAAAAAATCCTCCGAAATGGAGGATAATTAATTACAATAGAAAAAGAGTGATGTTTTAAAATTGCTTTCATTTTGTGTGTCTGTACCACAATCATCTACCGTCCCTTTCTACGTAAATTGTCAGGCATTTTAACCGATTAGAATTAAAGTTCAAGAATTAAGTAATAATAAAATTACAAGTAAATGAAATACTTACAGTGTTATTTTTTAGACTAATAATTCATATTTATTAATAAGAAATGGAAAACTGGTATAAAATGAACAACATTTAATTTTTTAAAAAGTAAATAATTTTATAATTTTTTAATAAATTTGAAATAATTTCTGTCGAAAAAATGATACAAAACTTACAAATGAAGCTATTGTCTGTAGAGGATGATGATTAATAATGTTATTATTGCCGTTATAAATAAATTTTAGTAATTATCAGGTACATAAAATGACAAAAAAAAATGCTTTTGAACCATTAACCTTACCTAATGGCATTGAATTAAAAAATCGCATAATTATGGCACCAATGACTACTTGTTCTGGATTTTATGAAGGTTCTGTAACTTCTGATTTAATTGAATATTACCAAGCAAGATCTGGAGAAATTGGTACCATTATTGTTGAATGTGGCTTTGTCGATAAAAAAGGTTTAGCTTTTCCTGGCGCTATTGGATTAGATAGCGATGATAAAATTGAGGGATTAGCAAAAATAGCTCAAGCAATCAAAGAAAAAGGTTCTAAAGCAATCATTCAGGTTTATCATGGTGGTAGAATGGTGGAGCCTAAGCTTATCGGTGGGCTTTCTCCTATAGGGCCTAGTTCAATTGCCGCACCAAGACCTGAAGCTGCTACACCAATAGAATTAACCGAGAACGAAGTAGATGAAATGATCGAGAAATTTGGACAAGCTGTTAGACGAGCTATCCAAGCAGGTTTTGATGGTGTAGAAATTCACGGAGCGAATACCTATTTAATTCAACAATTTTATTCACCTAATTCCAATCAACGCAATGACAAATGGGGGGGAAGTCGCGATAATCGTTCAAGATTCCCTTTGGCCGTTTTAGACATTACTCACAATATTGTTAAGCAGTTTGCGAACTCTGAGTTCATTATCGGTTATCGCTTTTCACCAGAAGAGTTAGAAATACCAGGCATTCGATTTGATGATACAATGTATTTGCTTGAGAAATTAGCCGAAAAAGGACTAGATTATGTTCATTTTTCAATGGGGGCTATTTTAAGATCATCCATTGTCGATATTGAGGATCCAACACCATTAATAAAAAAATATGTTGCAATGCGTTCTAAGACATTAGCTAAGATCCCCGTTGTAGGTGTGGGAAATGTAATAAACCAAACCGACTTAGAAACTGCCTTAGAAAATGGTTACGATTTAGTGGCAGTTGGCCGAGCCTGCATTGCCTATCCTGACTGGACTAGTAGAATTAAAAACGGTGAAAAACTTGAGTTATTTATTAATAGTGATAAGCGAGAAGAACTCAACATTCCTGTTCCTTTATGGAGTTTTTCATTAGTTGAAAGTTTAATTCGAGATGTAAACTTGAATAACAAAAAATTCAAACCAGGTAATTATCAAGAAAAAGTCAATGATGAGTCCTTTGAATTTACGATCAATGTTGAACTAGCAAAAGACTATATTAAAGATATGCAATTGGTTAATGCCAATAATTTTGATAATGATGTGTTGAGCAATTTTAATGAAATAAAAGAAAGAATCATTACTTCAAATAGTCCTCATGTCGATACCATTTCTGGTGCTACAACTCAATGTGAAGCTTTCAAAAAAGCGGTAACTAAAGCTATGGTTCAATCCAATAAAGATGCCATTCTAGCCGAAGGTGGTGATCCGAATGATAAATCCTATGATATTGTTGTTGTTGGAAGTGGAGGAGCAGGTTTAGCTGCAGCAATTCGTGCGCATGACTTAGGTGCAAATGTCGTAATTATTGAAAAAATGTCAGTAATTGGTGGAAATACTAATAAAGCTTCGGCCGGTATGAATGCAGCTGAAACAAAATTCCAGAAACTAAAAGGAATTAAAGATAGTAAAGATCTTTTCTATAAAGAAACAATGACTGGAGGAAAAAACAAAAATAACCCTGACTTATTAAGGTATTTTGTCGAAAATGCACCAGATGCTATCGATTGGTTAGATACAAATGGTATCACTTTAAGTGGTATTACTACAACTGGAGGAATGAGTATTGATCGAACTCATCGACCAGAAAGTGGAGCAGCGGTAGGTGGTTTTTTAATTAGTGGATTAGTTAAAAATATTAACAACCGTGGTATTGAAGTCATGCTTGATACAAATGTTACCGAAATTGTAACAGAAAATCATAAAGTAACCGGGGTAAAAGTTATCCAAGAAGATGGTTCAATTTATACAATTAAAACAAAAGCTGTTGTTATTGCTACGGGAGGATTTGGAGCAAATCTAGAGATGATTGAAAAATATCGACCAGATCTTAAAGGTTTTGTAACAACTAACCATAAAGGTGCAACAGGATCGGGAATTACAATCCTTGAAAAGCTTGGTGCTGGTACAGTGGATATGAAAGAAATTCAAATTCATCCAACTGTTGAACAAACAACCTCTTATCTTATTTCCGAATCGATTCGTGGTGGAGGAGCAATATTAATATCACAAAATGGAAAACGTTTTGTTAATGAACTCGATACGCGTGATAAAGTATCCAATCATATCAATAATCTAACTGAACATTACGCTTATATCTTATTCGATCAACAGGTTCGCGATGAGAATAAATCAGTGGAGGAGTATATTTCACGTAATTTAGTAATTCAAGCCAATACTCTTGATGATTTAGCAAAACAATTAAGCATTGATTCTAATACATTAACCGAAACAATAAAACGTTATGATAATTTTGTTATAAATAAACATGATGAAGATTTTGAACGAACAACAGGTATGCGTCACCCTATCAATAAAGCTCCATATTATGCGATAAAAATTGCACCCGGCATACATCATACAATGGGAGGAGTAACAATTAATGCGGAAACACAGGTTTTGGATACTCAAAATCATGTTATTGAAGGCATCTTTGCTGCTGGAGAAGTAGTTGGAGGCGTTCATGGCGCTAATCGTATTGGTGGAAATGCTGTTGCAGATATTATTATCTTCGGTTTACAGGCTGGCACAAAAGCTACAGATTATATTCATCATTATTAAATTAGTAATTTGAATATATCCCTATTTTGATAGAAGAGATGGTTCTATTGAAGCTTAACTATTTTTAAATAAGAAGGAAAATTCAATGCACACAATAAAAAAGCCACCTGTTAAATGGCTACCATTTATTATTATTGCTGCTATTTCGATCATTTTATGGTTATTTGTATTGCCTCCTGATGGGATTAGTACAGAAGGATGGCGAACAAGTATTATATTTGTAGCAACTATTGCCTGTATTGTTGCTGAAATTATGCCTATTGGCGCAATTGGTTTACTGGCAATTACCGTATTTGCAGTATTAAGACCATCTGGCGCAACTTCTGCTACAGAATCAATTAAAATCGCCTTAAGTGAATTAAATAGTACATTAATATGGCTTATTGTTATCGCTTTTATGATTGCTCGTGGTTTTATTAAAACTGGATTAAGCAAAAGGATTGCTTATTACCTTGTTAAAATTCTTGGCCGAAATACTTTAGGCTTAGCCTATGGTTTATCTGTTACCGATATTGCTTTAGCTCCGGCTATTCCAAGTACCACTGCTCGAGCCGGAGGGGTTATTTATCCAATTGCGGAAGCCTTATCCATTAACTTTAATTCGAATCCAAAAGATAACTCAAGAAACCGTATTGGCACTTTTTTAATGCTAACTATTAGCCATATTAATGATATTACTTCGGCTATGTTTTTAACGGCATTTACTGGAAATTTGCTCGCAGCTAAATTAGTGACATCTTCGCTTGGCATAACATTAGGTTGGGGTCAATGGTTTATTGCTGCTCTTGTTCCCTGTTTAGCCTCTTTTATTGTTATTCCTTTAGTTATCTATTTTTTAACTAATCCAGAGCTTAAGAAAACACCTGAAGCACCAAAATTAGCTTCTGAAGAACTCAAAAAAATGGGTGCAATAACAGGTAAAGAAATCATAATGGGAAGTACTGTAATACTGCTTTTAGGCTTTTGGATTTTTGGTGATAAGTTAAATATAGACTCAACCACGACAGCTTTTATTGGTTTAACCCTCTTAATTTTAACAGGTGTATTGAATTGGGAAGATATTAAAAGTGAAAAGGCAGCTTGGGATACCTTAATTTGGTTTGCCGCTTTACTTATGATGGCAGGACAAGTTAACAAACTTGGTGTAACAAAGTGGTTAGGTGATACAATAGGTAATGCAATAAAAGGGCATTTAGGTGAAAGTAGTTGGGTACTGGTTATTATTCTATTATGTACCGCGTATGTTTATTTACACTACTTTTTTGCCAGTGGTAATGCACATATTGCTGCTTTATTTCCTGTTTTTTTATCTGTTGCAATTGCACTTGGTGTACCGCAAATGATAGCCATCTTTGCGTTAGTTATTTGTACAAATTATTTTGGTTCAATTACACAATTTGCTAATGCTAGAAATCCATTATTATTCGCTGAAGGTTTTGTTCCAGTAAAAATATGGTGGAAAGTTGGTTTTATATGCAGTATTGTGAATTTAATTATTGTTTTCACCATTGGTTTATTATGGTGGAAGATGATTGGATTAGGCTAATCAAGAAAGATTTTTAATATAAAGAAATGTTTTTACGGCTAGTTTAACTAGCGGTAAAAACATATTAATCGAATTTAGTTAAATAGTTCTATTGATAACTTCCAGTCATTAACTGCATTCCAATATTTTTGTTCTTGTTCTAAATCAAGCAAAATAAGTTTATTATTTCCAATAAATGTCTCATCAATTTCTAAAGTAATATTTGTTATTTTATCTTCATCTAATTTCAAACGAAACGCATTTAAATTCAGGTCATTATTACGCTGATTATTGATTAATATTGATAATCTCAATATCTGCAATAATGGGATAATATGTTTATAGTCAAAAAGACTAAAATACGGCAAATTATCAATATTTATTGATTTCCTATGATAACGAACAAGAGAAGATAAAAGAAGTTGTTGTTCCTCATTAAATCCTGGAAGATTACTGTTTTGTAGAATATAACTTGAATGTTTATGTATAGAAGAAAAATTAATTTTTAATCCTACTTCGTGTAATTGCGCTGCCCAGTATAATATTGATTCTAAATGAATTGGAACAGTAACAGAAGACTGCCTTTTCCATTGTGAAAATAAATAGTTAGTGGTTCTTACAACCTGTTTTGCATGTCGCTCATCTATATTATAATGTTGAGAGAGAGACTCAGCTGTTGATTCTCTTATATCTCGAAAATTGATACCATCAATGAGTTCATACAATACCCCTTCACGTAAGGCACCTGGACAATATTGTAAAGCTCGTAACTCTAATGCATCAAAAACACCACTGAAAATAGCCAGGCCGCTGACAAAAACATTTTTTCTTTCATCAGAAAGAGAAGGATATTGAATATCAAGGAAAGATTCAAATTCTAAAATATAACTAATTAAATCATTTAATCGTTTTTGAGTTATAATTCCGTCACTGACACCCAAATCCAATAGTATTTTGTAAATGGATTTGATCGTACCAGATGTACCAAAAGCAACCCTAATATTCTGTTTTTTTATGGTATTAATAATACTTTCTATTTGTTGTGTTGCTGCAAGTTTGGCTCGTTGAAAAGATATTTTATCGATCTTTTTTTGAGAAAAAAATTGCTTCGTATAAGTGACACATCCCATTGGACGACTTGCAACGATGTAAGGTTTAAGATTATTACCTTTACCAATTGCTATCTCGGTCGATCCACCACCTATATCTATAACAAAGTTGGTACTGGTTTTGCTTGTCGATTCTGTAGTCATCATGCCAAGATAAATTAAGCGAGCTTCCTCTTGACCTGAAATAATTTCGACAGGATAGGGTATTATTTTAGCCGAAGCCGTTAAAAATGCCTGTTTATTTTTAGCAATGCGCAATGTGTGTGTTGCGACAATCCGAACATTTTCAATAGGAAAACCCTTTAATCGCTCAGCAAACAAAGCAAGGCATTCTACACCACGTTTAATACTTGACTCGCTTAATTCATTGTTATCATTTAATCCAGTAGCTAAATGAATATTTTTTTTACATTTATAAATGATTTGTGAAATGCCATTTACACTACGAGCGATGACCATATGAAAACTGTTTGACCCCAAATCAATAACCGCATATTCATTTAATTTAGTCACTTTCCTAATTCCTTACACAAGCGTTTCTAATTGCTTTAAATAATCATAAATAGCATGTTGCGCCCTAATTTTTTTCTTATTACCTCTTAATACATAATTATTAGTATTATCTTTATCAATAATTCTGGCTTTTACATTATCATTACATTGGATACTAAAAATATCATGAATTGTAGATTTTAAAATGGGATCAAAAATTTTAACGCCAACTTCAATACGATTATCAAGATTTCTGGGCATCCAATCTGCTGAAGAGATATAGGTATCTTTTTTTCCTTCATTTTCAAAAATATAAACACGAGCATGCTCTAAATATTGATCGACAATGCTTGTTATAAAGATATTTTCACTTAAATCCGGTATTTGCGGGACTAGTACGCATGTTCCTCGAACAATCATTCTAATTTTGACTCCTGCACACGATGCACGATAAAGTGCATCAATCATTTCTTTATCCGTTATTGCATTAAGTTTTAGATAAATACCTGCAGATTTTCCTGCTTTAGCATTGGTTATTTCTCGCTCAATGAATTCATGGAAACGTAAACGTGTATTTTGTGGAGAAACCAGTAAGTAATTAAAAGATACAGGTTTAAATGGATTTTCAATAAAATTGAAAACTTTTTTTACTTCGTCTGTTATAACAGGATCTGCTGTTAATAATGAAAAATCGGTATAAATTTTAGCGGTTCTTTCATTAAAATTACCCGAACCAATATGAGCATAGCGAACAATTTTATCATTTTCCTTACGATCAATTAAAAATAACTTGGCGTGAATTTTTAATTTTGGTTGTGAGTAAATAACTTTAATACCACTGCTGATCAATCTTTTAGCCCATTTTATATTTGCTTCTTCATCAAAACGGGCTTGTAATTCAACAACCACAGTGACTTTTTTTCCATTGTTAGCGGCATTTATTGCAGCATGAATAAAACGAGAATCTTTTGCAACTCGGTAAATATTCATTCTTATGTGTGTCACGGCTGGATCGAAAGATGCTTGTCGCATGATTTCTAATACATGTCCAAATGAATAATAAGGATAATATAGTAATACATCACGATCTTTGATTGCTGCAAATGCATTTCTAAATTGTTTGAATCTATTATAAACAAGATTTGGGACTTGTTTATTCAACAAATTTTTAATGCCTAAATCAGGAAATTTCACCAAATCTTTAAAATTCGGATATCTTCCTCCTGGCATTGCATCTTGCTCCGTCAATCTTAATTTGTTAATGAGCAATTCAAATAATGCTTTTGGCATGTCTTTTTGATAGGTAAATCGGACAGGTTGTGCTGTTAATCGTTGTTTTAATCCTTGAGACATCAGTTCCAGTAAACTATCTAATTCTGTATTCAATTCATATTCAGCATCCCGATTGATATTAATAGAATAAGCATTTAGTTCTAATGCATCAAAAAAAACTTTAAATATGTCTGGTAGGCAATAGCGTAAAATATTATCCAAAAATATAATTGATTTATTTTTAGTAGACACTTCAGATGGCAATAAAACAAAACGCGAAACATTATCCGTAGGTAGTTCAAGTAAAGCATAACTTATATTATTTTCACAAATTATTTCAACTGCTAAATATGCATGATCGTCTTTTAAGAATTGTATCAGTTCAGTATGACTATCAAGAAGGATAGGTGTTATATATTGTCTTAGGTTTTTTTTGTAATAATTTTTTATCCAATTTTCTTGATAAGAGGATAATTGTCTTTCATTAATCAGAAAAATCTGATTTCTGGCCATTTCAAGTAATAATTCGTTATAAAGCTGATCAAACTGAAGTTCCAATTGAATGACTTTTTGATTAACTTGGCGTAAAAGTTGTTTTGAATTTGATGAACCTTGAGATTGTTCTTGTTCAATCAATACATACTTTTTTAGATTAGCAAATTGCACTTTATAAAATTCATCAAGATTGCTTGAGTATATTCCTAAAAATCGAATACGCTCAATAAGCGGATTACTTTTATCGGCGGCTTCTTGTAGAACACGTTGATTGAAAGACAACCAACTCAGTTCTTTGGGAAAATATACTTTTTCTGATAGCATTTTTATCTCTTACAATTTATTAATACTGTATATTTACAGGATAACTTAAGTAAAAAAAAAAGCTAGCATATAGCTAGCTTTTTATATTTAATTAACGATATGAAAATTGCTTAAATTCTATGAACTGAAGTAGTGTTGGTTGTCCCACTAGGAACTAACGCACCTGACACCATCACAATTGTATCGCCTTGATTTAAACCACAATATTTAACTGCCATTTCCTTACCTAAACGGTAAAAATCATCAGTCGAGTTAATTGCATCAATTAAAATAGGCTCTACACCTTTAGATAAAGCTAATTGATTAACTGTTTTTTGACTGGATGATAATGCTAAAATACGTGCTTTAGGGAAATAATGACGTACTTCACGTGCTGATTTACCACTACGAGTTGCAACAACAATCAAAGGAACATTAAGTCGTTCCGCAATTTCAACAGCACCACAACACACAGCAGCGGTAATTCGTAATTTTTCTTCTTTATCGCTAAGTTCTAAAGAAGCTGGAATAGTACCATCAGTACGTTTACAAATAGTCGCCATTACATTTACTGTTTCAAGTGGATATTTACCTTTAGCACTTTCGCCTGATAACATTACTGCATCAGTGCCATCAATGATTGCGTTAGCAACATCACCTGCTTCAGCACGAGTAGGGCGAGGGTTTTTTATCATTGAGTCAAGCATTTGTGTTGCGGTAATAACGGGTTTTGAAGCTCGATTACATTTTTTAATCATCATTTTTTGAGCAAAGATAACTTCCTCAACTGCAATCTCGACACCTAAATCACCACGAGCAACCATAATACCATCAGATGCTTCTAGAATTTCGTCAAAATTATCAAGACCTTCTTGGTTCTCAATTTTAGAAATTATTTTGATATCCTCACCGCCATGAGTTTTTAAGTGAGCACGAATATCTTCAACATCTGAACGTTTACGAATAAATGAAGCTGCAATAAAGTCAACGCCTTGCTCACAACCAAAGATTAGATCATTTTTATCTTTTTCAGCTAAAGCGGGTAATTTAATAGAAACGCCAGGTAAGTTAATGCCTTTATTTTCGCCCAAATCACCATTATTTAGAACTGTACAGATAACCTCATTACCTTTAACTTCTTTAACATCCATAGCAATTAAGCCATCATCAACTAGCACGCGATTACCTGGTTTTAGATCATGCGCAAAGCCGTCATAGGTTACCGCAACACGTTCAGAATTACCAATAACATTTTTATCAGTGGTAAAGGTGAACGTTTGGCCAGCAACTAACGAAACATCATTCCCACCTTCTAATTTAATAGTACGGATTTCAGGTCCTTTAGTATCTAGCATGATTGCAGCTTTTAAGCCAGTTTCTTGCATGACTTCTCGTAAATTCTTTATTCGATTACCATGCTCTTCATAATCACCATGAGAAAAATTCAAACGCATAACATTCATTCCTGCGTTTAATAATTTGGCTAGCATCTCTTTTGATTCAGATTTAGGGCCTATGGTACAAACTATTTTTGTCTTTTTCATAATATTTTCTACTAGTTGTTAAGGTTAATGTTTAAAATTTAAATAAACTTTTTTCGCAAAAAAAATCAATGTTTGAGAATTGATTAGATTGGTGTATAAAGGGAGATGGGCAACTAAAAGAATAGTTACTTAACTTAAATAAAATATTTGAAGAATTAGTCATTTTCATTAAAGCTTGGACATCTACAAAACTGGAGTCATTATATTCTTAACTACATTTAAAATAAAGCTTTTTATAATGAAATTGTCTTTATAAATCAGCGAAAAACATACTGATTATATAAATATTTGTCAAAATGTTTGATGAAACGCCTACGTTTTAATCACATCAACTCTTTAACCTTATAAGTAAGTTCATTATCTTCATTCTTTAATATTAATTGATCCTTTGTTAATTCAATCTTTGCACCGTTAACAATTAATTCTTCGATGACTGCGTCTAATTTACTCAGTTCGCTATCAGGACAAACCATTTTAGTCATGGATAAACCAGCCCCTCTGATAACATTATTATCTAATGCTACTTTCCCAGAAAATAGATTGCACATTTTTCCTGTTATTGTCATATTTTCACCAAATTCTAATTCAGCATACTCATCTGACGTAAGTTCTTGACCATTAGCTTTTACTAGGACAAAGTGGTGATGCATAAGATCGGTATCTTTGACATTACTTGATTTATTACAACCAGAAATAGCAAATGCTGTAGCAATTAACGGTAAAATAAAAATCGTTTTTTTCATTTGAACTCCTATTGAAAGGTTTAATTTGCTATAATTGACCCCAATTTTGATTATCAATAAAACATTTTACTCTCTATGTTATCTCAACAGCAAGAAAAATATTTAGAATCAATGACTTTCTTAGATAAATACAAGCTTTTAAAACTATCAAAGAAAGATCACAATGAGACTGATATTAATTCGGCAATACAAGCGGCAAATCTACATTACCAAGCTAGAAGGTCGTCCTTACCGAATAAAATCAATTATCCGGATAATTTACCTGTAGCTGAAAAAAAACAGGCAATTTATGATGCTATAAAAAATCATCAAATTGTTATTATTGCTGGTGAAACAGGTTCAGGTAAAACAACGCAAATTCCCAAAATTTGTTTAGAGCTAGGTTTAGGAATAAAAGGATACATTGGCCATACTCAACCTAGACGATTAGCTGCTCGCTCTGTTGCCAATCGTATTGCAGAAGAATTGAAAACAGAAATAGGTCAGTTAGTTGGGTATAAAGTTAGATTTTCAGACCAGGTAAGCGAAACAACATTAATAAAATTAATGACTGATGGTATATTACTTGCTGAAATCCAAAAAGATAAGCTACTATTACAATATGACACTATTATTATTGATGAAGCTCATGAACGTAGTTTAAATATTGATTTTATCTTAGGTTATCTAAAACAATTACTACCTAAACGCCCCGATTTAAAAGTAATAATCACATCAGCAACTATTGATGTAGAACGATTTTCTAATCACTTTAATCAAGCCCCAATAATTGAAGTTTCTGGGCGAACTTATCCTGTTGAAGTAAGATATCGTCCGCCAATATTAAATGAAGAAGATGATACAAATAATGATTTCCAACCTATTATTGACGCTATTGAAGAACTCTCAGCAGAAAGCTTTGGCGATATTCTGATTTTTCTGACGGGTGAACGGGAGATTCGAGATGTTGCTGATATACTGAATAAATTAGATTTGCGTCATACCGACATTCTACCTTTATATGCAAGATTATCTGCAACAGAACAAAATCGCATCTTTCAGTTACACTCAAAACGACGAATTGTTCTTGCAACCAATGTTGCAGAAACATCATTAACCGTACCGGGAATTAAGTATGTAATCGATCCTGGTTTAGCTAGAATTAGTCGCTACAGCTATCGAACTAAAGTCCAACGATTGCCAATTGAACGAATATCTCAAGCTTCAGCAAACCAACGAAAAGGTCGTTGTGGTCGTACATCGGATGGTATTTGTATCCGTCTATATGATGAAAATGATTTTTTATCACGACCAGAATTTACCGATCCCGAAATATTACGTACCAATTTAGCTTCGGTAATTTTACAAATGACTTCATTAGGCTTAGGCAATATTGCCGCTTTTCCTTTTGTAGAGGCGCCTGATTCCAGATATATTCGTGATGGTATTCGATTATTAGAAGAACTCGGTGCTATTTACACCAAGCATCATCACTATCATTTAACTGAAAGTGGTAGAATTTTAGCTCAATTACCTATTGATCCAAGATTGGCCAAAATGCTTGTAGAGGCACGAAGGTTAGGGTGTACGAAAGAAATCATGATCATTACAGCTGCCTTGTCTATTCAAGATCCTAGAGAAAGGCCATTTGATAAGCAACAAGCTTCTGATGAAAAACACAGACGTTTTGCACATAAAGAATCAGACTTTCTATCTTTTATTCATTTATGGGATTACATTAAAGAACAGCAAAATCTATTATCTGGCAATCAATTTAGACGATTATGTCAAAAAGAGTTTTTAAACTATCTTCGTATTCGCGAATGGCAAGATGTTTATACGCAAATCAGACAAACTATTAAACAATTAGCTTTTCCAATAAACAGCAAAGCTGCTGATTACATTTCATTACATACTTCCTTATTGAGCGGTTTATTATCTCATATTGGAATGAAAGAAAGTGAAAAACGTGAATATATCGGTGCTCGTAATATTAAGTTTTCAATTTTTCCCAATTCTGCACTTTTTAAAAGTCAGCCGAAATGGTGTATTGTGAGCGAATTGGTTGAAACAAGTAGATTATGGGGGAGAACCGCTGCCAAAATTGAAGCTGAATGGATTGAGCCAATAGCCAAACATTTGGTTAAATATAGTTACAGTGAACCAAGATGGTCTAAAAAGCAGGGTACCACAATAGCCAATGAAAAAGTTACTTTGTTTGGTTTACCAATTGTTGCTAGTAGGATTGTCAATTATAGCAAAATTGATCCAGTTTTGAGTCGTGCTTTATTTATTAGGCATGCACTAGTTGAAGGTGATTGGTTAACTAATCACAAGTTTTATAGACAAAATCAGCAATTAATCAGGGAAGTTGAAGATCTCGAACATAAATCTCGTCGACAAGATATTTTAATTGATGACGATGAGCTTTACGATTTTTATGATAAACGTATTGATAACTCGGTGATTTCAGCAAAATATTTTGATAATTGGTGGAAACAAAAACAAAAATCACAACCTAATTATCTTAATATAGAAAGGGATATGCTGATTAAGCAAACAGCACAATTGGTTAATCTAAATGATTTCCCTGATTTCTGGTATCAAGATAATTTTAAATTTGCACTAAGTTATCAATTTGATATTGGTCATAATCGTGACGGTGTCACAATTAAAATTCCTCTTGATCTACTAAATCAAATAAAAAATAGAGGATTTGATTGGCAAGTTCCTGGATTTAGAAAAGATCTAATTATTGCCTTAATTAAATCATTACCTAAATCATTACGTCGTAATCTTGTTCCTGCACCAAATTATGCTGAAGCGTTTTTGGAAAGAATAAAGACGATGGACCAACCGCTTCTTGAACGTTTAGAAAATGAATTTCGTAAAATGACTGGGGTAAAAATCACATCTGAAGATTGGCATTTGGATCAGGTTCCGGATTATTTAAAAATGACATTTAGCATTATTCATGATAATGAAGAAATTGCATCCGGTAAAAATTTAGTTTTATTGAAAGAACAGCTAAAAAATGATGTTCAAAAAGCTTTAACTTCTTTAACAACCAAAAAAATAGTACCTATTGAGCAAAGTGGTATCACTGATTGGAATTTTGGTACATTGCCTTCAATTTATGAAGAAAAACAGAAAAATTATACAGTCAAAGCCTATCCGGCAATTATTGATCATCAAAATTCCGTCAGTATCGAATTGATTGATAATCAAGAAGAACAGCAAAAATTAAATCAATTGGGACTCAGACGGTTGCTAATGTTAAATATTCCATCACCAATCAAATATCTACATGAAAAATTACCCAATAAATCTAAATTAGGACTTTACTTCAACTCATTTGGTAGCGTATTAATGTTGATTGACGATTGTATTGCTTGTGCGGTTGATGAATTGATAGATAAATATAATCAAAATATTCAAAATCAACAACAGTATCAAAAATTGCTTAATTATACTAAGACGAATATCAATGAAATGGTTATAGATATTGCTAAACAAGTAGAAGGCATTTTGACTTTATACTATAACGTTAATAAAAAATTGAAAGGTCGTGTTGATCTATCATTAGCTTTTGCATTATCCGACATAAAAAAACAACTTAGTAAATTAGTTTATAAAGGATTTGTCGCAGATTCAGGTTATAAACGAATCGCCGATATTTATCGTTATTTACTGGCAATTGAAAAAAGAATTGAAAAATTAATGGTTAATGTAACGAAAGATAGACAGTCGATGAATATTATTGAGGAAGTTGAAAATCAATATGAAAAATGGGTTAACAGTTTGCCACAAATTTCCAGATCTAAAGATAGTGTCATCAATATACGTTGGATGATTGAAGAGTTAAGAGTAAATTTATTCGCTCAACAATTAGGCACACCGTATCCAATATCTCCTAAACGCGTAAAACAGCAGATCGAAATTATAAAATCTGAATTATGAGTTTCAGAATATTTATTTAAGATTTGAAAACTCAATGAGAAGAAAAAAAGAAAGTAGGGCGTATATAAATACGCCCATCTTAAAAACTCTACTTATAAAGATCTATAAATACAGTGATATTAGGTCCTTTTGCATCATGAGCTATTCGAGCAATATGATAAAATTTAGCTCCATTTTCAATCGCTCTTTTACCTGCTTGATAAGAAATTTCCTGATCTGTTACATAATATCCGCGGAATTTAATGGTATCAAAAGCAACCATTTTTGCAGCAGTAGCATCATTCAATTCTTGAATTTTTCTTCCATCAGGAAGTGTTACGGTGTAACGTTTCACACGTTGTGGCTCAGCTTCAACTTCAGGATTTACAGTAACAGGTACTTTTGTTTGTGTAATTTTTGTAGTGGATTGATCGATTACTTTAACTTTGTTATTAAATTTGTTTGCATAAAATTTTTCATTAAATGCAGAGGGTGAGTAATAACCCGGTTTTTCAACTTGCATCGCAGTTTCACCGCCTTGAGCGAGTGCAATTTGACCAGCTTCAGAATCATAAGGAATGGCATTTTCTGGTTGAAGTTTACGTTCTGGGGCATCTTTTTTAAACAAATAAGCAGCAACTTGAATGTTGCTTCCTAATTCAGAACGTGAATCAATATAAAAAGCATAGGCACCTTTTACTAACGCTTCTTTTGCAACAGCTTGATTTACATCAATTTCGCTGGGAAAGTACCCACGTATACGAACGATATTAAAAGGTTCTAAACGAATAGCCTTCGATTTTGGATATTCATATACACCTTCAAATTTACGAAAGCTTTCAGTTGTCTCAGTAGCCTTAGGCGCATTTGATTTATATAATTTAGCGTAAACAATTCGTAGTGTATCATTTGAAGGACTGATATTAGTGGTAGTTATATAAAATGCAGAAGCACCTTCTTTATCAGCTGCTTTTGACATAGCTATAACATAATCATTGTCGGTATAAAAAGCACCGCGTACAGTAATTTGTTTAAAAGATTGAAGGTTCTTGGCTTGTTCTTCATTTAATTGTTGAGCTGCAAATGAACTCATTGGACATGCAACGATAGCTGCAACAATAAGAGTTTTCTTGAAACTTATCATATTTGATTAACCTTAGAATTAACTTTATTGATATTTTATCACGAAATAAATTACTTTCCCAAAACAATTAAAGCATTTAAATTTTTGATAAAAATATATTTTCCTTTTACAGATAAAACATCAAGCTCCTGAAATTTTGTTAAAATTCGGCTAACTGTTTCAATGGTTAATCCCAAATAATTGGCAATATCGGTTCTGCTCATAGATAACTTTATATTCAATGACGTGTGACCACGTTTTTCATAACGTTTATAAAGAGAATAAATAAAATAAGCTAGACGTTCATCAGCCTTTTTTTGCGAATAACATAAAACTAATTTTTGATAATTGTAAATATCATTGCTTAGTAATTTAAAAATCATATCTCTTACAGTTTTATTTGTATCAACTAAAGACATTAATTCATCATAATGCAGTTCGCATATTGCAACATTATTTAATGCTTTAACCGTATAGTTATAAACTCTTGTTGCTATAGAATCTAATCCGACAATATCTCCTGGTAGATAGAAACCATTAATTTGTTCATTACCATTTGAAGTAGTGATGTAGGTTTTTAATGCACCTGAATGAATGATGAAAAATTTTTTGAAGGATGTATTTTCGTGAATCAAGATCTCATCTTTTATATAAGACTTTTTACGATCTAAAACTGTATGCAGAGTATTATTGAGTAACATTGGGATACAGAGTGACCCGGTACTGCACAATTCACATGGAACAGAATAACTTTTTGATCGTAATGACTTATATTTATTTTGCATTTTTTCTAAAAGTGTTAATCCATTAGTTGATAAGAACAATGTATTCTATAATAAAAAAACATAGAGTGGTTAGACATTATTTTCTTATTTACAAAAATAATCTAATATCTTTTAGAAATATAAAAAACTTTTATATTTCATATAATTTTATCATAACCCTTTCGAAGGTAATATGCTAATAATGATTTGTAAATACCATAAATAACTATATCAATTCGACATAAATAACAAGCAGACACCCCGATATATTAGCCATAGATTCGCCCAAATACCTGGGAGAGCAAATTGGCGAAATCACGAAAGTGACCTCAAAAAC
>NZ_JAFNMX010000015.1:0-44713 GCF_026537015.1 Gilliamella sp. B2887 | reverse complement strand
GCAATGGCAGAAGGCTTACGCTTTGCTATCCGTGAAGGTGGTCGTACTGTTGGTGCTGGTGTTGTTGCTAAGGTTATTAAATAATCTTACTAACTATTTAGAGCATTATCCTTAATGCTCTTGATCAGTATAAAAGGCGCGTATAATACGCGCCTTTTTTAGGTTTATCAGAATTCCTTTTAAAAACCAATTTGCCATTTTAATTTGAATGTACTTTACTTGTTCTTTGTAGAACAATTTTCCTAAATACCAACAGCTTTTTTGAATAAACGTTGATAAGGAGAAATCCGTTCTTTCAAATAAAATACTTTTAGTATATTAACTCAATGAGTTTCAACTTAAATAATTTTTTGCTTTCGATAGTGCCACATCAATCAACTTAACGATTCATAACCAATACCTAACTTTGTTGCTAAAAGATCACGAGCGCTAGACAATATAAATTGATGAGCGTTATCCGAACATAATATCAATAAACAAATAACCAAATGCTATTGTAAGGCGCTTAATATTAAATACCTAATATTATTATCTATTTGTTCCTATACAGTTAGTACTGAAGCATATTAATAAACCGTCGCATAATAATGGGATGAGTTTTATAAAATTGATGTAAACTCGGTTTTTCAATCAATCGTACCCAATAACCTATTTTGGCTTTAATCGACATTGGAAAACGATAATGAGGCAAAAGATAGCAGCAATTACTACTAAATGATAATGATTTAAAATACCAAACATCGTTTCATCACCTAAATGAGTACTGCGATACACATGAACCTCCCTCTGTTAAAATAAAGATGTGATTCATGGCGGATCATTTTGTCTTTAACCAATTTTTTATCGCTAGTGCTTCTATGGAATAATTTGACGGCCTCTTTAACGCTACCTAAAATAGGAATACCATGACTTAACACCGTTTTTTTGCTATAGTAAACGCCATTTTATTTAATTTGGATTAATCATACCCATGGAATCTATACCTAACTGCCCTGTTTGCCAGTCTGAACATACTTATCATGATGGTTCGTTTTATGTTTGCCCTGAATGTGCCCACGAATGGGATCCGAATGATGTTGCTTCAACAAATGAAGGTTTACAAGTGAAAGACAGTAATGGTAATTTACTTGCTGATGGCGACGATATTATTTTAATTAAAGATCTTAAATTAAAAGGATCTTCTACTGTTTTGAAAAAAGGGGCTAAAGCAAAAGGGATTCGTTTAGTCGAAGGTGATCATGAGATTGATTGTAAAATTGATGGCATGAAAATCATGCTTAAAGCCTGTTTTGTAAAAAAAGCTTAATTGATATAAATAAAATGCTGATTATATCAGCATTCCTTTCTTATTGAGTTTCCACTAATATTTTTTAATTTACGTTTAGTGGAATTCAGCCAATTTTTATATTCAAACGTATCGTTAACCTCAAATTTTTTTACAAAAAGACCTATTTGAAGGAAGGTTAGTAAGCAGACTAATTCAGATAAGAATAAAATTGATAAATTATCCAGTCATATAATCAAAATTACACTACTGAACATCACTCAAAAACCATAAAATAGCTGAAATGTGATTGAATATTTGTTCAAAAATAAACTCTGTAAATGCTGGCAACATCGAAATTAAATAGCTTAACATGATTAATCCTAACAATAGTGTTAAAGGATAACCAACAACAAAAATGGATAATTGTGGTGTAATCCTATTTAATAAGCCCAATGATATATTAATGATTAACAATAAAGTCATTAAAGGAAGAGCTAACATAATACCATTAATAAAGAGTTGGTTACTGACATCAATTAAAGATAAATAGCCATTTGCAGGCAGTGGCATAAGTCGAATTGGAACAATATCAAAGCTATTAGAAATACCATATAGTAACCATAGATGACCATCTAAACTCAGAAAAATCAGTAAAGCTATAATATTAATTAAGCGTGACAAAACTGATGTAGAAGGTCCTCCAATTGGATCAAAAAATGTAGCCATACCCAGCCCCATTTGCATGCCAATTAATTCACCCGAAATTCTGACTGTTATAAACGCCAATTGCATAGTAAAACCGATCAACACTCCAATCATTATTTGCTGAGCAAGAACCCATATCCCCGTTAGAGAATAAAGTTCTATATTCTCATCAAGATTAGGAAGAGGTAGAGGTAGAAGCATAACAATTACTAACGCTAAACCAATTTTTATGCGATTTGGCACTTCTTTTTCACCAAAAATTGGCGCGACCATAATTAATGCTAAAATGCGCACAAACGGGAAAAAGATATCTTTAACCCAAGCAAAGAAATCAATATTAAATAGACTGTTAATATTAATATCCATTACATTTAATGAGTTAAATTAGGAATATCGGTAATCACAATTTGAATGTAGTCAATCATCGTTGACAACATAGAGGGACCCAAAATAATTAAAACCACAATGACCATTAAAATTTTAGGAATAAATGATAATGTCATTTCATTAATTTGCGTAGCCGCTTGCAATAAACTAATGACCAAACCAGTAAATAAAGCGGCTAACAATAAAGGACCTGCAAGGGATGCTGCAACTTTTATGGCTTGCATTGCCAAAGTACTAATATACTCAGGTGACATACTGTTCCTAAACTAAAATTTCTTAACTAAAAAAGCTTTGTGCTAATGAACCTAGTAATAAGTGCCAACCATCGGCCAATACAAACAACATTAACTTAAATGGTAATGAAACGGTTGCCGGTGGAACCATCATCATCCCTAATGCCATAAGTGTACTAGCCACCACTAAATCAATAATTAAAAAAGGAATAAAAATCGTAAAACCTATTTGAAAAGCGGTTTTTAACTCGCTAACCACAAAAGCCGGTACCAAAACTTTCAAGGGAATATCTTCACGGCTTTGGATTTCGTTTTGATGAGACATATTCACAAATAACGCTAAATCATTTTCTCGGGTTTGAGTAAGCATGAACGCCTGTAATGGTTTAGTTGCTGTGGATAAGGCTTCTTGCATGGTGATTTGATTTTGTGAATAAGGTATATAAGCATCTTGATAAATTTTATCAGTCACCGGTGACATAATAAAAAATGTCATAAAAAGGGCAATACCTAAAATAACTTGGTTAGGGGGAGCAGATTGTGTTCCTAGAGCATTACGCAATAAACCCAACACAATAATAATGCGGGTAAAGCTGGTCATTAATAGTAATATTGCAGGAATAAACGTAAGTAAGGTTAAAAAGACCAAAGTCTCAACCGGTAACGACCAGCTTTGTTCATTATCCAAAGTAGTACGGGTAATGATAGATAACGGTGAAATTTCAGCAAAGCTATATTGGCTAATCGACAATAAGCCTAGCAAAATAACAGATTTTAACCGCACTACCAATTACTCCTTTCTCAATTTCAAAATGGACTGTAACATTTGCTCAAATAACTTATTTTTTGAAAGGTCTTTTTCTGCTGATGGTTCTGCTAGCAACATATCGGTTCGTTGTTCATTTATGGTATGCAGTAGGGTCATCTGCTGTCCAGTCACACCAACAACTAATAATTGATGATCGACATGAACCAAAACGATTCTTTCTTTAGGGTTTATATTATAAGTTGCTTTGACTTCAATTAATTGTTTATTAGGACTCTTCCAATTGAAGCGTTTTACTATCCATCCTAACAATAAGATCAGGACAATCACACCAATAAGCGATATCCCAATTGATGTAGCCATTTGTGTGTTTACTTTGAATTCCGGTGATATAGAAGTTAGCGAAATTGTATCTGTTGTTGACGAAGGCTGAGCCTTATTTTCGTGTTTTATATCCATTAACGACTCAACCTACGTACACGCTCTGATGGAGTGATAATATCGGTAATGCGTACGCCATAATTATCACCGACAACCACGATTTCGCCTTGGGCAATTAAATAACCATTAATTAATATATCTAAAGGTTCACCAGCAAGACCATCCAATGCAATGACCGATCCTTGAGTTAGATTCAATAAATCTTTAATTGCCATCTTAGTTCGACCAAGTTCGACACTCAAATCAATTGGAATATCTAAAATAAGATTAATATCTTGCTTTTGTTCTTCAGTTTGTTGCGGTGATAATGTTTCAAAAATAACGTCCTTAGTGGATAATTCATCACTTTTTACATCGACTTTTGGGATATCTTCACTATCTTGTTTGATATCAGTCATTTTGCATTCCCTCATTTAATTGTTCAATTACAGGATTAATAACCTGTTCAACTTGAATTGCATATTGTTTATTAACTTTACCGTAATGACCTTTTAATACTGGCACTCCACCAACAGTAACATCTAAATTTGTCGGTTTGTCGATGACTAAAATATCATTCGTTTTTAATGCTAATAGTTTAGAGACAGTCGTATGAATACGAGTAAAGTTAGCGACTAATTCGACAGTTGATTGTTTGATGCCAGAGGTTAATGAACTCATCCAGATATTATCATCTTGATAAGTTTGCTGCTCGATAGGTGGTTTTATTAATAATTCTTTGATTGGCTCAACCATGGCATAAGGAATACAAATATAAAACGTCGCTTTAAAACTACCAATTTCAATCTTAAATTTGGTGGTTAAAACTACATCATCAGGCGAAGTAGTAATATTAGTAAACTTACTTTGTATTTCAGAGCGGATATACTCAGTTTCAACTGAATATATATCTGCCCAAGCACTTTGATAAATGTTTAATGCTAACTCTAGTACTCGTTTTATGATTTGTTGCTCTGTATGAGTAAACTCACGATCTTCTGTTTCAACTTTGTTTGTATGCCCATCCCCACCAAATAAAGTATCAACCACAATAAATACTAATTCGGGTGAAAAGGAAAATAAGCAAGAGCCTCTTAAAGGATTGAGATGCACTAAATTCAAATGATATGTAGATGAAATATTAGAAAATTCTTTGAAAGTTTGTGTGCCAATTGGGGAAGCAATTACATCTGTATTACGACGTAATAGATTAAATAATCCTATTCTGAACTGACGAGCAAAACGTTCATTTATGATTTCTAATGCCGTTAAACGTTCAGGAATAAAGCTATGTTTGACCGATAAATCGTAAGGTTTAACATCGGCTTTTTTCCCTGATGGTAATGAGATAACATTAGTATCAAAAACGTTACCCTCAGTGGCAATGGAGCTTTCTGATACTGGCAAAGTATCATTGTCGGCATTAATGTCTGTTATCGGTTCACGCTTATCAGACATAACAATCACCGTATAATAAAATCAGTAAAGAGTACTTCGTCAATTTTTACTGAGTGTTTAATATCATATTGACGTGATAATGTATTTTTTATCTGCTCTTGTAATTCAAATTTACCTGATTCTTGTTTTAATTTATTAACATATTGTTTAGATAATAAAAGAAGTATATCACTTCTAACTTCAGGTAAGTATTCTAATAACGCAATTTTTTGGGCTTCATCGGCAACACGCAGTACCATACCAACATAAAGAATTTTATTAATATCACCATTATCTTCTGATGTAGGTAACGACACAGTAAACGGCTTTAAAGTTAAAAAAACTGGCGATACGATAGTTATTTCATCATGCTTTTTAGCCGTGGTTTTTGATTGATTTTGGAACCATAAATAAACAGCTGTACCTGATGCGAACAGCGTGA
This sequence comes from Gilliamella sp. B2887, assembly GCF_026537015.1. Lineage (NCBI taxonomy): Bacteria > Pseudomonadati > Pseudomonadota > Gammaproteobacteria > Orbales > Orbaceae > Gilliamella > Gilliamella sp. B2887. The sequence goes on along the minus strand of NZ_JAFNMX010000015.1, from coordinate 39,056 downwards.
TGAGAATAAGTATTAAGTTCAAAATATTCACTTTTTTAGGGGTAGTTGGCATATTTATTCTTATCTCAATAAAAAATTTATAACCATTAAATGGTAATAATAAGAAGAATAATAAATCAAACTCGCAGAATTGATTTGAAGAATAGGCAACAAAAATATTACCTATTTAACGTTTTCAATTTGTTTTTAAGATACTTGCTGACAATAAATCACAAATTAAATTTTAAGCAAATACACTCAATCCTGATTGAACAAAATGTTTTTGGTTGTTTGACTGCTCATTAATTTTGTCTACTGTTTTTGATACAACTGCATTCGATTGGTGACGGTGATTATTTTGATGATGCATCGCTGAGTGATCACCATCACTCATCATCGAAAAATCACTGATATCGGTTTGTTGTAAGTTAAAACCTTGTTCTTGCAGCGAAGTTCGTAAAAATGGTAATGCCGATTCTAACAATCCTTTTACCATATTGTGTGCAGCCATCATATGCAGATTGATATTATCATCGGTCATAGCAAGTTTAATATGTAACGAACCTAATTCTTGAGGATGTAATTTAATTTCGGCTGTTTGTATACCTTGACGATTAAACATCATGATGTGCTGAGTTAACGATTGTTGCCATTGCACAACATCAACAGGCGTAGATAAATCCATTGTGTAAGAAGAAACAGTCGAATTAGCTGGCGTTATCAAGTTGGGGTCATGGGTTATTGATGGCAAAGATGAGATTTGATGGATAGGCACCATCACATGGTGACTTCCTAAATTCATCGTAAAATCAGTTTGAGAAGGGGTCACTTTTGACATAACATCACCAATACTGGATAAATGAGTGGATGAATTAGAAAAATAATTGCTAACGTTATGACTAATATCAGAGATTTTTCGATGAATCAGTGTTGTGTTTGCTTGACGTTTTTCTTCAAATAACGACATAAAATCATTTTGTTGCATTATCGAATTAATGACCTTCCCTTCGTTATTAATGACTTCGTGAGTTGGCTTACTGTCTAATGGATTTGCGGGTAAATTGAGCAAAAAATTGGCTTCGAATATGTCAGAATTTATGTTATTCGTTGGCAGTGAATAATGGTTAATTGGTATATTTCTGTTTTCTGTAGCGTTTATTTCTGTCGCACTGATAATAGTCCACTTTTCCTGTTCAAAATATTCAATAGCACCTGGATAACAGCCGACAGTTAACTCATCATCAACAGATTTATCATCATCTAATTCTCCATTACCCCTATCACTCAATTTCGTCGAATCTGACTTATTAGCAATGTGGCTATGCTGTTCACTTTGTAACAGCAATTGCCCAAATAAATCACCATCATTATCGATAGTATCATTAGAAACAAACTCTGATTGATGCACTGGCATTAAGTTTACATTACCAATCAAATTAATACTCACTCAATATTCTCCTTGCTAATTGCTGTTGGGCAAATTCATCGGTCAGTTTTTGTTGCAAACGATTTTGCTGTTGTAAATATTTGTTATATTGCTTATTTAATAATGTTGTATAGGTATTCAAACTTTTTTGTGATTGATTAAGCTGGTTAGTAATCTGCTTTTGTTGGATATCCAAGGTTAATAACAGTTTTTTTTGCTGTTCTATTCCTTGCTCAATAGTGGCAATAAAAGCATTAAAATTATTTAATTCATATCCTTTTATGCCACCAGATAAAGCATCATTCAATTTTTGTTGATACTCAACATAGTAATCATGTAAGACATTAAGTTGTGACTGTGCTTTACCCTTATTTTCATTTGCTTTTTTTAACCTAACTAAGTTATCGTCAACAGATTTTTGCGCTAGCTTTTTTAATGTTAAAAAGGCTAATTGTGAAGGATTTTTTTTCATTAGTACTTTCCTAACCGTTTAATGTTGGCTCACAATCGCAGCCAATTGTTGACACGCCTCTTGATATCCACAGTGTTCGTAAATACCTTGTTGCAAAAATTTCTGCATAGCTGGATATAAAGTTATTGCCTTATCTAACAAAGGATCGGTACCTGACACATAGGCGCCAACATTAATTAAATCGCGATTACGTTGAAAACTGGAAAATAGCTGTTTAAATAAACGTGATTTCTTTTCATCTTCCGGTGCGGTAAGATCGGTCATTACTCGACTAATGGATGCTTCAATATCAATAGCAGGATAATGACCTGACTCAGCAAGTGCACGTGACAAAACAATGTGCCCATCTAAAATTGCTCTGGCCGAATCAGCTATCGGATCTTGTTGATCATCACCTTCGGTTAAAACCGTATAAAAAGCAGTAATAGATCCTTTACCATGTTCATCATTGCCCGCCCTTTCTACAAGTGCTGGTAATTTTGCAAATACCGAAGGAGGATAACCTTTAGTTGCTGGAGGTTCTCCAATTGCTAAGGCAATTTCTCGTTGTGCCATAGCATAGCGAGTTAAAGAGTCCATGATTAATAACACATTAAAACCTTGATCGCGAAAACTTTCAGCAATTCTTGTTGCATAGGCAGCACCTTGCAAACGTAATAATGGTGATACATCAGCGGGGGCAGCGACCACAACAGCACGTGCTAAACCGTCTTCGCCTAAAATATTTTCGATAAAATCTTTAACTTCTCGACCTCGTTCACCAATCAAGCCTACCACAATAATATCTGCTTGTGTATAACGAGCCATCATACCGAGTAAAACACTTTTACCAACGCCCGAACCAGCAAATAACCCCATTCGTTGTCCTTGTCCGACCGTTAATAACGCATTGATGGCTCTTACACCAACATCAAGAACCTGATGAATGGGAGTGCGATTGAGTGGGTTGAGTGTTTTATTAATTAAACCAGCATTTTCAATATTTTCTGGTAATGGCTTACCATCTAAAGGTTTACCCATGGCATCAACCACTCGACCTAATAACGCCATACCTACCGGTAATAATTTATGGCTAAAATGAGCTAAATCATACTGTGAGGTATAAACACGAGCGCCTAATAAAATGCCATCGGTTGCCTCAAATGGCATCAAAAACAACGTCTGACCATTGAATCCAACCACTTCACACTCAACTGCATCAAGTTGACCATGAGATTGTCGTTCAACAAAACAGTTTGAACCCAATGGTAATTTCAATCCCACAGCTTCAAGTACTAATCCCGATGCCTTAACTAACCGTCCATATTGGCGTATTAAGGACAAGGATTGAAGTTGCTGTGTAGCTTGGCTAATTTTATTGATCCATTGGGATGAGTATGTCATGTTAATGCTCACCTATCATGTAAAAAATCAGACATAATTTGCCACTGGTCCGTAACATTAGTATCAATTTCATTGGTTTCTGTAAAAATTTTACAGCCACCACTTTCAATATTGGGATCCGCAATAAGCTGCCAATGATATTGCTTAATCTCTTCATTGATTATTGGCTCTAACCACAGCAAATCATCAGGGTTAAAATGCACAGAAATCGGTTCTGATAACATTGAACATTGCTCAATAAGCCTCTGCACAGTAAAAACCAACTGCTTTTGTTTGACCTTAGAAAGTGTGCCAACGGTTTTTTGTGCAGCTAGCAATGCTAAATCAACTAATTTAGGTACTATCAATTCATCTATTTCACTAATTGACTGCTGAAAATTTTGGATTAGATCAGCTATGCTCTCAACAGCTTTTAACTTCTCATCACTCAGTTGCTGCTCTATCTTTTGACGTCCTTCTTGCTGTCCTAAAGCAAATCCCTGCTCATAGCCCGACTGTTTACCGACATCAAAACCTTCAGTTTGACCTATAGAAAACCCTTCTTGATAAGCTTGTGCTTTAACCTCTTGCTTTAACTGATCAAGTATTTCTTGATCAATATCCGGTTCTTCATTTGATTCAATTAACTCTACCTCTTGTTCAGGCTGGCAAATATCACTTTCTTGTGTACTGCTGTTGGTACTTAATTGTGGTAATCTTGCCGAAGTTAAATCCTGAAAACTAAGTGGTTTCCAGTTTAATCTACTGAGTTGATTATACATACTCATCATCACCACTACTTAAGATCACCTCACCACTTTCGGCTAAGCGACGCGCAATAACCAAAATTTTCTTCTGTTCAGTTTCAACTTGTGATAAGCGCACTGGCGGTCTATTTTCCAGATCTTCACGTAAAATAGAGGCGGCACGTTGTGACATATTACTTAACAACTTATCACGTAATGTGCTTGAGGCACCTTTCAAGGCGATAATTAATGTTTCATTATCAACATCTTTAAGTAGACGTTGGATACTTCTGTCATCGACTTCAACCAGATTTTCAAATAAGAACATTTCATCAATAATTTTTTGAGCAAGTTCGTTGTCATAATCACGCAACGCACTAATAACAAGCTCTTCTTGCTGAGATTTCATTAAGTTAATGATTTCAGCAGCAGTACGAATGCCACCCATATTATTAAGTTTAAGATTTTGTCCATGTAATAATGTTGATAATGATGTCGATAAAACTTGTAATGCTGATGGTTCAACGCCTCCAAATGTTGCAATACGTAACATAACATCATTACGTAATTCATCATCAAAAAGATTTAAAATGTCAGCAGCCAAATCCCGATTCAAATGAATTAAAATAGTAGCAATAATTTGTGGGTGTTCTTTTTTAACCAGATCAACCGCCCTTGCAGCATCAACAAAGTTAAGCATTTCAAGACCATCGGTGGCTTCTTCGCGATCCGTTTCTAATAACTCATCAAGTAAACGTTCAGTTTTTTCGCTACCAATAGATTTTTCGAGAACTGAACGTAAATAACTATCTGTATCGGAAGTTAAAACAGCACAATTTTCAAGTGTAAATTGACATTCATTAAGGACATTTTTTAATTGCTCTTGCGAAAGCTGTGGTAATGACATCATCGCACTACTGATGTGCTGCACCTCTTTAGAACTAAGATATTGCATCACCTTTGCAGCAAGATTTTCACCCAATATCATCAATACTGTGGCGGCTTTTTGAGATTCACTTAAATTCATTATTCTGTGTCCTCCTTATTAATCCAACCACGAATAATTAAGGCCATTACCCGAGGGTCTTTCTCGACAATTTTGCGAATATATTGTTGTTGCTGCATATTATCTTCAAATATTTTCTGCTGCTGCTTACTGTGTGCTTTATAATCTAATTTCTCATCCAGCGTGATTTGAGAATCAGCCGTTTTATTATTAACACTCAAGTACTGTCGTTGTAGTTTTAGCCATACTGAACGCAATGCTTTTCGCCAAATAATCCAAATGATGAAAATATAGATTAAATATTTACCGCCTGTTTTAATAGAATCGTAAAATTCAGGCGTTTTCCAAAACGCGATACCACTATTGTCATCAAATTCTTGATCGGTAAATTTCAAATTGGCAACAGTCAAACTGTCGCCGCGTAATTGAGAAAACCCCATAGCTTGACGAGCTAATAATTCGATATTAGTTAATTCATTACTATCCAGTTTTACCCATTGTTCCGTTGGAAGTAACGACTTATTTTCACCATCACTTTCATCTGCTTCATTATTTTCTAATGCATTGGTCACAAACTTATAGTTAACTAGCACCGCGACAGATAAGCGTTTAATACGCCCCTCCGGTATCTTGCTGTGTACAACTTGCCGATTAACTTCATAATTTAAAGTATTATTAGATTGCCAGTTGCTCGGCTGCTGTTTATCAGCAATGTTTGTGTCTTCATTCTTTTCATCAATAGGTGCACTCGATGTAGGTACAGGTTGATTGGATAAAGCTCCTGGCACACCACCTATTCCATAACTTTTAATCAATTGCCGATTTTCCGTTAACTGCTTACTGCGAATAGTTTGTTTAGCAATATCACTATTAGGATCATAAATTTCTGAAGTTGATTCTTGTCGACTAAAATCAACCTCAGCATTAACTTGTACCCGAACATTATGTTTACCCAAAATAGGAATAATAATTTTTTCAACTCGTTCACGAACGCTGTTTTCGATGCGCTCACTAAATTCTAATTGCGCCACATTGGCGTTTCGGTCACGATAATTTTCACCCGTTAATAGGTGACCGTGTTGATCAATAATCGTTACTTTATCCGACTGTAATTCTGGTACGCTACTCGAAATTAAATGGATAATGGCATCAATTTGACCTTGTGACAAACTGCGGCCAGGTAATAACGTTAATGCCACCGATGCGGAAGGAAATTTTCTTTCTCTGACAAATAAGGATGGTTTAGGCATCGCCAGATGCACTCTAGCATCATCAATACTACTGATAATCGAGATTGTTCTGGATAGTTCGCCCTCCAAAGCACGTTGGTAATTGATTTGCTCGTTGAATTGACTCATACCAAAACTTTCTTTATCAAGCAATTCAAAACCTACAGCGCCACCTTTAGGCAGTCCTTGTTGTGCAATACGCAAACGCGTATCATAAACTTTATCTTCAGGAATTAAGATAGTAGAGCCGGACGATGAAAATTTATAAGGGATATTCATCTTATCGAGTTGGCTGATAATCTCGCCACCATCTTTATCATTTAAATTACTAAATAAAACACTATAAGAGTCATCTTTAGCCCATAAATAGATAATACTGATAATAGCAATAGCAATAACAGCTGCAATTGACCATGCCATTTTGGCATTTTGTTTTATTTGATTTATAAAAGGTAACTTATTTAATATTGATTCGCCTTTACCATCGACTGTTTGGCTAGCCATAAATATCCTAATGCTAAACTGATTAGATAAATTCTATGGTCTATTATCTTTGTATTAATAAAAATCAATAGCTAAAAAAACACAGCATTTGTCCCTTACTTACGCCATTTAGTTTTTACTTTGTATGATAAATTGCACCTTAAAGTAATAAAATAAAACCAATAACCAAACCTTTATGACAACCATCAATACATTAAATACAAACGAACTTATGCATTTAAATGCATCATATGCAACAAAGCCTCAATTAACAACTGAGAATAATTTTATTGATGAGCTCAAAACCGCATTAGATAATATTAGCCAATTGCAAATAAAAGCCAGTAATTCTGCAAAAGCTTTTGAAATGGGAGAACCGAATGTTTCTCTAAATGAAGTAATGGTTAATATGCAAAAATCGACGGTTTCATTGCAATTTGGCATTCAAGTTCGGAATAAATTCGTTTCAGCATATCAAGAAATCATGAATATGAATGTTTAACTAATTGATAATGATGTAATTCTAAATTTGTCCTCAATGACAGTCTATCCTTTATAATAAATTGTTAGACTAAGGTAACTATGCCCAGTTTCCCAGCAACTTTTTCTAATAAAAAAGTGAATAAACAATTTATTAGCTTGTTAAAACAGTTAAATAACCTGTTTCAACACTCGTTATTTAACTGATTGTGTTATAACTTGCTTATCAGCAAATCTAATTTAAAAGCATTAAATTACCAACTTATACCAAATTAGCAACGTTTTGATAGCTGTTTATCTTTGTTTGATAATCAACTTGTTTACCAATAAGCTGGCTTAGCTCACTCCGCCGTGCTTGAATTAATTGGGTTAATTGCTGATGATAGCTAATTATATTGTTGAAATACATTTTAATAATATCTTGATATTGTAAAGGCATTTTTTTAATAACAGTAAACCCCTCAGAGAGTTTAAGTTCCTGCGTTAATTGGTGATATTTTGGTTGCCAACGAATTAAAGATTCCCAATCTTCTTTTTGAGTATCAATTAGCATTTGTTCAACAACATAATTAAGTTGTTCATATTGTTCTAATAAAAAATCAGTATTCACAGCATTCGTCCTCTAAGCTATCTCTCGCCAAGCTTGTGCAATATTATCAAGCAAATCAAAACAGGTTTGCAGTTTTTCCTTATCATTATGTAAGTTAGCTAAAACCAATTGCTGGCTAATGTAGTGATACAGCTGGTCTAAGTTTTCTGCAATTTCACCACCTTGCTCTAAATCAAGGCAACTTTTCAGTCCATTATCAATGATATTAATCGCTTTTGAGATTGCTTTTCCTTTACCGGCAATATCACCTTTTTGTATGTATAAATCAGCGAGTCGAATGGCATTAAGAGCTCCATCAAATAACAAAACAATAAGCTGATGTGGTGATGCCTGACTGACACTGGTTTCTAAATTAACTTGCCTATACGCTTGAGATCCCATTTTATACATTGTTATCCCTTATTTTTTTAAATTAGCCATCATTTCAAATTGGGTGGTTAAATAGTTGCTCATACCATTTAATTCATTGATCAAGATATCCAATTTGGTAAATTGCGTTCGATATCGCTCAATGGTTTGGTCAATGGAATTACTGACTTGGTCATAGCGTTTATCTAATGATTTTAACGTTGAATTTAAACCGTTAGTTGCAGTATCAATCATGCCATCACTATCAATAAAGCTATTGACTTTGGTAAACACTTCGTTAGCAATGCCTGTCGTTTCACCATCACCAGTAAATAGCATGGCGACTGCTTCACTGTTTTCTTTGAGGGCTTTTTCTAATTCATTTTCTTTAATTACCAGTTTGCCATTGCTGTCCATATTGATACCAATTTGTGACAATACCGATAATTCGCCTTCTTGACCTTTCGAAAAGATAGAGCGAATGCTCTGATCAATATTACGCAGTGTTGAATCTCCAATCAGTGGTCCATTATTACTATTTAATTCATCTGAGTTGGCATCACTAGCGGTGAATTGAGTTAAAGTTGATATCATTGATTGCAATTGATTAAATGCGTCCACCCACTCTTTAAGTGCTTCTTGACTTTTTTCATTATCGGCACCGATAGTTAAATTTTGTGATGTGGTTGTTACAGCTTTTAAAGTAATATCAACACCAGGAATAACATCTTTAACCGTGTTTGATTCACTATTGATTGTAATACCATTGAAACTAAATTTAGCATCTTGCGCTTTAGCCACTTCACTCATTGCCGATGATTCTGCTTGATGAATATCAAAACCAATAAATGAATTAAGCTTTTCATCATCAGATGAAATTGAAGTAATGGTTTGTTGCTCACCGGTTTCTTTTGATGTAATAACCAGCTGATAATTATCGGTTCCTGAACGCACAATTGTTGCATTGACGGTTGACTCACTGGTTGAACCATCTTCATTAACCACCTTCGCTTGATTAATCGCATTGGCAATCGACTCTAAAGACGTCTCATCTTTGGATAAAGTAACATTTAACTTTTGCCCATTGGCTTGTTCAATAGTGACGGTTCGAGTTTCATTATCGTTGCCTAACACTGCTTTTTTATCGTTTACAGCGTTGGTTGCAAGGCTGTGTGCATTAGCAAGCTGTTCCACACTAACGGCATAATTACCCAGTTGAGCATTACTTCTTACATTAGTCGTAAAATAATTATCATGACTTAATACTGTACGAGCATGAAAGAGTTCTTTTTTTTGCAGTTTTGCTGTCGCACTATTAAATGTGGATAAGGCACTTTTTAACTTACCAAAACCACTTATTTTATTATTTATTGCTTTTTGCTGAGCTTTTATTGGGGTAAGACGATTTTTTTCAACGGCTTCTAATTGATCTAATACTTCATTTAAATCAATACCAGAACCAATACCTAAAATACTCATTGCCATGATTGATTATCCTAATATAAATTCTTTCATATCTTGTTTTATCGGCCGATGTAACAAAAAGTTTAGTATTGATAATCAATTCATAGATTAAAAGTGAAAATCTGAGGTTATTTAATACAGTAGGATATATTTTGTGGAAATAATATTGATATAACCAATTGAAATATAAACATAATGTTGTATATTTTTTAAATAATTTTTTTTAAAACCAATATTCGTGGAAAAAATACTAAAGTTTCTTTTTTTAAAACCGATAACTAAATCATCAGCAAACGTTTTGAATTATTTTTCAATTTCGTGTTGATGAAACTTATCATATTAAAGGAGATAAAAATGGCACAAGTAATTAATACTAATACTATGTCTTTAATGGCAAGAAACAATCTTAATCATTCTCAAAGCGTTCTTGGAACAGCAATTGAACGTTTATCATCAGGTATGCGTATCAACAGTGCTAAAGATGATGCAGCAGGTCAAGCAATTGCCAATCGTTTTTCTTCAAGTATTCGAGGTTTAACTCAAGCAGCACGTAATGCAAATGATGGTATTTCAATTGCACAAACTACTGAAGGTGCATTGAACGAAATCAACAATAACGTACAACGTATTCGTGAGTTAACTGTTCAAGCGGCTAACGGCACTAACTCTGAAAGCGATCTTGTATCAATTCAAAACGAAATCGATCAACGTTTACAAGAGATCGACCGTGTATCAGCACAAACTGATTTTAATGGAACAAAAGTATTATCAGAAGATAAAGTTCTTAACATTCAAGTAGGTGCAAATGATGGTGAAGTCATTACTATCAACTTAAAACAAATTGATAGCAAAAAATTAGGTTTAGATGCTTTCAATGTATCAGATACTCCAACAGCAACTCCATTAAAAACCATTGATGCGGCATTATCAAAAATTGATGAATTACGTGGTGAGCTTGGTGCGGTACAAAATCGTTTTGAGTCAACGGTAACTAATATCAACAATACTGTAAATAATCTAAGTTCAGCGCGTAGCCGTATTGAAGATGCAGATTATGCAGAAGAAGTATCTAATATGACTCGTGGTCAAATCTTACAACAAGCAGGTACTTCAGTTTTAGCACAAGCAAATCAAGTACCTCAATCAGTACTTTCTTTATTACAATAAGGTATACAATTAGAATTCATGGTCACTCTAATTTGTACTATAGCAATAATGGTATTTTTTAATACCATTATTGCTAATAAGGTTAATTACCAATTTTTTTTATCTTATTCTAGCCATTAACTTAATCAATTATCGTCATAATACTTATTAGCATTTTTTTACATTGGTTCAAAAAATGAGTGATAGCCTGTATAACTCTCAAGGTATAGTGAATCAAATTGATTGGCAACAATATATCTATTTAGTTCGTAATGAAGCACTTAAATTAGCGGTTCGTTTGCCAACAACTATCGAACTTGATGACTTATTACAAGTCGGTTATATCGGTTTGTTAGAAACCATAAAACGGTATGATGCTTCCCAAGGTTATTCTTTTACCACATTTGCTGTTCCTCGAATAAAAGGTGCTATGCTAGATGAACTGCGTAGTCGAGATTGGTTGCCGAGACAAACGCGGAAAAAAATTAAAGAAGTGACAAATGCAATAAATGAGTTAGAAAAAAAACTAGGCGTCACTCCCAATGATCACCAAATAGCGGCATATTTGCAATTATCCCTGACTGAATATCGCAAAGTATTATTAGATACAAATTACAGTCAGATATTGTCCTATGATGAAATACAAAAAAAATCAGGCGATAATTTTGATGCATTAATTGAATCAGGTACGGACAATAATCCCTTTTCATCAATTATTAGTGATGAAATTCGCCATATTATTATTCAACAAATTGATAAATTACCAGAAAAAGAAAAAATGGTTTTAGCACTTTATTACCAAGAAGAATTGAATTTAAAAGAGATTGGTAACGTGATGAATATTAGCGAATCTCGAGTTAGCCAGTTACATAGTCAAGCAATTAAACGAATACAAAGTAAAATTACCTTATAACAAAACAGAATTAAAACAGTAAAACACAAAAAAATAAATTGAAAATAAATTGAAATGATTTTTTTATTGACCTTTTCCATTTAAAAATGTAATTTTAAGTACAAAAAAATTATTTTTGTTTTATTTTATTAATTATTCGTTTTTTTATACGAACATAAATGGATATGAATGGGTGATTAAATTGGGAAATATACTCGATGACGATATTTTGAAATGTATACATCATTTGAATCTTTCAACACTCTTGTTAAGTCAAAAGATGCTTGAAAAAGATAAAGTGATGGCAATGTATCGACTAGGCATTGATGAAGAAACAGCCGACATACTTAGCAGTTTAAATACTTCACAAATGTTGGTTTTATCAGAAACGAATCAATTAACATTTCAATTGCGATTTGAAAACGCAGAAATGATGAAAAAACTCACAGAAGATTCCCGCATAAGTGATATAAAACAAATGCATACGGGTATACTTTTATCAAGTTTACTTTTGGATTCATTAAATAAGTAGCGAAAAGGAATCAGGATGAAGTGTTCAAGTATCATTCAAAAATATAAGGAAGTTCAATTAGCTACCCGATTAATTTCACTTGGCGCAAGAATTCAAATGCTAGAAAGTGAAACGAATTTAAGTCGAGGTAAACTAATAAAACTGTATAAAGAGATTCAAGGTTGCCCTCCACCCAAAGGCTTATTACCATTCTCCACCACGTGGTTTATGACGTGGGAACCCAATATTCATTCTAGTATATTTTACAATGCTTACCATTTTTTGGTGAAACATGGCACAAAGCCTGGTATACAAACGATTTTAAAAGCCTATCAACTTTATTTAGAGCAATGTTCATTCTCACATGAACACGAGCCCATTTTAGGAATAACCCGTGCTTGGATCTTAGTAAAATTTGTTGAAAGTAATATCATGCAACAATCATGTTGTAAAGAATGTCATGGACGATTTATTACGCATGCTTATCAGCCATACAACAGTTTTATTTGCAGTTTATGTCAGCCACCATCAAGGGCAGAAAAAAATAATAAAACACCGAAAGAAAACCATGCAAAGTGTTTACAGGTACTATCAGTACCAAACAATTTTCATTCAGCAATTGCTAAAAAAATGACAGTTTAAAATCAGTATTAGAAACATTAATTATGGAGAAAAAGGAAAACCAATGTTAATAATTATAGGATATATTGTTGTTATCGCTTCTGCTTTAGTTGGTTATGTGCTAAGTGGAGGGTATTTAGCAGTACTTTTTCAACCATTAGAATTTCTGATTATTGGTGGAACAGCAATAGGGGCTTTTATTGTCAGTAATGAAAAGAAAGTAATAAAAGCGACACTTAAAGCATTAGGCCAATTATTTAAATCATCCAAATATAATAAAACACTTTATCTAACACTGATTAATTTAATGTACACCATTCTTACTAAAATTCGACAAAATGGTACATTATCCATTGAATCTGATATTGATAATCCAAAAGAGAGCGAGTTATTCAAAAAGTATCCAATTATTTTAGCCAATCCTCAAATCTGTGATTTTATCACTGATTATTTGCGATTAATGATCAGTGGCAATATGGATGCATTTGAAATTGAAGCGCTGATGAATGAAGAGATCGAGACTTATACTCACGAATTAGAAAAACCGGCTGATGCAATTTCCAGTGTTGGGGATGGATTACCAGCTTTTGGTATTGTGGCAGCCGTTATGGGTGTCATTAATACTTTAGCACAAGCGGACAGACCAGCGAGTGAGTTGGGTGAACTTATTGCGCATGCCATGGTAGGAACTTTTTTAGGTATTTTATTGGCTTACGGATTTGTTTCCCCATTAGCCGCATTATTAAAGCAAAGAAACACCGGTGTGATCAAAACACTAGAGTGTACCAAAGTAATACTCATTGCTAGTATGCACGATTATGCCCCACAAATTTGTATTGAATTTGGGAGAAAAACGTTATTTTCTCATGAAAGACCATCCTTTTTTGAATTAGAAAAATACATACAAGATGTAAAAGATAAAAATGCCAACTCAAATGAAAATAACGAATAATGAAAGACAAATCTGTAAGAATAATCACTAAAAAAAAATCAGGGCATGGTGGCAGTCACCATGGTGGTTCGTGGAAAATCGCTTATGCTGACTTCATGACAGCGATGATGGCACTTTTTTTGGTTATGTGGTTAATTTCCAAATCGAGTCCACAAGAATTACAAGGTATCGCAGAATACTTTAGAACACCGATTATTTTGGGGCAAAATGGCGGTAAAAACCTAAGTGACAGTGAAAGCCCCATTCCAGGTGGTGGTGATGATGTTAGTAAAAAATTAGGCGAAGAAAAAAATACATTTTTAAGCCAAAACCTGACAGAATCAGAATCCAAACAAGTTGAAAAATTACAGCTGATAAAAGTAGCTCAAAAAATCTATGAAGTCTTCCAAATTGATCCTAGATTAAAAAAATTAGCCGCCAATTTGATCATTGAATTGACCGAAATGGGATTACGGATACAAATTCTGGCAACGGATGATAATCCCATGTTTGAAGTAGGAAGCGCCGTAATTCGTTCTGATATGCAAGATATTTTGCATGCGCTTGCGCCAATTTTAAATTCTTTGCCAAACAAAATGACTTTATCAGGTCACACTGATGAGCGTCAGTATATAACCGGTGATCGAGGGTACAGTAACTGGGAGTTATCTGCTGATAGAGCAAATTCATCAAGAAGAGAACTTATTGCTGGCGGATTAGATTCTGGCAAGATTATTCGCATTATTGCTCTTGCTGATACGGTAAGTCTCAATAATCAAAATTACAGCAAAGATGCCAATCGTCGAATTAGTATTTTGATTTTGAATAAGTCGGCACAACAATATATTGAAGATGAAAATACGATGACGGGAATCGATTTTTTAAAACAAGCACAACCAATTAAATCAGAGTAATGCCAATAAAAATAATTTGATTGAGTACGCTAAAAAATGAAAATTAGAAAAAATCCAATTTTATCTAAAAAAAACTAAAGTTTTACGATTTTAGTCCGATATAAAAGATAACCCTAGGGGTGGTAGTTTGGTTATTAACGGAAATTATATTTAGGAGCTATTATGTCAAATTCATTGATGAACACAGGTATTAGTGGATTAAATGCAGCACAAAATATGCTTAATGTGATAAGTAATAACATTAGTAATGCACATACCGTTGGTTATAATCGCCAACAGCAAATTTTGCGTCAGGCAAATGGTACTAAATATAATTATGGATTTGTTGGTAATGGCGTATCGGTTTCATCCGTTAATCGAGCATACAATAGTTTTGTAGTAGGACAGTTACGTCAAGCGCAATCACAAAATGGTTCGATAAAAGCTTACTACAATGAATTATCAAAAATCGATAATTTATTGGCTGAGAACGAAAACAGTATTTCTTCACAATTAAATAATTTATTTACTAGTTTAAATAAGCTCTCCTCTGATGCGGGCAATGCTGCATCCAAACAGACAGTCATTAATGATCTTAGCTCGTTAGTTAGTCAATTCAATAAAACAGAATTAAATTTAAAAAATCAGATTGCCAATATCAATACTGAAATCGTTAATAATGTTGATACGATTAACTCATACACTAAACAAATTGCCGATCTTAATCAAAAAATCGCAAGATTACAGGCAGTGAGCGGTGGTCATGAACCCAATGCACTACTCGATGAGCGAGATCAATTGGTGAATGAGTTAAGTGAAATGATCGGAATAACGGTTACAGAACAAAATGGAGAATATAATATTTCGCTCCCTAATGGGCTAAGTTTAGTGCAAGGGTCATCGGCAACGCAATTATCTGTGCAACCATCTAAGGATGATCCTGCATTAAATACCATTATCTACACACATAATTCTGGTGCAACTCAAGAACTGACAGGCCAAAATATTGCATCAGGTCGATTAAATGGATTATTAGCTTTTCGTGATGGACAACTCGTTGAAGCACGTAATCAGCTAGGTTTAATTGCATTAAACCTAGCTGAGCGCTTTAATGAAGTGCATATGTCGGGTGTAGATATTAATGGCGATGCTGGTGAAAAATTGTTTGACTATCAGTCTCCTAGTAGTATTGCTAGCACCAAAAATCAAGGCAATGCTACGGCTAAAATTAATTACAACTCAGTGACAGATATAAAAGCGTCTGATTATAAAATTGAGTTCAATGGTCGTGATTGGGTAGTAACCAGATTATCTGATAATAAGCAAATTACCCCACAATTTGAAGATGGTAAATTATTGTTTGATGGATTATCTATTGAAATAAATGGCAATCCAGTAGCAGGTGATAGCTTTTTACTCAAACCTGTTGCAGATGTTGCATCATCATTACAATTATTAGTGAAAGATGTGAATAAATTCGCAACAGGTATAAACGATGATGAAAATGGTAATGGTGACAACCGTAATGTTGCTAAAATGCTTGAGATTCAAAATGAAAAATTAATTAATGGTACAAAAACTTTAAAAAGTGCTTATAACGCGTTGATAAGTTATGTGGGAAGTGAAACACAAACTGCTAAAATTTCAGCACAATCCAGTAAGAATATTACCCAAGAAATTTATGAGCAAAATCAATCAATCTCGGGCGTGAATATTGAAGAAGAATACATTTCTATGCAAGTTTATATGCAGTATTATCAAGCTAATGCAAAGATTATTGATGCGGCAACTACAATATTTGATACCATTTTAGGTTTGGCTAAATGATAAAAGGATTAAAATATGCGTGTTAGTACGAATGCAATGTATCAAAAAAATTTAAATAGTATTTTAAATACCAATAATAAATGGCAAAAATCAGGATTACATTTAGCAACCGGTAAAAAAATCTTATCGCCGTCGGATGATCCAATGGGCTCATCACAAGCGTTAATATTAAAACAGGCCCAATCGAGAAATAACCAGTTTCAAGCTGCGCGTGAAAGTGCTAATAACTCGTTAAGTCGCCAAGATACCGTACTAAAAGAAGCCAATACCGTTATCCAATCAATTCAAGAAACTTTAGTTTATGCAGGTAATGAAACGCTAAATGACGAAAACAGACTTGATTTAGCCAACAAACTACAGGGATTAAAAGATCAACTCATTTCGTTAGCCAATGCCAAAGATACAAATGGAAACTATCTCTTTGCGGGTAATAAAAATGACACACCTCCTTTTATTGTCGATAAAAATGGAATTGTTAATTATGTTGGTGGCTCAACAACCATCAATATATTTATTGATGAAACGCGTGAAGTATCATTGAGTTTTACGGGCGAACAAATTTTTATGACCGGTGCCAATAGCGCTGCTGAAAGTGATGTGTTTGCCAGTCTTGATTATGCAATTGATGCATTACAAATTGGTTTAGACGACAATGATCCTGATTCGATTGCGCAATTTAGAAAAGGGTTATCCAAAGCCAGCCAAGGGGTTGATAACTCGTTTGAAAACATATCCACAGTGAGATCATCGGGCGGTAATGTACTCGCAGAAGTCGAAAGATTAACTGCTCTTGGTAAGACATTGGACATCGATTTTGAAACGCAAATTAGTCAAATTGAAGACGTTGATTGGTATGAGGCAATTTCAGATTATGTGATGTTACAAGCAAATTTACAAGCAGCACAATATACATTTATGAATATGCAAAGCATGTCGTTATTTCAAATGAAATAACTGATCACCACTAAACTTTACTTATACAAAACCTTCATACCTTATATTTTAAATATACATCCTAAAAAATAGGAGGCAAAAGCCTCCTAATCATCACTTTTTTTAAACTTAAAACAGTTTATTAAATACTATTTAAAGGCAATTTGACTGAAACCAGACATGGATTTTTGTGATGTATTTTTAGCTATTGTCTCAATACGATTGATAATTTGAATCAATTTTTCACTATAATTAGGATCGGTTGCATAATTAGCATCTTGTAATGCTTTGGCCGCTGTTCTTGCATCGGGTGCATTGACTACAGCACGATAACGTGGATTTTTAGTGAGTAAATTAAGGTAATCGGTGATCGCATGTTGTTTACTGTTATACACTCTAAAATCATCTTGAATTTTAACTTTATTATTATTGAGAAATTCTTGCGTCGTTAACCGAGTAGAATTGTCTCTCCATGATGAAGATGCTTTTATACCAAAATAGTTATAACTTGGCTGATTATCAGTTGTTTTTATCTGTTTTTTACCCCAACCTGTTTCTAATGCGGCTTGAGCAATAATAACCTCATAAGGAATACCTGAAACTTTGGCAGCCTGTTTAGCGGGTTCAAACCATTCAACCACAAATTGTGTAATAGGATCTTCATCAAGACGATTAAGTGATGTTGATAGTGACAATTTATTAACATTTTTTTGGGTTATTTCATGAGTTTTATGTTGCTGGTAGAGCATTTGACCTAATGCGGCTGGAGATAAATTAGAAGAATTATTACTGAATAAAGATTGTGCCAATTGCATATTAGCTTGTTGATGATTAGCTTGAGATTGTGCATTAATGCTAACCGTAGAACGAGACTGATTAATTAATTGTTTAGCAATAATATCGGCAAGTCCAAGCCCTTTTCCTGCTGTTTGTTGTGCAATTTGCTGATCAAACATTGAGGTAAATAACTGCATGGCAGATTGATTAAATAACCCACCATTAGGAACGGCTTTTCGCATTGATTGCATCATCATATTCACAAACAATGTTTCAAACTGATCGGCAACTTGTTTGATGCTTTCCCTTGATCCACTAACGGCATTGCGTCTTAATTGGCTAATGTTTGAAAAATCATAAGCAAAACGGTTAATAGACTGATTAATTTGATTCTTCATATTAATAATTCTGCTTTAAATCGTTTCCAATGAGGCATGTAAACAACCTGCGGTTTTTAATGCTTCAAGTATCGACATTAACTCTGTGGGATTTGCCCCTAATAAATTAAGTGAATGAATAACTCGGTTTAAGTCAGTTCCTGAAGTCAAATTATGTAATGCGCCACCATCTTGCTCGATGCTAACATCATTATCAGGAACAACTACGGTGTTGCCTCCCGCTAATGGTGTATTAGGTTGATTAACTTTTAATTTGTTATTGACTACAACCGACAAGTTACCATGAGCAACGGCACAATTGTCTAATTTAACTTTTTGATTCATCACCACAACACCAGTACGTGTATTTATTACCACTTTAGCTGAAATAGGTGTATGACCAATTTCAAGATTTTGTATGCGTGACAATAACTTTACTCGCGCCTGATTATCCTTAGGCATTGTTACAGTAATGGTTGTACCATCCATCGCAACAGCTATATTTTTTTGTAACTTATTAATTGCCTCAGATATTTTTAAGGCACGGGTAAAATCAAATTGGTTAAGATGTAGATGAATCGTATCTTCTTCATCTAAACGAGTAGCAAGCTCTCGTTCGATTGTTGCACCATTAGGAATGGTCGCTCCAGCAGTTTGATTAACACTGACACTTGAACCCTTGCTGCTTGCCCCCATTCCACCAACAAACAAATTACCTTGTGCAATAGCATATACTTGATTATCCGTGCCTTTTAGTGGAGTCATAATTAATGTTCCGCCACGCAAACTTTTCGCATTCCCAAGAGAGGAAACCACCACATCAATTTGTTGTCCAACTCGTGCATAAGAAGGTAATTTGGCGGTTACCATTACGGCTGCTACATTTTTCAATTGCATGTTACTGCCTGATGGCACCGTTATCCCTAATTGCGATAACATATTTGTGATACTTTGGATAGTAAAAGGTGTTTGTGAAGTTTGATCGCCTGTGCCATCAAGTCCAACCACAATACCATAACCCACTAAAGCATTTTCTCTTACCCCTTGAATGGTAACAAGATCACGAATGGGTTTTGCATAACAAACAGGAACAACCAACAATGTCATAACAAGTAAATTGATAAAAATGCGTAAATTATTTAGCATAATGATACTCATTAAAATGGTGAAAAATTTAAAAATAGGCGCTGTAACCAGCCCATAGTTTGTGCTTCATCAATGTAGCCGTTACCGACATACTCAATACGGGCATCAGCAACTTGCGTTGAAATAACAGTATTATTACCACTAATGGTTCTTGGATTTACTACACCCGAAAATCTTATAAATTCTGTACCTTGATTAATGGCAATCTGTTTTTCACCAATGACTTTCAAATTGCCATTAATCATGACATTTTGCACAGTGACGGTGATGGTGCCACTAAAGGTATTTTTTGCATTCGCACCACCTGATCCCTTAAAATCATTACTACCTGAGATATCCGTATCGGCTTTACCTCGGCCAACCAGTCCATCTAAAAAGTGAGGAACGGTTTTTACCCCTACATTTAAAGCCCCATTACGACCGGCATTAATTGATGAGCTTTTGCTTGCACTAACGTTTTCTTGTAAGACAATTGTTAAAACATCACCAATGTTGCGCGGCCTACGATCTTCAAACATGGGTTGATAGCCAAAACTGCTCGGTTGGGCTGCCTGATAGATTGAACCACTGGTATTGACAATATCAGGCATTCTCGGCACGATACTTGTTTGCCCTTCAACCAAGGCTTTTTTAGGCAACTGAGCACAACTAAAAAGAAAAAGTGCTATGAGAATATAAAGATATTTCACTATATTTATCATGCTATTAGATTTATAATTGGTTTAAACGTTGTAGCATTTGATCCGATGCAGAAATGGCTTTACTGTTAATTTCGTAAGCACGTTGTACTTGAATCATATTAACCAACTCTTCGGCAACATTAACGTTAGACGTTTCAGTATAACCTTGATAGAGCAATCCTGCTCCATTTAGTCCAGGAGTATTTTCAGTTGGTGCACCTGAGCTTTCGGTTTCTAAATACAAGTTTTCACCCATACTTTCTAGTCCTGTATCGTTAATAAACGTATGTAAGGTTAATTGCCCAACTTGGACTTGTGTTGATTGATTGGCTAAGGTCACATTGACCACACCATCACGTGCAACGGTCATTTTAATGGCATTAGATGGAATATTAATGGTTGGCTGAATTTCATAACCAGCAGCTGTAACCAATTGTCCATTTTGATTGACTTGAAACGCACCATTACGCGTATACGCTTGTGTACCATCGGGTAATAAAACTTGGAAAAAACCTTGTCCATTAATTGCCACATCACTGCTATTATCCGTTGCTTCCAAATTTCCCTGGCTATGAATACGTTCGGTCGCAACTGGACGAACACCTGTACCAATTTGCAACCCGGATGGTAATGTTGTTTGCTCAGATGATTGTGCCCCTGGTTGGCGAACCGTTTGATAAAGTAGATCTTCAAATACCGCTCTCTGTCTTTTAAAACCACTGGTACTAACATTGGCTAAATTATTAGAGATAATATCCATATTCATTTGTTGAGCAGTTAATCCTGTCTTAGCAATCCATAATGATTTAATCATGCTATTCCCTCCTAAGTAAGTGATAAAATTTGATTCGCTTTTTGAGCATTTTCATCAGCAGTAGTGATTTCTTTCATTTGTATTTCAAATTGACGAGCATGAGAGATTAAATCCACCATAGCGGTAACAGGATTCACATTACTGCCTTCTAATACCCCTGACATTAACTGAGCTTTTGGATTATCAGGCATTACCGCACCACGTTCATTTAATGTTGCCTGTGTTAAATGAAAAAAACCATCATCGCCACGTACCATTTCTTGTGGCAAAAGATGGACTTTTTTTATTTTACCGACTTGGGCTATAGTGGTCGGTTTATCTCCTGCGCCTAAAGCAGAAAGGGTACCATCACGACTAATACTTACTTGAGATTGTTGTGGTACAGTTAAAACACCATTATCCCCCATTAATGGATGGCCTTGGATATAAAGTCCACCGTTTTCATCAATCTCAATTGCACCATTACGGGTATAAGCCTCACTTCCATCTGCTAACTGTACTGCAAGCCAATCGTCTTGAGATAGTGCGACATCTAAATTTCGACCAGTATAATTAAATGCTCCCATTGTTGAATCGTAAGTAGGTGTTGTTGCAACAACCATCGTTCGTGTTGGCATATCATTGCCTACTATTGGCACAGCTTTCATTGCTGTTAATTGAGCTCGAAATCCCACCGTTGATACATTTGCCAGATTATGTGAAGTAACCGCCTGCTGATTAAGCGTTTGGCTTGCGCCCGACATTGCAGTATAAATAACCCGATCCATAAATAATCCTTAAACTAACGCAAATTAACCAATGTATTGAGTATTTGGTCTTGAGTTTTAATGGTTTGTGAATTCGATTGATAATTACGCTGAGCGACAATCATATTGACCAACTCTTGACTCATATCAACATTAGAAGCCTCTACCGCACCACTGGCTAGTGAACCAAACGTCCCACTGTTGGCGGTACCCAACACTTCTGATCCAGAATTAAGCGTTGATCGCCAATTATTATTGCCCGCTGATTCTAATCCATTAACATTGGCAAAATCTGCCATGGCAATTTGACCTAATAACATGGTTTGTTGATTAGAATAAACACCGAAAATTGTACCGTCATCATTAATACTATAGCCAACTAGATCACCAGCGGCATAACCATCAATAATAGGGGTTTTAATGCTACCGACTTCTTTACCCATATTTTGTTGGGTACTGCTTGCAAGTGATAATGTAAAGCTGTTATCTGCCGAACCATTTAGACCATTAATATTGATCGTCATTTCTGGATCACTAATTAATTTACCGGATGAATCAAATTCCATTTTCCCTAAGGTCTGAAGCGTTGCGTTAGGATCGCTGCTATCAAGATAATGAACATCCCATTGGTTATCTGCTGTTTTAACATAAAAAAGCTGAACATTACGTTGATTACCTAAGGAATCATAAGTGGTGATGGTGGTTGAATAATTAAATGTGTCAGCATCTGTTGCACTGATCGGTTGTTTTTCAGGAACTTTACTGTTTGAATTTAAATTTGTTTGCAAAGAGGCCTTACTGGTTGCTGAAGCATTTAACATCTCTTGCGAAATTTTTAATGGACCAGGCGCAGATCCCTGTTGGATTTGTGGTGGCGTACCTGTCGCTAAATAGCCCGTTAATTGTAATCCATCGGCAGAGATAATATTACGCTCAGCATCTAATTGGAACTGACCATTACGGGTATAATAGATTTGCCCACTGCTATCCACTAACCGAAAAAATCCATTACCAGAAATAGCAACATCCAAACTATTATTGGTAGAGGTTGTCGTGCCATCATTAAAATTTTGCATAACAGATGCAACTTTAACCCCCATTCCAACTTTTGAACCGGCATAGATATCAGCAAATGAGATACTAGCACTTTTGAAGCCAACTGTTGCAGAATTGGCAATATTATTACCAATAACATCTAATTGTTTTGAAGCGGCATTCATACCACTAATTGCTTGAGAAAACCCCATATGAACTTATTCCCCTTTAAAGAATTTGACGCACTTCGTCAATACTAATTGAACCCAGTATCCCTAAATCTAGTAATACTTTATTGTTAACTTTGCTATTAATTACTCCGTACACCACGGAATAAGATAATGGTGTTGAAGATACTTTTTGTCCATCGTAGCTGGCATTAACTGAAAACGTATAGCTACCATCAGGCGCAAGTGTTCCATCATTAAGTTCACCATCCCAAGTAAAAGAACTGACCCCAGCAGGAATCGAACCGAGATCAACCTCACGCACAACATTGCCGTTTTCATCTTTTATGGTAACAACCACTGAATCAGCATCACGCATAAGTTCAAAGCCAAATGGTGTGGTAATGGTCTCTTTTTCTGTTTCTGAGCCTTCGACTTCCGATGTGGCAACCAAAATTTTATTACCTGGAACCATGACACCTTTACCAATCATATTACTTGCATTCACTGACATACTGTCGTCAATCTGACCAGAAACCATACCTAATGTCGTATTAAGTCGTTCAATACCTGCTAACGTATTAATCTGAGCAAGTTGTGAAGTCAACTGACTGTTGTCCATGGGATTGGTGGGATCTTGATTCTTCATTTGGGCGATAAGTAATGTTAAAAAATTATCTTGTAATTCCTGACTAGAATTACCATCAGATGTCCCTTTTCTGACTGGACTCGTCATATTTGATGTTTCTGACACTGCTACATTCGAAATACCCATGAATTACATCCTTCTATTGCCCTAAGGTAAGGGTTTTAAGCATTAAACTTTTTGCTGTATTGATGACTTCTACATTTGCTTGATAACTACGAGATGCTGATATGGTATTGACCATCTCTGCCACTACATCAACATTTGGTTTTTGAATGTAACCTTTTTCGTCTGCTAAAGGATGATTCGGGTCATAGATTAAATTCATTGGCGCTGGATCTTCAATCACTTGTGACACCTTTACGCCTGCTACGCTATTTTGGTAACCATTATCATCAACTTGGAAAATAACTTGTTTAGCTCGATAAGCTTGACCTGTTGTGCTGGTAATACTTTCAGCATTGGCTAAATTACTGGCACTGATATTCATACGTTGGGTCTGTGCCATCAGTGCTGAACCGGAAATGGCAAAAATAGAAAAACTCATGACAATTATCCTTGCTGTAATACTGACATCACATTTTTAAATTGTTCACCTAAAAAAGTAAGATTACTTTGATAGTGAATAGTGTTATCCATAAACGCTGTACGCTCTTGATCCATCTCTACAGTGTTACCATCTGCTGAAGCTTGATAAGGTATTCGATACAATAGATTTTGATTTGTCATCATTGGCATTGACATTGGAATATGACCATTAGAAGTAATATGAAGTGCAATATTATTTGCATTACCTTCATTTTTTATGGCTTTAGTTAACTCTGCTTTAAAATCAATATCTCGAGCTTGATAATTAGGTGTATCACTATTAGCAATATTGGCGGCTAGAATATTTTGCCGCATTTCACGCACATTGAGTGCCTGACTGTGAAAATTAACCCAGTTATCCAATTTATCAAACATAAAATCACCCTAATTTTTTTTGATAGAAAGGATTTTAAGTGAAGCTAAAAAAAATCATCGTACAAATAACGGTTAAAATTGTCCTTATTTCAACATTCAGACTTTCTGAGCATAAAGTAAAATTTACATCATAAATAATATAGAAAAAATAAGC
Organism: Gilliamella sp. B2887; assembly: GCF_026537015.1. Classification (NCBI taxonomy): domain Bacteria; kingdom Pseudomonadati; phylum Pseudomonadota; class Gammaproteobacteria; order Orbales; family Orbaceae; genus Gilliamella; species Gilliamella sp. B2887. The sequence continues at coordinate 14,192 of NZ_JAFNMX010000015.1, read as the reverse complement.
ATGATTAGAATAGTGAAATTAATAATTGGTATGTTTATCTTATTTAGCTGCCATATCGTCTTAGCTAACTCGCTTAGCAAACAGATTAACGATCTCATTACTCAGCAATTTAGCCATAATCCTGAAGCTGTAACGATTAGTTATACCAATGATATGCCTAAATTGAATTGCGACAACCCCACCTTATCTTTACTTAATACCAAAAAACCGTGGGGCAATATGACCATCAGTGTACAGTGTGATAATAAAAAAAGGTTTATGCACATTTATGTTGCAGTTAGCGGACATTACCTTATCGCCAAACAACCAATCATGGCTGGCTCAGTTATCACAGAAGATTTGATAGATTTAAAATTTGGATGGTTAGATAAGCTCCCCTCCTCAGTTATTTTAAATAAATCCGATGCCCTTAATCATATTGCTACACGTAATATCAATCAGAGTGAAACCATAAAAAAAGCAATGCTACAAAAAAATTGGCAGGTTAAAGCTGGTCAAATCGTTAAAGTCATTATTGATGGCGAAAGTTATCAAATAACCACAAATGGTAAATCACTCAATAATGCCACATTAGATGAGAAAATTAGTGTTAAACTTAATTCAGGTAATGTTATTGATGGAGTATTAACAAATCAAGGTGTAATCATTTTCAACAAATAAAATTAATGATTTTTCTATTTTTGCCGATAATGGAACTAAACAAATTATACAAATCGTAAATATGATCAAAGGTACCTTATGAGTATTGATGCAACAAAATCTATTACCGCCATTTCAGGACTTATGAGTCGTGATGTAATTTCTGAGCAACAGAAAAATCAGACAGCGGTAATACCAGCCCAAAATGATACCAAGGTAAGTGCTAATGTAAACCTATCACAAAATTCAGTAACACTATTACGCACAATCGACAATGATATTAACGTAAAAAAAGTTGATAAAATAAAACAAGCCATTGCCGATGGTTCATTAGTGATTGATTCACGAAAAATTGCTAAAGAACTGATTCAGCAAATGTTACAAAACATTGAAAGCTAATGAACATTTAAGGAATGTAAACATGTTAGAATTAGAGGATATTTTAAACAACATCACAGAAATGTTACAAACTCTCTCAGAAATTCTGCAAACAGAGCAACAAATACTGATTGATAATAAGTTAATCAATCAATTAGCTGATATTATTGATAAAAAAAGTCAGTTACTTATTCAATTAAAATTATTGGATGAAAAACGAGTTAAGTTGAGTCAACAACTGGCAATACAACCCCCTTATAATGAAAATCCAGCCGTGGCGGCTCACTGGCAATCAATTACCGATACTACCAAATTATTGGCAAAGATTAATCACGATAATGGTTTGATTATTCAAAATCGCATGAACATGACAGAACAGTCAATCAATCATCTTAAAAATTTAAATAATCCAGCAGTTTATACAAATAATGGCTATCAGCAAACTGAAGTTATTTCATCCAAACGGGCGAAAGTGTAAAATAAAAACAAACAAACTATTGATATTAAAATCCGTTAAACGAGATAAATACCCCATAAATCATCGCCTTTTCAAAGCAATAATTCTCAAATAATAAGTTCATACTGTTATCATTAAAAAATGCATTTAACAGTATAATTTTATTCCCACCATGGCTAATGAGAGTGATCTAGATAAAAGCGAACAACCCACGGATAGCAAAATAAAAAAAGCTAAGGAAAAGGGGCAGATACCACGATCTCGAGAATTAACATCCTTGTTTATTCTATTAATAGGTATTTCACTACTTTTAATAATAGGACCTTATACAGTTAATCAACTGATCACTATTATAAAAATGGCGATCAAAGTATCACACTCACCAAAAGATGATACATTAATTACTTTACATTTAGTTAATTTGATCACAGCAGGTATTTGGTCTATTGTGCCAATTGTTATAGGATTGGTAATTACTGCCATGTTTGCTCCACTTGGTGTTGGGGGATTACTCTTTAGCCTGCAATCAATCAAACCAAAATTTTCAAAACTCAACCCTATAGCTGGGTTTGGTCGACTATTTAGCATTAGAATTTTTTCGGAACTGCTTAAAAGCATACTTAAAGTTACCCTGATTTCAACCACGGTAGCTCTATTTTTATTACACTATTTTCCCAATATACTTTCCTTACCCAATATGTATTTAAATAACGCATTAACAAATGCAATAGAATTAGTCATTATTTGTGGAATTTTAAGTGTGTTATCTTTAATACCAATGGTTGGTTTTGATATTTTTTATCAAATTTGGAGTAATTTGAAAAAATTGAAAATGTCCAAACAAGAAATTAAAGATGAGTTTAAAGAACAAGAAGGTGATCCACAAATAAAAGGTCGTATTCGCCAAATGCAACAAGCAATGGCCCGACGTCGAATGATGAAAGATGTGACTAAAGCCAATGTTATTGTAACTAACCCAACCCATTACGCTGTTGCTTTACAATATGATGATAAAACCATGGCTGCTCCAAAATTATTAGCCAAAGGTACGGATAACATTGCGCTGCGTATTAAAGAAATAGCAAGCGAACATAATATACCCTTATTAGAGGCACCACCTTTAGCTCGTGCTTTATATCACCATGGTGAAATTGGTGAAACGATTCCAACCGAGCTTTATACCGCTGTGGCACAAATTTTAGCTTGGGTATATCAATTAAAACATTGGTATAAATATGGCGGTGATAAGCCAATAGCACCGAATAATTTACCCGTACCTGAATCGCTATCCGAATATAAATAACCGTAATTACTAATTTTATGATTAAATCAAAGCTACAGACATTATTGTCATTGAATACCTTAAAAAATGGTCAATATCAAATTTTAGCGGGACCAATACTCATATTATTGATTCTGTCGATGATGGTATTACCTTTGCCAGCTTTTATCTTAGATCTATTTTTTACTTTTAATATTGCCTTATCCATTATTATATTAATTGTCGCTTTATTCACTAAAAGAGTGCTTGATTTTGCAGCATTTCCAACGGTTTTATTATTTGCAACTTTATTGCGCTTATCGCTCAATGTTGCCTCTACAAGGGTAGTATTATTAAAAGGTCATACCGGCAGTGATGCGGCAGGGCGGGTTATTGAAGCGTTCGGGCACTTTTTAGTTGGTGGAAATTTTGCTATTGGTATCGTTGTATTTGTTATTCTGGTCATCATTAACTTCATGGTGATTACCAAAGGAGCTGGACGAATTGCTGAAGTGGGGGCTCGTTTTGCATTAGATGGCATGCCAGGTAAACAAATGGCAATTGATGCTGATCTTAATGCGGGGTTAATTGGTGAAGATGAAGCTAAAGCACGAAGAGCAGAAGTGACCCAAGAAGCCGATTTTTACGGTTCAATGGACGGTGCCAGTAAATTTGTTCGCGGTGATGCTATTGCTGGGTTGCTCATTATGGCAATTACCATTATCGGTGGCTTATTAGTTGGTGTTATGCAACATGGTATGACGTTTGCTGATGCAAGCCACACTTATGTATTACTGACAATTGGCGATGGTTTAGTTGCGCAAATACCATCATTAATTATTTCAACTGCAGCAGGTGTTATTGTTACTCGAGTGAACTCGCAAGATAGTATCAGTGAACAAATGCTTAACCAGTTATTCAATAGCCCTAAAGTATTGATTTTGACAGCGGTTGTAATTGGCTTACTTGGACTGATTCCAGGCATGCCCAATATTGTATTTTTAATGTTCACCGGTTTTTTAACCGTGCTGGCATGGTGGCTAAACAAACATAAAAATGCTGAGCCACAAAATACCACAAAAACCACAGAAGCACCGGCAACGACGCCAGCAAGTTTAGAAGCCACTTGGTCGGATGTAAATATTGAAGATATTTTAGCCATGGAAGTCGGATACGGACTTATCCCTATGGTGGATCAAACACAAAACGGCGAATTATTGGGTAAAATTCGTAGTTTACGTAAAAAATTTGCTCAAACGTTAGGCTTTTTACCTCCTCAAGTGCATATTCGCGATAATCTTTCATTAGCGCCTTATCAATATAAAATCTTTATTAAAGGTGGTGAAATTGGAAAAGGTGAAATTGTTAATAATAAATGGTTAGCCATTAATCCAGGTAATGTAACTGAAACCATTAAAGGCACACCTACTACTGAACCTGCTTTTGGATTGCCGGCTATTTGGATAGATAAAAACGATAAAGAAAATGCGCAGATATTAGGTTATACCGTTGTTGATACTAGCACTATGATTGCAACGCACTTTAATCACCTGTTACAACAATTTGCCAGTGATTTACTTGGTCGGTTAGAAACTCAAGAACTGCTCGATCGAATTAAGCAAGAAGTACCAAAACTTGTTGAAGACTTTATTCCAGGAGTCATAACATTAACAACGTTTCATAAAATATTGCAAAATTTGATTGCTGAAAAAGTTTCAATTCGTGATATGCGCACCATTATAGAAACCATTTGTGAACATGCACCAACTCAGAATGATGCTTATCAATTACTTAGTATGGTTAGAATTGCATTAGGGCGCGTAATCACTCAACAATGGTTTTCTGATAGTGAGCAAATCAATGTGATCTGCTTAAATGTCAATTTAGAGCGTTTGTTACTGCAAACACTGCAAAATACCAGTAACTTTGAGCCGGGTTTAGCTGAACATATCATTCAACAACTACAACAAGCTCTTCATCAGCAAGAAGCAATCGGTGCTCCACCGGTTTTATTGGTTAATCACTCGTTACGAGCCATGCTTGCTCAATTTTTAAGACCTAATTTTCCTCAATTAGCGGTATTGTCAAATTTAGAAATTCCGAATAATCGAGAGATCAAAGTAACATGTCAAATTGGCAGTGAAACCTAATAAAAACAGAAAGTTTAAACGGTCAGTTTCGATAGCCACGTAAAATTCTCTATCTCTTTTCAAAGATTGTCCCTTTTTTGAAAGGAGATTGCATAAACCTGTATTTGGTTAATAAGATATAACTTATTCCACCAACAAAAAAACCGACAATCCATGATAAACTTACTTCATAAAATGCCGAAGCAGAACCAATAAGCATCGCTAAAATAGCCGCAGGATTATAACCTGCAAACTGACCTTTATTATTGTATAAAGCATGTATATTAATTTGCTGGCGACGTAATAAATAATATTCCACCAATAGTATTGCAACAATTGGTCCTAAAAATGCGGAGTAAATGAGAATAAATAAGCCTAATCCTTGTGCTGATGTATCTTGCACTAAAATCCAAGGGAAAGAAGCGATAGCTAATAAACCGGTAATTGTTACGGATAATTGATAATTGGCTTTCGTTAACAAGGTAATCACGTAAGCTGGCGGAATAATGTTAGCGACAATATTTACCGCAATGGTACCTAACACAATAAAGGTTGATACGATAATAGTGATATAGGAATTATCTACCACGATTGCAAAGGCTTTCACTGGATTAGCGTTACCAGTGACAGAAGCCAACATCACGCCAATAGTAATAATAAAACCATAAGCAATAAAAATCGGTAGAAAATAAAGTAACGCTCTTTGACGATGGCTAAAGCCTAATTTGAGCTCTCGAGAATAATCAGCTGCACTCAGAAAAATTGCAGAATAATTGCCCAAAAACATCATAATAAAGCCATAAAAAGGCAGTCCCCAGGTTCCTTTAGGCTTCACCCATTTGTCTATAACAATATCTTGATGATTATTGAGTAGTATAATAAAAACATAAACTAATGCACAAAGAATAACAACCGAAATTAAGGTTTCAACCCATTTTATTGCATGGAACCCATATAGCGACAAGGCGATTTGGAAACATTGCAAAATAAGAAAACAGACAAATACCTGATTAAATCCGCCATTCGATAATATTTTAATGATTTCATTAAGGGCTGTTGCGCCAATCCAGCTTTGAAAGCCATACCAAACAATAGCAGGAATACCACGTAGCAACGATGAAACAACAGCTCCTTTTATTCCAAATGACATGCGCAGTTGCATCACATAAGGAATTCCAGTGCGATACCCTAACCGATCATTTAAAACAAAAATTGTGGTAATAATTAAGATTGAGATGAACATTGCAATGAAAGTTTGAAGAGTATTCATAGTCGCAACTCCTGCTACTACCAAGCTTGCGCCTAAAGTCATATTACCTAAATTCATACCATCGCCTATCCACATAAATCCATAGGTAAAACAATTCATGGTTCGATCTTTATTGGTCTTAGGTAGTAATGATCTGTTAATGGTTAGTGATTCAGATGATGATTGCTTTGTATGATTTTTCATAATCCTATCCCTTAATTACCTGAGTTTTTACTTATGTCTTTATGATTAACAGCGAATAAAGGTTCCTCTTGGTGTTGAATCAATACCAGAATCAATCTGATAAATGGTTTCTCCTCGTAACAATGTTTGTACGACTTGTGCACCAATTTGCCTACCCACATAAGGACTAAATTGATTGCGATATTCAAGATTTTGAGCTTTTAATACATAGCATGAACGAGGTTTTATAAAAATAATGTCAGCATCTTTACCAACTTGAATGGCGCCTTTGGTTGGTAAGTTGTATCTTTCGGCAGGATTTTTTGCGATAATATCGGCAAATTGCTTTAATGGCATACCCCGTTTTTGTACCGCTTCATCAAAAAATATATCCACATTATTTTGAACACCAGAAATGCCGCCCCAAGCATCAAAAGCATTGTCTTTATTTTTTAAATCATAGGTACAAGGTGAATGATCGGATACGGCGGTAATAATGTGTCCTGCAAAGAGGTATTTCCATAATCCTTCTTGAGCTTGCTGATCGCGGATTGGTGGTGAACATTTTGCAATTGGTCCAATAGCATCCAATTGGTCTGTAGTGAAATAGAGGTAATGAATACAGGTTTCACATGTCACATTCACACCGTCTTGACGAGCTTTGATTACCTCTTCAACCCCTTCAGGGCAAGCAACATGGCAAATGTGAATCGGACAGCCAGTTTGCTGAGCAAAAAAGATGGCTCGACGAATTGCTTCAACTTCAGTAAATACCGGACGAGTTGCTACATATTGTGATAATTTATTTTCCCCTCGTGCTTTGGCTTGTTGACCTAACATATCAGTAATTGCGGCATTTTCTGCATGGATAGCCAACACTTTACCGGTTTTGGCAATTTGGCGCATCCCTTCCCACAATGCATAATCATTCACATTAGCAAAATCACCTTCAAGATTTGGATCCCCACAAGTTGCCATAAAACATTTAAATGCCGCAACACCTTCTTCGACTTGTTCTGCAATACCATTATTGGTTAAGTTATAAGGAACTAATCCCCCATAGGAAGCAACATCGACATAAAGTTTTCCTTGACCAGCAGCGTATTTTTGATGAAGAGTTTCAGCACTGGTAGTGGCAGGAAGTTGATTAAGAGGCATTTCAACAAAGGTTGTTACGCCCCCTTTTGCACATGCTTTTGTTCCAGTCACATAGCCTTCCCACTCATGACGAACACCGCCAGGCTCACTAATATGCACATGAACATCAACCATACCAGGGCTGACAACTAAGCCTTGAGCATCAATAGTCTTAATAGCTTGCTCCAAATCCAAGCCAATAGCCGCAATTCTGCCATTTTTTATTGCAATATCGGTATAGACTTCACCCGATTCGAGAATAACAAGACCATTTTTTATGATCAGATCGTATTGCATAACAGTTTTTCCAAGTAAAGTAACAACGAATCAAAGACAGTACAACTATAAGAATTATGAAAAAGTGATAAGAACAGTAATGCAATAAATATGCCAATGAATCAATTGGTAAGGATCGATATTGTGATTTGAAAATTTCGATTCGTGATGCACTAAAAGGATCCAACAATGTGTAGCTATATAACATTTTGCCACATTTTTGTGATATTAGAATGAAAATAGATACACGTTATCAAAAATTTCTAATGCTTGCGGATTAAATCATTTGCCTTACATACAACCTAGTAATTTGATTATAGACCATCTTAATGTAAGGCTTAATAAACTATTGAGCAACAACTGTGAAACGTTGCTGAATATGTTTAGCATTTTCAGCTTCATCAACCATAGCAATAGCATAATCAGCATAGCTAATTTGGCTTTTGCCTTGACTATTAATCATAAACTGCTCACCACCAGTGGTATAATGACCTGTTCTTGGACCATCAGCAATAAACTCAATAGCAGGGCTTAAGTATGTCCAGTTCACATTGTTACATTTTTTGAGTGCATCTAACGCTTTTGCCATATTATTTGCTAATGGTTTAAACTCTTCAGGGAATTGGGGAGTATCAACTAAACGAATAGAATGTTCTGGATTGACATATAAACTACCTGCACCACCAACAACTAATAATCGATTAGGTTTATCCATCAAAATATCCGTAAGATGTTTTAAACTTGTTTGATGTAAAGGCAGTGACTCGAGTGTCCAGGTGGCAAATGCATCAACAATAACATCAAAAGGTCTTAAATCATCATAAGTTAACTCAAAAAGATCTTTAACCAATACGTCAGCTTTAGGATCAACTTTAGCATCAGCTCTACGGACAATTGCCGTGACGGCATGACCACGGTTAAGTGCTTCTTTAACAATTAATGAGCCTGATTTACCATTTGCACCAATTACAGCTATTTTCATTATTTACTCCTTTCCTATTATTTAAATTAAAATTCAATTTGATTCGAATAAATATCTGTTATATAAAAAATCTTTTACTCAATGGCAAGTTTTAGATTAATATTCAAAGTATCTATTGTAAAGTAGGTACCGTTATGTAATATAGTATCTTTTAGGAAACTATCATTGAATTTAAAGGAATTATTAACAATGTCATTAAATGAAAATTTGCCTCCTTGTCCTGTTGAAATCACATTAATGTTAATGGGTGATAAATGGAAAGTATTAATAGTGCGTGATTTACTGACTGGAACCAAACGTTTTGGCGAATTAAAAAAATCCCTAAATGGCATCTCACAAAAAGTTCTCACTTCTCATTTACGCATTATGGAAAAAAATGGCTTAATCACCCGCAAAGTTTATGCACAAGTACCACCAAAAGTTGAATATACCTTAACCGAAGTTGGACAAAGTTTAAAACAAGTGCATGATGCGATGTTAGCGTGGGGAAAAACTTATCAAAAATTAATATCAAACAGTGAATGAATAAAATCATAAAAACCATTTCTTATAGTAACGAGATAAATACATTGGGTAATGGCATTAACAGTCAATCGTGTAAAAATCGAATACCGTAATAAATAAAAAAGTGGATCATTTTTGCATACCATTCATTTTATTCAACAACTTATTGAAAGTACACTACTTTTTCCAACGGAAAAACAAAGTTTTTAGGATTTATTTGAACAATAATGCATGAATCATTGAAGAATGATTGAACAGATCAATTGAACATGATATCTCTATTCATAAACATCTTATTCAATCGGAATATCGCAATTTTGGTCAATCTATATTACTATGATTTCATTGATTTTCGTATAATGAAGTGATTATGAGTGCGTTGTCTAACCATCTAACCATTAAAGACATTGCTAAATTAAGCGGTGTGAGCAAATCGACCGTTTCACGGGTAATTAATCATGATCCAATGGTGAAAGAAACCACCCGTAATAAAGTGATGACAATCATTGAACAGTATCAATTTATCCCTTCTAAGTCAGCAAGAGCAATGCGTGGTTATGGAAATAAAGTGATAGGTATTATTGTCACTCGTCTTGATTCGATGTCTGAAAATCAAGCAGTGCGCGCTATACTGCCAATTTTATACCAGCATGGTTACGATCCTATCATCCTTGAAAGCCAGTTTAGTGTTAATAAAGTCCACGAACATTTAACCATATTGAAAGAAAAGCAAGCAGATGGTGTGATTGTTTTTGCTTTCACTGGGTTAGAACACTCATTATTATCATTTTGGCAAAATAAAAGTGTGATAATCGCCAGATCATTTCAGGAATATACTTGCATTTGCTACGATGACATTGGTGCAGTCACAACCTTACTGAAATATTTACATCAATCAAGAAAACATCAAAATATTGGCTTTATTGGTATTGATCAACAAGACCAAACAACAGGTGCATTACGCTATCAAGCCTATATGGATTATTGCCACAAACATCAAATCAGTACAAATGCTTACTTAGGCAATTTGAGTTATCGTTCAGGTTATGAACTTGCTGAATCAATTTTATCACACTCGCCAACAGCAATCGTTTGTGCGACTGACGCCATCGCTTTAGGATTAAACAAATATTTACAGCAGAATCAATTAGAACATATTGTGGTCGCGAGCATTGGCAACAGTGAGTTACTTAATTTTTTGTTCCCTGATACGCTTTCAGTTGAGCTTGGGTTTGATAAAGCCGGTACCTATGCCGCCCAAGCATTACTCAGCATGTTACAAAATACCGTTTCATTTAAAACCACTACCGTACCTTGTAAATTAATGATTTAAAATCAGCCTCGATTAATCAATCGCCTCACAATCCAAGTAAAAAATTGTGAGTTCAGTCACAAATAGGGAACGTTCCCATTTATTATTTATTAAAATCAATTTAAGCTTGATTCATATTAAATAATAGCCAAACTATTGATGAAACAAATCAGCTAAAGTTTTAATTACAAGGAGACTTTTATGGCTAAAGATTCAAAAATATCAACCGAATCAATAACGCAACTGGTCGATTTAATTGGTGGGAAAGAAAATATTGCCAGTGTTACCCACTGCTTAACCAGATTAAGATTTGCGTTGATCGATCCCAACATCGCCAATGTTGATGCCATACAAGCCCTTCCTTTTGTCAAAGGTTGTTTTAACAACGCCGGGCAATTTCAAGTTATCATTGGGACGAATGTTGATAGCTATTACAAAACTTTAACCCAACAATTAAATTTGGACGAAGCAAGCAAAGAACAGACCAAAGCCGCTGCTAAGAAAAATATGTCTTTCTTTGAACAACTTATTGCCAATTTGGCCGAAATTTTTGTGCCATTATTACCGGCTTTAATTGCCGGAGGTCTATTACTTGGTTTACGTAATATCATCGGTGAAATGCCAACTATTGATGATAAACCACTGATTCAAACTTACCATTGGTTAGAACCTATCTATAATATTCTTTGGCTACCTTGTGAAGCGATTTTCCACTTTTTACCGGTTGCTATTTGCTGGTCTACGGTGAAAAAAATGGGTGGTTCGCCAGTATTAGGTCTTATACTGGGTATTACTTTAGTTTCACCACAACTAATGAACGCTTATGACCTTGGAAGCAAAATACCGGAAGTCTGGGATTTTGGTTGGTCTAGTATCGAAAAAGTTGGCTATCAAGCACAAGTGATCCCATCCATTTTTGCAGGTTTAGCACTAGGGTGGATCGAAACACGATTACGCAAAATTGTGCCTGACTACTTAACGCTAGTAATTGTGCCGATTGTTGCGCTGCTAGCATCAGTATTTTTAGCTCACTTTTTATTGGGACCATTTGGACGAATGTTAGGTAACGGTATTGCTACGGTTGTTAAATATTTAATGACCGGCGATTATGCTTTTATTGGTTCAGCTATTTTTGGATTTTTCTATTCACCGCTGGTCATTACCGGTATTCACCATACTACACTCGCTATCGACATGCAGATGACCGAAAGTATGGGCGGCACTCCGCTTTGGCCAATTATTGCTTTATCTAATATTGCCCAAGCATCCGCGGTAGTGGGTATTATATTAGTAAGTAAAAAACATAATGAGCGGGAAGTCTCGGTTCCAGCTGCCATCTCGGCTTATTTAGGTGTAACTGAACCGGCAATGTACGGCATCAATTTACGCTATAAATTCCCAATGCTATGTGCCATGATCGGTGCAGCTTTAGCTGGATTAATTTGTGGTTTATTTGGCGTTTTATCTAATGGTATCGGTGTCGGTGGTTTGCCGGGCATATTATCGATTAAACCGGTATATTGGTCGATTTATGCCTTAGCAATGATTGTGGCGATTGTTGTACCGATCGTTTTAACGGCTACCGTTTATAAAATAAAGCTTAAACAAGGTACGTTAGATATTCGCTAAATAGTCTATAAAAGTTAACCGTTCTGGCATAAGAACAGTTAATCAATTGTTTAAATTAACGATTTTTAAAAATTACTATGAAGAGCAAGCAATGAATAAAATTGATATTCCTTGGTGGCAAAACGGTACTATTTATCAAATCTATCCCAAAAGCTTTCAAGCCAGCGGCGCAAGTCCAACTGGGGATGTATTAGGTATTATCAGTCGATTAGATTATCTAAAAAGACTCGGGATTAGTGCCATTTGGTTAACGCCTATTTACCCGTCACCACAAATTGATAATGGTTATGATGTCTCTGATTATTATGATATTGATCCCGCCTATGGCAGCATGGAGGATTTTGAATTGCTGGTACAGCAAGCCCATCTTCGCGGTATCCGTATTATGATGGATATGGTATTTAATCATACTTCAACTAAGCACCCATGGTTTAAATCTGCTTTAGATAAATCCAGCCCTTATCGATCTTTTTATATTTGGAAAGATGCCAAATCCGATGGTGCTGAGCCTAATAACTGGCGTTCAAAATTTGGCGGTAAGGCTTGGCAATGGCATGAACCATCTCACCAGTATTACTTACACTTATTTGCTAAAGAACAGGCTGATCTGAATTGGGAAAATCCCAACGTCCGACAAGAAATCAAAAAAGTTTGCCAATTTTGGGCGGATAAAGGAGTGGATGCCTTAAGATTGGATGTCATTAATTTAGTTTCAAAACAACAAGATTTTGCGGATGATAACAACGGCGATGGTCGAAAATATTACACTGATGGTCCCAAAATACATCAATTTCTACAAGAGATGAGCCGAGAGGTATTCCAACCTAATCAACTTATTACCGTGGGTGAAATGTCCTCAACTAGCCTTGAAAATTGCCAACACTATGCTGCTTTAGACGGTAAAGAACTGACCATGACATTTAACTTTCATCATCTAAAAGTTGATTATCCTGATGGTTACAAATGGTCATTGGCACAGCCCAACTTATTAGAATTAAAAAAAATCATGGGGTATTGGCAAACTGGCATGCACGGTAAGGCTTGGAATGCCATTTTCTGGTGTAATCACGATCAACCCCGCATCGTATCACGCTTTGGCAATGAGACCCAATATCATACCGAATCAGCTAAAATGCTGGCTATGTTGCTCTATGGTCTACAAGGTACGCCGTACCTGTATCAAGGTGAAGAAATTGGTATGACCAATCCTCATTTTACTGATATATCACAATATCGGGATGTAGAAAGCTTAAATATTTACCATGAAAAAATCGCCGAAGGCATGTCGAAAGCGGAAATGCTAGCTATTTTAGCCAGCAAATCACGCGACAATAGCCGAACACCGATGCAGTGGGATAACTCCGCTCATGCTGGCTTTAGCAAAGGCGAACCGTGGATAGCTGTTGCCAACAATTATCCACAGATTAACGTAAAAGCCGCACTTGACGATCCCAATTCCATCTTTTATTGCTATCAAACCTTAATCAGATTGCGGAAGGAGTACCCAATATTTATTTTGGGTGATTATCAAGATTTAACGCCAGATATTGCCGATTATTGGTGCTATGTTCGCAATTGGAATAATCAAAAACTTCTGGTAATAATCAATTTGACGAATAAAACAACTCACTGGACATTGCCAAAAGATCTGCAACAGATTCATTGGCAACAATTATTCGGTAATTATACAAACAGCAATGCGTTGGAGTCTGAAATAACCTTAAAACCTTATCAGGCAATGTATTTATTGCTGAAAGTGGATGGATTAAATTAGCCGTTCATCTTTCAATATCATTAACGATTAAAAAGCGTAATCTAGCCAAGATTACGCTTTAATAGCGTTGTTTGAAACTAACGACCAAAATCGACTAAATAAAAAGCATTTTTACTAAAATATGGTCCTAAAACTATAGTACTCTTTCTTCAACGTATTACTCATTCTCGTAAATTATCTATCTATTTTAATTTAAGATTTTTCAAAAAAAAGTTGCAAAATACATGAAACCGTGTATTTTATATTCACTCTTCAATGATTTTTTGACGTTAATCAATTCCG
>NZ_JAFNMX010000014.1:0-60027 GCF_026537015.1 Gilliamella sp. B2887 | reverse complement strand
TATTGGGCATAATAAATGGGTTAGAAGATAAGTATAAATTATGGGAAAAAACCAAAGAAAAAGCGACAAAAATGCTGTGGTGGGACGATGTAGTCGAAGGATTAGCTAAGCAAAGTCAACAGACACAACAAAGTGAAGCAGAAACTAAAAAAGAGCAATCAGCAGACACCTCAACTAATCAAACTGAAACTTCATCAACGCCTGCCACGTTAAGCCAAAACGGTGAGGTTTGGTTTATGCATCCTGTGGCTATGGTGGATTATTTTAATATTGTTGAAATAAAAAAAGGCTGGGCAGAAAGCCCATTTGCTTTGCTGTTAGGTGAAGTTGAATCCAATAATGATTATTCAGCTTATAATCAAACTAAACCAAAACTAAGAGCTTTTTTTAATACTAACTTAACCTCTATGACGCTAAAGGAATTAATTGATAAACAAGCAAAAGGGGAAATATTTGCTGCTGGACGCTTTCAAATAATTCCTGAAACTTTAAAATCAGCTCTAGATTATTTAAAATTAGACTTATCATTGAAATATAATAAAGAAACACAAGATATTTTATTTGAAGAATATTTGATAAAAATTAAAAGGAAGAACATAATAAAATATTTAGAACAGGATGGTGATGTTGAAGATGCTATTTATGATTGGGCTAAAGAATTTGCATCAGCAGGAGTACGTAAAGGGAAAACAATAAGTAATGGAAGAATTGCAGCTTTTGAAGGTTCATCATATTATCAAGGAGATGGGCTAAATTCTGCCCATATATTACCAGCTCAAATGGTTGAAGCATTAAAAGAATCGAAAAATGGAAATTGGAGGTAAATATGAAAAAGTTAAAGTTTGCTCTTCTGTGTTTCATAATATTTGCAATTAATTATTCCTTAATAGCTCAAGCTCAAAGTAAAGAACTTATCAAATTAGATTTTAACGATTTCGCTATTAAAACTAAAACAAAAATTAAAAATGCAAACTTTGCGTATCATTATTTGATTAAGGTTTATGGGTGTGGTGGTGGTGCAATTTGTGGAGAGATTCGAAACTTACTCTCTAACAAAGTTATTGGACTTCCTAATGCTTATTTGATAGAAGATGAAAATGGAGAAAATGGGTTTTCTATAGAATATCATTTAAATAGTAGTTTAATTATTATTTCTGGAATAATAGCGGATCCTGATGAAAATGAAGCTAACGAAGGATATAGAAGAAGATATTATAATTTCATAAATGAAAAGTTTGAGCTTTTAGAAAAATGATTAACATTATTGGGGAGCTATAAATTAACTATTAGATGTTAATAATCGTGATAATATTAAAGTATGAACAATTCAATTTAGGGATATCAATAGAAAAAGCTCTTGTTGAAAAAATTTTTTCATGCAGTTGGAGCATTAAGTAATGCTAAGATGTGAAGAAAGTCAATTGTTCGTTCTTAGAGATTAGCACAACAAAAAAGAGATTATCAACGTTTTCCCGCTGATTATAAAGCTGCCCACGACAAGAAATTAACACCGGAGCAACTTAACTTATTGGGTAAAATAAATAAGTTAGAAGAGAAGTCAGAATTATGGGAAAAAACCAAAGAAAAAGCGACAAAAATGCTGTGGTGGGAAGATGTAGTCGAAGGATTAGCTAAGCAAAGTCAACAGACAGAACAAAGTGACACTGAAACAGAAAAAAGTCAAACATCGCCCCCCTCAACTGAGCAAACCGAAACTTCATCAACGCCTGCCACGTTAAGCCAAAATGGTAAGGTTTGGCTTATGCACCCAGTTGGAATACAAATATTCAATTTTGATAGTTGTATGTGTAATAAATGTATAACTGAAGAACAATTTAAATCTATTATACCTGTAGATGTTTTAAAAAATGGGTTATTTCATAAAATGAATAATAATCTAAAAAATATATCAATAGATACATTTCTTTCAAAGTTGAATTCATATTTTATTCAATATAACGTTACAAGTTGTTTACAGAAAGCTCATTTTATATCACAAATATTATGTGAAAGTGATTTTTTTAGAACTTCTGAAGAGTATAAAAATAGGGATGGTTCTATACCAAATAATTGGAATAATTATAGTGGTGGTTCAGATTATCATGGTAGGGGGCTTATTCAAATTACTCATGATTATAATTATGAATCTTTTAGTCAGTATATTAAAAATGATTCGATTAAAAATAACCCAGATCTTATATGCTCTGATTTGGATTATACAATTCAATCGGCTTTTTGGTATTGGATTGAGGGTAGTTCATGGGGCAATGTAAATAATATTGCGGCAAATAATGACTTTCTTAAAGTTACCATGGCTATAAATGGAGGATATAACCATGTTGTAGATAGAAACAAAGCCCTTATAACTTTATACGATGAATTTAATATCAGGAATTGTAAAGTATATTATGATATTAAAGTTGATAACTATTCTTTTGCTACTAGTACAATGATTAATAGTAAATGGTATAAAAATAATACAATTAAAGTGCAAGAAGTTGAAGCTGCTTTAAATGCTTTGTATGAAGGTTTACAAAACAGAGGTTAAAATGAAAAAATTCTATATTTTTACAATATTGCTTTTCTTTAGTTTTCCGATATTTGCACAACTATGTAAGGAAAGTAAATTAAATGTTATTAAAGGTCAATTTATTAATGGTAATAATTTTGAAGGAAAATATATTTATTGTCGTCTGATTAATCCTGAAGAAGACAAAATGTCACAAATTGATTTAAATTTAAATATAGATGGAACAATTAATAGTTATATTTATAACGGAGGAGGTAATCCATCAATTCAAACTTCAAATTTAGGTGTAATTTCTATTTTTGATCAGTTTGGTGGAATGGAAAGTCCGGCTAGAATAACTTATTTAACTAGTTTAGATAAAAAGTTAATCATATTAGGAGAGATCAATCTAGATTATTCTCAAGGACAAGTTGTTAGTTATTCTATTCAGAATATTAATGACAAACTAGACATTATGAGCTCTATCTTCTCAGAAAAAATTATGCATTATTTTATAGATAATACTCAATTGTCTTACCCTGATTATTTTTTATTGCTGTTATTTAATTCATTTTTGGAAAAGAATATTTCAAAAGATTGGATAAAGCAGTTTTATAAAAAATTAAATTTAATGCAGCATCAAGATATCATTAATATTTATAGTCAAAATGTATTTTTTAAAAATACGACACTTTGTAATAAAGATAAAAATGAAAAAAATGCATTTGGATGTAAAGTTAACAATACTCAATTATCGTTATGCTATGATTATATTAATTCAAAGTTGTTTTATAGGTTTGGTAGCCAGTCAAAATTAGAATTGCAATTAGTAAAAATAATCGATGATGAAGACAAAAAAAAATCTGTGATAACCTTTACCAATAAAGACACTGATTATTTGGTGGATACAAATCTAGGAAAAGAAGGTGTGAGAATAAAAAGAAAAGAGATGCACTTTAAAAAGTTTGAATGTAATCCAAGTACTATTGAACCAATGATTTTGAATAGTTTCAATTAAATAGGCTGTTTTTAAAAAATAATTAAATAAGATTTGAATAGTATTTTATTTGATTTTAAATTTTATAGTAAATCATATTTCAAGGAACGTTTTAGTTTTGAAAACAAATATTAATAAAGAAAGTCAAAAACGTGTTTTATCAGCATGAGCGAAATGGGTAGCTAAATAGAAAATTAATTGTTAGAAGAATTTCCATTCACCATTAAATAATTTAGCCGCAGTGACTGAAAATAATGCGGTTTACTTTTCCTGAACAATCCTGTTTGTTTCTCAATTCGATAAAAAAGCAGTATAAGTTATAGGAAAAAACCAAAGAAAAAGCGACAAAAATGCTGTGGTGGGATGATGTCGCCAAAGGTTTAGCTAAGCAAAAGCAGCAGACACAACAAAGTGACACTGAAACTGAAAAAAGTCAAACATCCCCCCCTCAACTGAGCAAACCGAAACTTCATCAACGCCTGCCACGTTAAGCCAAAACGGTGAGGTTTGGTTTATGCATCCTGTGGCGATGGTGGATTATTATATGGAAGGGAAAAAAACTGAAACATGGGACAAAGTAACAAACTCAAGGATAGCGTTATTACATCCAAAAATTCGTCAAATAGCAGTGAATTTTATCAATGAAGTGGAAAAAGAATTTGGTATACAGCTAAGAGTTACAACTGGGCTTAGAACTATTGAAGAACAAAATAGGCTTTATGAGCAAGGTAGAACAACATCTGGTAATATAGTGACTTGGGTTAAAGGGGGATATAGTTATCATAACTATGGACTAGCAATAGATGTTATAGAAATGAAAAATAACAATGTTAATTGGGACGAAAGCGTTCTAAAAAAGATATCTCCTGTCGGTATAAGAAATGGTTTTTCATGGGGAGGTGATTGGGAAAAGCAAAAAGATTATCCTCATTTTGAAATTACTTTTGGTTATAAAGCGTCAGAATTATTAAAAAAACATAATGAAGGAGAATTAGATAATGAAGGGTATATTATATTTAATTAGTCTTAATATTTTATTATTATCATTCGCTTTAAAAGCAGAAGAGATGACGCTTGAATCCTTACATTCGACAGAAGGAGCTTTGTTAAATTGTAAAAAAAACCAACTTGAACTAGAAATTTATGGTGAGACATACCGTTCAAAAATTATGGTCATAAAAGTGAAAGATAAACTTGAAGTAAAATCAAACACCGAATACTACAATTTACCAATAGGTTTTCATGATGAAAATTTGAAATCTGAAACTGTTTTTATTGTTGAAAGTAAATATTTTATTAAAAATAAAAAGATTATTTCTGCTATTTCACTTGATCCTTTGTATTTAAAAAAGGCTAGAGAAGATTTGTCTACTTTAGTGGATGCGATAAAAGAAGCTCATGAAAATAATAAATGTGTATCTTGGAATTTTGATTAAAGGTTTAAAAAAATTGAATTTTACATCTTCACTCAAAAAGTGAATGGTATGAAGAGCTGGATTTAGAAGGAAAGCGACCGAAATGGGAAGCATTAAACAGTGAAATGACTGGTGATGCGGAAAACTATTTGGGTTATATAAAAGACGGTGATGAAGCAAAACGTGATGCATATGTTAGTAAGATGGACGCAAGCAAAAAAGAATCAATAAAACAAGGATTAGAACAACAAAGAAGAGAATATGAGCGTTTTCCAGCAGATTATAAAGATGCCCCCGAAAAGAAATTGACACAAGGACAATTAGCTTTATATGGCAAAATACAAGCATTAGAAAAGCAGTTAATCATCTGGGAAAAAACCAAAGAAAAAGCGACAAAAATGCTGTGGTGGGATGATGTCGCCAAAGGATTAGCTAAGCAAAGTCAACAGACAGAACAAAGTGACACTGAAACTGAAAAAAGTCAAACATCCCCCCCTCAACTGAGCAAACCGAAACTTCATCAACGCCTGCCACCTTAAGTCAAAACGGTAAAGTTTGGTTTATGCATCCGCTTACATTATTTAATTTTTTTTTATGGTAAAGCCTGATAGACATTGAATTTTCTTTACTAAGAATAGGTTACCTTTTCTTCCAAAGTTTTCTTTTCCAATGAAGGTTTCATCGCGATTCACTACGACATATTGCAACTTACAAGTCTTTAAAATAGTCATAAATGTTGACAGCAATTTAATGATCCTACGTTTAGTTTTGTTAGAAATTAATCATTTTTATATTGTTATTTGTACAAATAATGCATAATGTTAAAGTTAACTCTTTTTAAAATAAATAGTTTGATGATAGGAATAGAGATATGATGAAATGCAATTTATTTTTTTTATCGGTTTTAAGTTGTTTGGGTGCTTCTGCTTATGCAACTCCAGTTTTATGGGATTCAGCCGTACACTGTCAAAGCTTGCGTAATTTGGAATTAGAGGGTGCAAAAGTAGTAAATACTGAGCTAATTGAAGAACACTTTATACCTTCGTCAAAATTAGCGGATACATTACGAGGGGCTAAAACTAAAGAATTTTTCGATTTACCAGAGATTTGTCGAGTTGAATTAATGATTGAACCAGCTATTAATGTTGAAATATGGTTGCCAAGTCAATGGAATCACCGTTTACAATCCATTGGCGGTGGGGGATACGCAGGATTTATACCATTTGATAAGTTAGCCGTAGCGGCTAAACATGGTTATGTCGCAGCAGCGACCGATACTGGACATGAAGGGAGTTTGTTTGATGGTAAATTTGTTTTTAAAGAGGGCAAATTACAAGTGGATTCGATAGCAGATTTTGCTTATCGCAGTGTACATGAAATGACAATAAAAACTAAACACATTATCGAATCCTATTACGGTCAGGCTCCAGATTATTCCTATTGGAATGGTTGCTCAACCGGTGGTAGGCAAGGATTAATGGAGGCTCAAAGATACCCAACTGATTATGATGGTTTATATATCGTAGCGCCAGCAATCTATTGGGATAAATTTATACCAGCAGAAATATGGCCACAAGTGGTGATGCAAGAAGAGTTAGGAAGGCCGATTGAAAGTAGCAAACTTGATGAAGTTAGAAAAGCCATTATTAAATTTGCTGATGAAAAAGATGGAATTAAAGATGATATCGTTAACGATCCAACAACATTACAAATTAGTGATGTATTACTCAATCAAGCTGGGCTTAATAAAGATGAAATTCGAACATTACGAAAAATATGGCAAGGTCCAACAGATCAAAATGGAAAACCTTTGTGGTTTAGTATTGAACCAACCGCGCCACTTGATGTATTAGCCGGTAATGAAGGCCCTTTTCCTATACCGGTTGATTATTTGAAGTATTGGATTAAACAAAATCCAAATTTTGAATGGAAAAGTTTAGGGTATAATGGTTTCGAAAATTATTTTGATGAATCAGTAAAAATGTTTGCTCCAATAATGGGAACAGATAACCCTGATTTGAGCCAGTTCAATAAATCGGGTGGAAAAATGATTATTTGGCATGGTTTAAATGATCGTCTGATAGCGCCAAAAGGAACGATTCAATACTATAATAATGTATTGAAAGTTATGGGGGGCAAAGATTATGTTGATAACTTTGCAAAACTCTATTTAGCACCGGGTGTTGACCATTGTAATGGTGGTGAGGGTCCCGATGACATTAATGGCTTTGAGTCATTAGTTAATTGGGTTGAGAAAAAACAAGCGCCAAGGAATCTGATTGCTAAAAAAATAGAAAATGGTCAAGTAACTTTACAAAGACCGATATGCCAATATCCTCAACAAACACTCTATAAAGGTAAAGGTGATACTAATAACCTTGATAATTATATCTGTGAATAATTCCGTCACTCGCTAACTGAATACTCGGTTAGCGAGCTTTTCAATGCTTGAATGGCAAATCATTTTTTATATTGAAAGTAGTTTTTACTTGTTGGTCATTACAAATTTTTTGGCATCTTTGTCTCTTTTATGATCGATATTTGATTTAAAGTGAAACGGTATAGACTCCTAAATTTTTTTTACAAGATAATGCTGTTTTATCTTGATAAGTGAATAGACTCTAATAATTTTTTGAGATTGTTTCAGATAATGTCAATCTACCCGATTAGGTATAAGAATGTTAGACACCGCCTTGCTATAAGCCATTTGATAAATGCAAAATTTGATGGATATTTTTGTGTTGGTTATTTGGTTTTTGCTCGAAAAAAGTAAACGAAGTATATTGCCATTTATCCGGATTATAGATAACGACATTACCAACCTGATTTTGATATTCTGTAATTTTGAAATTAAAATTCTTTAGTTGAGCTTTCATCGGTATCGTGTGATGTTCTTCAAGTACATATTTACTGAGTAGAAAGTTATCTTCTAATTTAATGTTTGCGGTAATGCCGATATTAATATTTTGCCAGCCAAACGTATCAATTATATTGTCAAAGTAGCCATCAAAAATAAATTGAGTCATCCCGTTAGTATGTTGCCAAACATACAGTGGGCAATAGCTATTTGCTAGATTATCACCCCCTTTTTCTGAAATTAAATAAGCTTTAAAAAGTAAATCTTTAAAGCCATCCATTTTATAGCCATTTTGTTTGACACGATTTTTTATGATTTGCATATCATAATCGGCAGGTAAAAGAATTTTATATTGCATAGCTTGCATGTTTTTCTCCTTTGAATGTTAAAGTCAGTTTATAACTATGATTATGAGTTTAAGAAGGAAATTGAAGTTTGAATAATTCTAATTTATGATAGGGTTATCAAAAAAAGTGATAGGGGACTTTGTAAAATGGATTTTAAAGGATTACTGATTTTTAGAACGATTTATGATCTTAAAAGTCTCAATAAAGCGGCTAAAGCTCTGAACTGTACACAATCAAATTTAACGGCTCACTTAAAAAAGATTGAGTATGAATTGCAAGCTACCTTATTTATTCGTGGTTTTGATGGAGTTAAGCCTACTCAAGAGGGGCAACAATTTTATCATTTTACTTTGCAGACTTTAGCAAAGTATTCACAACTCAAAAAGTCTTTTAAAGGTAAGCGTAATACATTATTAATATCGGAGCTTTTATTTCAGTTTATTGTGATTGAAACAACAAAATATTGCATTGACTCTACTGAAATTGTCATTAAACGAACCAGTGATATATTGAATCAAATTCAACACCATTGTTATGATGAAGTGATTACTTTTGAAAAAGTTAAGCATCCTGATTATCTTTTAACAAATACCGAAAACTTAGCGATTGCTTTTTTGCAAAGCCAATCAATTGTAACTCCTGAGCGTTTGCCAATATTGATCAATAATGATGAACATTGCCCATTAAGAGTCAAAACGCTTACTTTGGGTTATCCATCGGAGAAAATTATTACGGTCGATTCTTTGAGCCAATTACTCAATCTTGTCGAAAGAGGAAAAGGCATAGCCTTGTTGCCCATTTTTTTAAAAAAAGATAAATTAAAAGCCATCAATAATTATTGTGACTGTATTGAATATTATTGTTATCAACATCATTGTGTTTAGTTTTTACTAAAATCTCATGTTTTTTGTGATAATTTACTGTGATATTGTCGACGGTATTCGGTTGGTGAACGTTCGGTTTTTTTTCTAAAAATTCGACAAAAATAGTTACTGTCTCTAAAACCGGAAGCATGCGCAATCTCTTTTATATTTAAGTCATAGTTCTTAAGCAATGATTTGGCGTATTCTAAACGGATATGATTGACGTATTCATTCAATCCAATCTTTCCTTCACGTTGAAAAAGATGTGATAAATAATTCGGTGAGATATAGAACATCTTCGCTAAAAAATTGCGGGTCACATCTTCACGAAAGTGCGTATCGATATACTGGCGAATCGCTTCAAATAAACTGGTGGTTTTCGACGAAGTTTCGATAGTGGCGTTGAGCAAATCAAGTGTGTTACTCAGTAAACTATGTATAAGAAAATAGGCGGTTTGATTTTTTTCTGACGGTTGCTTATGCCAGGTAAGTTCTGCAAGTGCCTGAATAATGAAGGTGCCAACACGTGGTCCACGTCTTGCAATATTGTATTGATCTTTAGAAATTATTTGCGTTCCATCCCAATGAAACAAACTTAAACCAATTTGTTGTTTTTCAAATAAAATACTTAAAATGGTAACTGGTTTATGCCAAAGGGGTTTATTCCAACTATTCGAGGTAACATAGAGAATATCATTGGAATAGAGCGTTTTACTGATTTGTTCACCTCTATCATTTGTCCATAACATCTTTTGTTGACCTTTTATGATGATTTCTATACGAGGAAAATTAACTTGGTAAGCAAGGATAGGAACTAAAGAAGGATGATTGACAAAGTATATCTTATTGATATTGATATTTTTATTAGCAAATTGTTTGAGTATTTGTTCAATAGATAAATCCATAACAACGCTCCAGATCAATTGATTTATTTATACTTGTCCAAATTTTTGTAGACAAAAGTCGATGAAACTGCCTAATTTTGGTGGAATACGGCGATCAGCAGCATAAAGTACATGCATAGGATGAGTGGGAATAGGGTATTTGGGTAATAATGGAACGAGTTGTCCTAATTCAATCACCGCTTTAACCATTTCAACCGGTTGTAACATGATTCCTTACCCACTAATTGCCGCCGGAAGTAACGCATCGCTCCCATCAGAGATTAAGCGTCCACTCACCGGCACTGAAATAAGTCCTTGCGGACCAATAAATTCCCAATGATTCTGTAATACCATTGAAAAAACGAAACATTCACGTTGCCTTAGATCATTAGGGGTATTTGCCGTTTTTAAATAGGAAGGTGCCGCACATAATAGTAGCCGATAAGGGGCAAGCGATCTGACGATTAAACCACAGTCTGATGGTTTTCCTACTGGTAAAACTAAATCATATCCTTCATCAATCAGATCAACTTTTCGATAGGTTAATGATAAATCAATAGAGACTTCAGGATGGGTTCTTAAAAATTCAGGCAGTAAGGGTGTAAGTGCGTGAGTACCAAAAGTTGTTGATGCGCTAATTTTTAACCGACCACGAGGCTTTACATTACTTTGTGCAGCGATGGTTTGGGCTTCGGCAACTTTGATAAGAATATTTTTGGCGCGTTCATAAAAAATGCTTCCTATCTCAGACAAACTTTGATGCTTTGTTGTGCGATTAAGTAAGCGAACATTTAAATATGTTTCGAGCATGCGTATGTATTTGCCGATCAACAGAAGAGACAGATTCAGTGCGTTGGCTGTGGCTGAAAATAAGCCAAGTTCAACAGTTTTAACGAAAATGGTCATGCAAATTAAGCGATCCATTAAAAACAAATTATTTATATAGATGAAATATTGGAATAATTTATCATGTTTTATTTCTATTTTATAGTGTCTGTGTTTTCGCAATTCTAAGGAGATAGAAATGAAAATTGCCATTATTGGTACTGGCAGTATGACCCAGGTCTTGCTAATGCACTCGCTGATGCGAACCATGAGATTGTTATCGGGCATCGAGATTTAGCGAAAAAATCACAAGCATTGGTTAAATCAATTGGTGCTAATGCTCAAGGTGAAGATATTGCAACCGTTGTGCATTTAGCTAAGGCAGTTATTTTAGCGTTATCCTATCATGCCATTAGTGATGTTATTGCAGTCGCGGGTGATCTTTCAGATAAAATTTTAGTGGATATCACCAATCTTGTGTCAGAGGATTTTCTCATTTAGTTATTGGACACACGACATCCGCCGCTGAAGAAATTCAGAAACTCGCACCCAAAGTAAGGGTGGTTAAAGCGTTTAATACTATATTTGCACAGTTAATCCCAAAAGAAGCTAGAAAAGCGGATAAAATACCGGTGTTTATTGCCATAAATGATGAAGCTGCAAGAGAGTTTGTTACCAAACTGGTCCGTAGCTTAGCCTTTGAACCTATTTTATTGATATTGAACGATGTATTTAGTTAGTTATTGGTCTATTTATGATAAATAAAATTAAACTCACTATTATTTAATGTGTGTACCATTGTTAACTTGAGTTGCAATGATAGGACAGTTAACTAGTGGTAAATTAATCAGAGTATTAAATTATTGTTAATGGTAACTATGTGATCACACTCTCATTTTTACATACAGCATACAAATATCCAGTAAATGGCAAATTTGTCTTCTAGGTTTTCAATTCGATATTTCTTACTATCACACTATTATTTATGTTTTACTTTTTATGTGTGATTGATTATTTAAACCAGGAGTTCACTATGGAACTGTATTTAGATACTGCCGATATTTTGGCAATTGAGCGTTTGGCACCAGTATTGCCAATTAATGGGGTAACAACCAACCCCACTATTGTGGCAAGGTCAGGTAAACCCATTTTTGCTTTGTTAGAAGAACTGCAAGATATACTGGGTTCAGATAAGGTGTTATTTGCACAAGTACTAGCCAGTGATGCGAAAGGCATGATTAAAGAGGCCGAACAACTTAACAAGGCAATACCATCGATTGTGACGAAAATTCCCGTTAATGAACAAGGTTTATTGGCTATTAAGGAATTATCTCAACAAGGTATTGTAACTTTAGGAACAGCGGTTTATGGTGCTGGACAAGGATTTTTGGGAGCACTTGCAGGCGCGAAATATATAGCTCCTTATATAAATCGCATAGATGCACAAGGTGGAAACAGTAAAGATACAATTTTAGAGTTACAACAATTGTTTGATTTGCATTGCCCTGAATCCATAGTGATAGCAGCAAGTTTTAGAACGCCAAGACAAGCTTTAGACTGTATGTTAGCGGGTTGTAAAGCCATTACCTTACCTGTTGATGTAGCAGAATTATTTATCTCCGATCCAGCAGTCGATGCGGCAGTGGCTAAGTTTAATCAAGATTGGTGTTGCGCATTTGGTTCATTAACCTATTAATGGCCTTTTCAAGGTTTTCTAAATTAGATAAAATTTTTAATATTGCTTGGTGAGTTCAATTCCATTAAATTTACGGGTAACAAGGTGTTTAATATTTAGACTGAAAAGTAGCGTTTTTTTTAATTTTTTGTTGTATGATAATTCAATGTGCAAAAGCACCAATACCCGTAAAAAATATAAGGATTTAAGTCATGGCAGATAAACACCAAAAATCAAAAAAGTTCATTATTAATGCACTGTTAAGCGTATTAAACGTTGAGAAGATTTCACCCAGCTTTATACGTGTGCAGTTTAGTTGTAATAAACCGTTAAGTGTTGATTCAGCTTGGATTTGTCCTCATATTAAATTATTATTTCCTGAGCCTAGCACGGGCAAAATTTTATTTCCTGAACTGAGCGAAGACAATAAGATTATGGTGAGTGATAAAGTCCGTCAACTGGCTCGCAGTTATAGTATACGTAAGTTTGATGCTATGACAAATCAGTTATTTGTTGATTTTGCAATTCATGAAGGTGGTTTGGCTTCTGTTTGGTCAAGACAAGCTAAAGTTGGCGATCAGATTGGCTTGGTCGGTTCTGTGGGTAAGCTTTCGTTTACAAATAATTGTTTGGTTTTGATGGGTGATATTTCAGGTATGCCAGCAATCTGTTATACGCTTGAACATTTACCGGAAAACCAAAAAGTTTATGCCTTTATTGAGGCTAATCATGCTATGGATGTTATTGAACTACCCAATAATGAACATGTGCAAGTCAGATGGTTAATTCAAGATAAGGAAAAATCCAATCAATTGGTTGATGCAGTGATCAATGCTGAATTTGCCGAACAAGATAAACTTATGTTTTGGGGTGGAATGGAAAGTTCATTAGCGCAGCAATTACGACGAGCATTGAAAGATAAATATACTCAGCTTGCACCTGAAGCAATTCATATCACAAGCTATTGGCGTGAAGGATTTGCTGAAGGTGAGTTTAAGCATCGTGACTAGTCAATCTTATCTGAATTCATGAATATTTTAGCGCATCTACATTTAGCTTTTCTAGTAAATAGTTCATTAATTGGTAATACGGTAGCGGATTTTGTTAAGGGTGATCCTTATTTAACTTATGCTAACGATGTGGCTGATGGAATTATGTTACATCGCAAAATCGATTGTATGACCGATAGTTTGCCAGAAGTGAAGCAAGCGAAATTATTGTTTCGCCAACCCCATCGAAGGGTGGCGCCAATTGCATTGGATATTGTGTGGGATCACTTTTTATCCAAACAGTGGTTGACTTTTGGCGTTATGGAAAGTGTTGGTGAATTTAATCAATATACTAAACAACAAATCCAACCGTTCATTAGGAAATATCCTATTGATTATCAAGGTTTTATGCAAGCCATGTGGCAAGGTAAATGGCTAGAAAACTATGCCTCAATTGATTTTGTTGAAAAAGTATTAAGTGGTATGGCAAAGAGAAGACCAAAACTCTGTTTATTAAAAGAGAATATTATTGATATTCGGCAAAATTATTCTGAGCTGGAAGCATTATTTGCAGTTTTGTATCCTAAAATAGGTACAGCCGTTATCTCATCCAAATTTACTTTATGAAGATTTTAACTATCGGGATTAAGCTAGATGTGACACTTAAGCCGATAGTTAAAAAGATCATTTACTTATTAATTAGGAATAATCAATTCCCCATTTTCTTTCTTGATTATATCGTTACTGTTAGGCGTTTGTAATATAGGTACTAAATTTTGGGCAGTGGCATCGGGCGTGAATGCAATTTTTCCTACACGGGGCATAGCATGAATTACCTGACTGTCAGGTAATGTTGCCTTATTGGTTAAATTTGCCCACAACCACTCCATTGCATCCTCTCCATAATAGTCAATTGAGACAAGTGAATTATCAAATGGCGGTTTGCCTTCTAAATAACTACTATTTTCTACTTCAATGTAACGTAATTGTGAATTGATGCCTTCTACTTGACTGTTTAAGGCCACGTAAGCACGAGATGTATAATCCGGTAGCTGTTTTACATTGTTACGACCATGGATGATAAATGTTTTGATTCCATTTAAATTGGCTGAGGCGACAACTTGTTTCATACCGAAAACAACTCGAGGATCTTTTAATTTTTCATACAAACAAATTGCCCCTTTACTGTTGTAGTCAATTTCATTTTTATTATCAGAACTTGAATAGAAATCTCGTCTTGGCGAATGAATGTCTTCATTGTTGACGAGTGCTAATAGGGTTGATTCATTTCCTAGCCATATTGGTAGATGTCCATCTGCCCATCCCCAAAGTTGCTGGAAATCTGTTTCTGATAAAGGTTCAACTTTACCTGTATAAAGAAGTGGATTTTTTTGGGTGCTTGCAACCGAATAATCACACATTCTTTCGGTAACGTCAAAATGACCATAGGCGCTAATATATTGATAAGGTAGCCCTATTGTTTCTTTATAATAATAATAGGGAAGTTGTCTCTCCATTTCTGGTGTCCAGCCATATTGACGCAGTTTTTCAAGCGCTTCTTTAGGGGTTCCATAAATGAGTAATTGTGCTTTTTTTAAGGCATTACAACGATTTTTCGCATAAGTGTAATTATCAGCAAAAGGTATATTCATATCTTTATTTTCATTGATTATTGCTGGAACAGCACAAGGTATATACAGTGATGCATAAGTACTATATTCCGCTATTGAAAGATATTCAATTCTTGCAGATGGTTTTTCACCAACTTTAACGTTTACAGGTATCGTTTCAGAGTAAGGTGAGATTTGAGGATTAACTGCCACAATACCTTTTATTGTATTATTTTTGTCTAACTCTCCAGCTTTTAGAGCGGCTCCTCCGCCATCAGTTGCGCCATAAACTAATACTAACGTATTGTCTTTATCGAATATCACCTTTTTAGTAGGGGAATAGTGAGAGTTGATTTGGTAAAAAGCAAATTCAATGGATTTTAAAACAAATTCCCCCCAACGTTCTTCGGAGTTTTGTTTTGAGTGCAGTTGTTTTATTGCATAGCGGTTAGGGTAGGTTTTTACATAGTGCTTTCGATTTTCGATATTAGGTTTAAATAATAAGTTATTTGTTTGCACTTTGCCATTAATCGCAAATCCCCGTTGATGCGTTATATCATAAATACCATTACCCAACCCTTTATCATTATAAACGACGGCACAGTTATGACGAAGGCCCCATAATCCCCGAATTTGTATATCATATGCATTGAATAAACCATCTGAATTTGTTGATGGTACGGCAACAATACACGGTTTATTTTTATCAAAATCCAATGGGATTTGTACTAATAGCCCTACACTTTCTTCATTATTTTTATAGGTGGCTAATATTTCAGTACCTGCTATTTTACCATCAAATAATTGGGTAAGATTTTTTCTTTGAAAACCAAAAAGTGACCCTTCTCCAGTTTTGATATCAATAAAACGATTTAATTTCAATTGTCTGAGTTCTTGTAGGGTAGGTTGAGCAGGATGAGCTACTGTCGGTTTAATCACGATTGTTGATAAAGGCGTGAATCCCAAACCTGCTGTTACTAAGTCATCGCTATCCCCGTCATAGTAAGTAGAACTTTCTATTGTTATCCCAGCCGGATATTGGATGAGATTCATCTCTTCACGAGATATACTTAATCGTAGATCACTTTTAGCTTGAACTGCAAAAGGAAGGATAGCGGAGGTAAAACACATTAACGATACCAATGCTTTTATTTTTATATTTTTAATTCTCATTGCAAGTATTTCCTTTCTTAACAACCAAATTATTTTAGATAGGACTATCCTGATATTTTTTAGGTTGTTATAAATAATATTATCTTTATTTTTTGAACGATGAATGAATATTATATTTTATTTTTTTGATTATTGGGTAGATTTAAGAACGCAAAGTGTCCAAAAAGCTGCAATGATCCTTTCAGACAATCGTCTTTTTTGGACACAAATACCCACATCAAATGGTTCCATTAAATTAGTTGACCATTCGGTTATTCGCTCTCGGATTCGTTCAGGACTGTTTTCCATAACTACTTTCGGTAACAACGCTACGCCACACCCTAATGCAACCATTGATACGATTGCTTCATGTCCAGCAACAGTAGCATAAATTTTCGGGCTGCTGATTTTTTGTTGTTTAAACCAAAGATCAATTCTGTGTCGGCTTGGTCCGTGTTCAGGTAAAATAAAAGGGATATTATCCCAATCAGGTTGTTTTTGATGCAGTTTATCACTAAAGGTACTGTTAAGTTTTGGTATCAATAGAACCATTTCAATTTCACCAAGCTTTAAAAATTCAACCCCAGCAGGTAATTGTTTGGGTTTACCTGCAATAGCTAAATCCGCAAGATTCGATTGAACTTTTTCAACGGCATCCGCTGCATCGCCAGTAGAAAGCTTAATTTCAACTTGAGGATAATGAATACGAAATCTATCAAGGATTTCAGGTAAATGACTATAAGCCGCGGTAACCGAACAAAAAAGGGTCAGTTCACCTGCTAATTGTTGATCGGATTGATCCAAATCTTGCTTTACTTGTTGATGTAGGTTCACAACTTGTTGAGCAAAACGTTTTATTTTTTCACCTTCAGGAGTAATTTGTACTTGGCGATTATCACGAATAAATAAGGTATAACCAAAATGTTCTTCCATGCGTTGGATCTGTCTTGATAACGTTGACGGACTTACGTGCATGGCATCAGCTGTCATACCAAAATGACACGTTTCGCATAAATGTAAGTACAACTTTAGATCACGGATATTCATAACAAGTTCCATTTTTATACTGAAACGTTAGTGTAACCTGAAACTTCTTGTCAAAAAGACAAACATCAGCTAACAATATTGAATGTAAACATTATGCATAGATAAACAAATAAGGCAAATAGCATCAGTTATAACATCAATGGCAAAACAGTCAGATACCTGTTAAAATATACGACTATTTTGTATGGATTAAGACAGTTAATTTTATGACAGAACAAGCTTATTTAGATGAGGTGAATGCACGTCGCACTTTTGCTATCATCTCGCATCCAGATGCGGGTAAAACAACCATTACTGAAAAAGTGCTTTTATTTGGGCAAGCAATTCAAACAGCGGGTACCGTTAAAGGTCGTGGAGCGAATGCTCAACATGCCAAATCAGACTGGATGGAGATGGAAAAACAGCGTGGTATTTCGATCACTACATCGGTTATGCAGTTTCCTTATAGCAATTGCTTAGTTAACTTACTAGATACTCCTGGACATGAAGATTTCTCAGAAGATACTTATCGTACTTTAACTGCGGTAGATAGCTGCCTGATGGTCATTGATGCGGCTAAAGGGGTCGAGGATCGTACTCGTAAATTAATGGAAGTAACCCGTTTACGTACAACGCCAATATTAACATTTATGAATAAGCTTGACCGTGACATTCGTGATCCAATGGAACTGCTTGATGAAGTTGAAAATGAACTTAATATTATGTGTGCTCCAATCACTTGGCCAATTGGTTGCGGTAAGTTATTTAAAGGTGTATATCATTTAGCTAAGGATGAAACGTATCTTTACCAATCAGGCAAAGGTCATACCATTCAAGAAGTTCGAATTATTAAAGGTCTAACAAATCCTGATTTAGATACTGCTGTAGGTGAAGATTTAGCCCAGCAACTGCGTGAAGAGTTAGAATTGGTACAAGGTGCATCAAACGAATTTGATTTAGAGGCTTTTTTGTCAGGCGATTTAACCCCAGTCTTTTTTGGTACCGCATTAGGTAATTTTGGTGTCGATCATATGCTTGATGGTTTAACGGTTTGGGCACCGACACCCCAACCACGGCAAACTGATAAACGAGAAGTTGCATCATCAGAAGAAAAGTTCAGTGGTTTTGTATTTAAAATCCAAGCTAATATGGATCCGAAACATCGTGACCGCGTGGCATTTATGCGCATTGTATCAGGTAAATACGAAAAAGGAATGAAGTTGCGTCATGTTCGTTTAAATAAAGATGTGAATATTTCTGATGCGTTAACTTTTATGGCCGGTGATCGTGAGCATGTTGAAGAAGCTTACGCTGGCGATATTATCGGTCTGCACAATCATGGCACAATTCAAATTGGTGATACTATTACCCAAGGTGAAAATTTTAAATTTACTGGCATTCCTAACTTTGCACCAGAATTGTTCCGACGGATTCGTTTAAAAGATCCACTTAAACAAAAACAGTTATTAAAAGGACTGGTTCAGTTATCCGAAGAGGGTGCTGTGCAAGTATTTCGTCCCATCACCAATAATGATTTAATTGTCGGTGCTGTTGGGGTACTTCAGTTTGATGTGGTAGTTGCACGATTGAAATCGGAATATAATGTTGAGGCAATTTATGAGCCGGTTAATGTCACTACAGCGCGTTGGGTTGAGTGCAGCGATGTGAAAAAACTTGAAGAGTTTAAACGCAAATGTGAGCAAAATTTAGCGTTAGATGGTGGTGATAATCTATCTTATATTGCACCAAGTATGGTAAATCTGAATTTAACACAAGAGCGTTATCCTGATGTTGAATTTAGAAAGACACGCGAACATTGATCATTTTTTTATATGAATAAATGAAAATCTATTGATAATTAAAGAGCTGGTTTACCAGCTCTTATGCTTTACTTAAAAGACATTATAATTTATAAAGCAAGACCATGTAAGGCGATGCCGTCAAAAGAATTCCATTGAGTTAAGTCATTTCCCAGTAAATCTACCGTTTGAAATAATTTATCTTCGTCCCCCATAAAACTGATGTCTCTACTTCCTGCTCTAGGCGACAATGGCGAGGAGTAAGTATAAGTGTTACTATCGATATGCAGTTTATCTTTATTGAGTAAAATAAACTCTTTATCATTAAATTCGGCTTTTTCTAGCTCGTCACTGGTCAAAATTGGAATGTAAAAATTCTCAACTCCATCATCAAGTAGGCTATTTTCAAGCGCAATCATGATTTTTTGTTCGTTTTCATCTCCCCATATTAACCATTTCGCACTTATATTATAGATTTGAGTATAATCGGTACGATAAGCCATAATAGTATATCTTGAAATGTAGGATTGAATACTCTGTACGATTTGTTCACCATTGTCGATATAAAGTAACCAAAAAGGGATAACAATCTCGATTTTATCGCCCCATGACTGACTGAGCATTTTTATGGCATTATGCCAAAGTTTCCAAATATAATCGGGATCTTGATTGTAGTCATCTAACACATAAGGTTCGATGTCATATTGAATACCTGCAAGACAGGGTTTGTCTTCACGCATAGAACAAAACTGTTTAATGATTTTATTGCGTTCAATAGCATTTCTTAATCCTGAATCAATGACCATATCCGGTGAGCCTTCAACTGCAATAATTTTTATCTGATTTTCATAGGCAATATCGAGCAATTGATTTAATTGTTCTTTATATTTTATGTTTTCATTTTCAATTGCTAGTTGTAGATAGATTTGATTGATGCCTTTTGCTCTTATTTGGTTGATAAACTGTTCGGGAGAAGTATCCCAAGTACGAGTTTCCCAGTTCCACATTCCAAGATTGATTAATTTTTTTGTAATTATTTCCTCATTGGTCACGGGAAGTTGGGTATTTACTGTTTGATTGTCAAAGAGATCATCGTCAGTTTGTATCAAATCGGGCGTTTCATCCATATTGGTTGGTTTAATTACACTGTCGTTATTATAACCAGATAATACGTTATCGAAATTTTGTTCTTGTTTAGAGGAAACTGAGTTTAATATTCCGTTTTTAGTTTCACTAAAAATCGTTTTTTTCTCACACGGATGCAAATCATCATTTGCTTGCATCCATAAAGCGTTATAAGTACCGTTTTGAGTTGTACCTACAAAACGATCAGCAGCAAAAGAAGAATGAATCATAAAAGCTATGATAAATAATAAGATAAATCGTATTGTAGCGGCATTATTTGTCAAATTTGACCCTTTCCATTTTTCCCCAAGTAATTTTACCTTTCTTTAATCGAAGAAACCCTCTGATTTTCCAATACAAACAAATTTGTCGATAACCGAAATTTTCCAGAAAAGAGATTAAAAAAAGGGACATCAAATATTTTACTTTATCTAATCCTTTAAGTAATAATCCATCAATAGAAATGGCGACAGAACTAATAAATATATTGTAACAAATGACTAACAAAAAGTAGGACAATATTATATTACCGTTTACAATCTGAAGATACCAAAAAAGCGGCAATAGCACGTAACCTAAGAGCTCAGACAACGGTCCGATAATATCGGTCAGTATTGAAAAAGGTAAAATTAAAAAACTTACCCTACTGTATTTTATATTAAAAATTAAGTTTTGGAAATGAAAAAATGTTTGCAAAGCGCCAATATGCCAGCGAATACGCTGATTTTGTAAAACTCTCCATTTTTCAGGTACCTGTGTCCAACAAATGGCAGTAGGTACATATTTAATTTTATAATCCACCTTTGAATCATAAATGTATTTATGTAATTTTACCGTAAAGTCATAGTCTTCACCTACCGAACCAACAGAAAAACCGCCAATACGAATAGCAAAATCCCGACGAAATAAGCCAAAAGCACCGGATATAATTGGTAATGCACTAATATGATTCCATGCAACTTTTGCCATTAAAAAAGATCGCATATATTCAATTATCTGTAATAGAACAATGTATTTTTGAGATAAGTTAATTTTTTTCACTAAACCATTTTTGATCAAACAACTATTAGCAACACGTACAGTTCCTCCAACTGCGATGGTTTTCGGATCATCAATAAAGGGAACCATAGCATTTGTAAGGGCATCAGGTGCTAAAATTGAATCCGCATCTAAAAGGCAAATAATGGGTGAACGGCTTAAATTAATCGCGGCATTATGTGCATCAGCCTTGCCACCATTCACTTTATCGATAACGCGTAACCGACTATCTTTGCGAGAAATATAAACCCCTTTTATTTTAGCGTGCGAAAGTAGATTGGGATTATTAGTATTGAGATTGTGTAATGTTCTTTCTAAGTTGAAAAATTGATTAATTAACTCAAAAGTATCGTCGGTTGATCCATCATTGACTACTATTACATCTGCATTGGGATAATCGGATGCAAGGATGGACTTTATACTTTCAATTATGGTAATACTTTCATTATAAGCGGGCATAATAATCGTAATTGGATGCAACATACCGTCATTTTTTTGTATGCTTTGTATTTTTCTTTCTTTGTGCGGATTATCAAAAAATACATATAACGCTATGATAAGTTGTATAAAGTAAATGAAAATTTGTAACAATCCAATAAACATAATAAAATAAACTGTTACTTGCAGTGTAGAAATTAAAGCATCGTGTAGATAACTACTCATAATGTTGCCCATACCTGATTTTTATAAATACCATTATTGCTATCAGCCCAATAAACAAATAATTTAGTATCAAAATTAAAATTATTTGTTATGAGTTCCTGAATACTGCATATTTTTTCTTGATAACAAAGTTCATTAATAAAATTTAAAATGTAACAACTGTGAATTATTCCTGATGCTTTACATTGCAAACTGAGTAATGTTTCAAATAATTGTTGCATGTAATCTCGTTGATCTTCTCTGGCAAACATAACGTAAGGAGTGATGTAGTTATTGGAAATTTCCCTTAACATGGTTTGTAGCGTACCATCAAAATTTCTTGATTCTTCATCAATGACTTGAGATTCAAATTGTAATAAGTTATACGATGGAATAAGGCGGAGAAAACAAAATAATCCTTTTTGTGGTATGGAATTAAACAGTTTAGTAATGAGTTCAACTAATGATACATTAGGATCACTGACCACTAAGCTTAATGCTGCAGCGATAGCGACTTCTTGACGACGATCTAAACAAGCTCTTTCTAATGCACTAAATGATTTTTGGCATGGATAATAAGACAACATATTGGCAGCTTCAATACGTTGTTGAACCGTTCCTTTTAGTAAAAGTAAACGTAATTTTTTTTGGAACGTTTCTTCCGCAAAAAAAGGAAGAAATTTTTGCAATTCATAGCGCTGTCTTTTGGCAAAAAAAGAGACAATAAGTATAAGTGAACCTGACGATAATGTTTTATCAACGGTATTTTTAAAAATAATATGATTATTTTGTTTAATACTTTTGTTGTAAGCGGTGATTAAGGTTAATTTTAATTTGTTATAGTGACGGCGTTGTTTTCTTCTTTTACAGTAAATTATTGATGTTATGATTATCACAATGCAACCCAACAGCACCAAACTACCATTATAAATATTGATGTAACGTATTAAAATATCCATTTTATTCCGCAGCCTAAAGTTTTTTTGTTATATAATTTACGGTTATGGGTCGTTTCTTTACGATCTTCGTCAGTATAGTTGAGGTTTAAGGTAACAATTTCAGTAATATCATAAGAGAGGCCAACAAAACGAGCAGTTACTTTAATTAACGAACGAGTCAAATTGCTTGATCGATCTGATGTTTCTTGAGAATTGGAATAGCCTGCAAATAAGCGGAGTTTTTCCGTAGGAGAAGCGGCTATTTTAACTAAAAAACCACTCATATGTTTATTATCTTGATCAAAGGTATTATTCCATTTTCCAGATAAAGAAAGTCGTTCACCAAAAAAATATTGAGTTATACCTGGATCAATACTTTTTATGTTGCCATCATTGTAATGATCAAGCTTCAAATCTAAAGTAACATGAAAAGAGTTAACATCATCATTTATCGAATTAAATAAGGTGTAATCGATTCCATTTATCAATGTGTATTTAGCAAATAATTTATTTGAGGAAGAGACAAATCCTGTTAAATAACCATACGCTTTATTGTTGAACGTATGCCATAGTGTCCCTCCATACTTTTGATCGTTCATATGAAAACGATGGGATTGTGCGAAGTAACCCGTAATGGTATCTGTTTTGGATAATTTATAAGATAGAGCCATCTCCATTTCGTTCCAATCAGCGTAAGATTTTGATAAATGGCTATGAGTACCACCTAAATTAAACTCCCAATTGTGTATAGAATTTTTTACAGCTTCGATACTTTTGCTAATTGTTAATAACTGAATATCGTTAGGTGATTGCTCTAAATATTGATTGAGCAGTTTTTCCGCTTTGTTAGGGTCATCAGGATTTTGCGCTAGAATAACGCTAACCAGGCCATATTGTGCATCAATATAATCAGGCGTAATGGATAAAGCGTCTTGAAATGATTGTTTGGCTTGATCTAATTTGCCTAAAGCATAATAATTGAAGCC
Organism: Gilliamella sp. B2887; assembly: GCF_026537015.1. Classification (NCBI taxonomy): domain Bacteria; kingdom Pseudomonadati; phylum Pseudomonadota; class Gammaproteobacteria; order Orbales; family Orbaceae; genus Gilliamella; species Gilliamella sp. B2887. The sequence goes on along the minus strand of NZ_JAFNMX010000014.1, from coordinate 36,350 downwards.
CAATTGGACCAAAATATCAGAATTAGTTGGTGATAGTTCATAGGCAAGTTGCAATTTTGACAATGAAAGGTCGTAATTCTGAAACTTTTTAGCTTCTATACTCTCTTTTAACAGTTGATCGGCTTTAACTGCATTATCAAAATCGTTGGTGTTGGCTATCACTGAGGAACTATAAGTTAAGATACTAATTATTAATACTATTTTACAGAACATATAAAACCTTAATCCATTATATTCTTGCTTGGTATTTTGTGTGTAAGTACTTGTTACCAATTAATATACTGCTAGTCTGACCATAATTTGGCAGAATTAAATTAAGGAGTATTTAGATACAAATGAACGAAATACTCCCTTCCTTTTTGAATCAATGCATTTTCGATAAAAATCTAAACTACTTTGAATCAATTGCAGCTACTAACTAATAGTGTTAATTTGAACTGATTCTGATACCGATAAGAACGTATCATTTTTGTGAAATAAAATGGTAAACAATTTATAACATTACTGAACTGACCGTATTATGGTTGAGATTACTTATTCAACAGTAGTGATTGAATTATAGTATTCTTTTTAGACAAAAGAAATTTGACCTTCGTTAATTTTTGTTAAGAAATTTTAACGTGCAAATAATGTGTGTTTCTCTCCCTAATTGCTTAAAAAAAGACTATAATATTATTTTTTTGTTAGGCGAAGATTATATGGATAAGATAAAAATTATTTTTTTTATAATATCAGTGCTTTTTATTTTTAATTCCTCTTTTGCAATTGAAAACAAAATTTCCTTCCCAGCGCTTTTAGAGAAAATACAACAAAGTGATCGCGATAAGCGTCAATATGAAGTAATTGAATTAGCCAATCAAATGCGGGTACTATTGGTATTCGATCCTAAAGCGGCAAAATCATTAGGCTCATTAGCTTTACCAGTGGGATCATTGCAAGATCCTAAAGATCAACAAGGATTAGCTCACTACACAGAACATATGGTACTGATGGGATCCAAAAAGTACCCTAAACCCTCAAGTTTTTCCGAATTTTTAAACCGTCATGCGGGCAGCTATAATGCCAGTACTGCTGCACATCGAACTGCTTTTTATTTTGAAGTTGAAAACAGTGCTTTAGATACCGCGATGGATTATTTGGCCGATGCGATAGCGGAACCTAAATTAGATTCTAATTTTGCGGATAAAGAACGCAATGCGGTTAATGCTGAAATGACAATGGCCAGATCAACCGATGGCTTTAGAATCCGGCAAGTTAATGCGGAAACCATCAATCCTGATCATCCTGCAGCGCAATTTGCAGGCGGTAACTTAGAAACACTAAGTGATAAACCAAACAGTAAATTACAAGATGCATTAGTCGCATTTCATAAAAATTACTATTCATCCAATATTATGGTAGGGGTGATTTATAGTAATCAATCTATTAGTAAATTGGCAAAATTAGCTGAAACAACTTTTGGCAAAATTCCGAATAGAAATGTCACTGCTCCTAAAGTGGATAAACCGGCTTTAACACCAAATGTACTAAGTAAACAAATTGCTATGGTGCCAGCACAACCGAAAAAAGTGCTATTTTTACAGTTCCCAATGGAAAGTAATTTGGCTAAATTTGCCGATAAAACCGATGAATATATCAATTATTTGATCAGCAATAACAGCCAAAATACATTATCCGATCAACTGAAAAAGCAAGGATTAATTGAAGCAATAAGTTCAACTTATGATTCTATACGTTATGGTAATAGTGGTACGTTTAGTATAAATGTCAGTTTAACTGATGAAGGCCTCGCTCAGAAAGATAAAGTGATTGGTGCAATTTTTAATTATTTACAATTAATTCAAAAGCAGGGTGTTTCTGACGCCTATTATGAAGAGCTTAAAAAAGTTCTAGCTTTAGAATTTAAGTATGAAGATGTAGATCGGGATATGTCTTATGTTGAATGGCTATCTGATCAGATGTTGTTATATCCAGTACAAAATATATTAAATTCCAATTACATTGCCACTAATTTTGATAAAGCGGCAATTATTGCTCGCTTGAAAAGTTTAACGCCTGATAATACCCGAGTTTGGGTGATTTCACCAGATCAAAACACGGATAAAACTGCTTATTTTGTCAATGCACCTTATAAAATTGAAAATATCACTAGCGAACAAAAAGCTCGTTGGTCAACATTGGGTAAGAGTTTTACCTTCTCTTTACCTCAATTAAATCCTTATATTCCTGATGATTTCTCAATTGTGAAACAAAATTATGATCAAGCTCAACCAACAGAGTTTAGTAAACGTGGTAATCATATCCATTTTGTAAGTCAGTATTTCAAAAATGAACCTAAAGCTGCTATTGTCGTCTCTTTGCGTAGCAATCAAGCCTTTGCTTCAGCCAAAGCGGATGTCGCTTTTGAATTACTTGACTATATTGCAAACCGAAGTTTGAGTGATTTACAATTTCAAGCTGCGGTAGCGGGGATCTCGTTATCCACTCAAGGTGATAATGGCTTGATGATCTTAGCAAGTGGTTTTAGTCAACACCTATCCAAAATGGTGACAGCCGTTCTTGATGGTTATCGTAATGTCACTATTGATGAACAAACTTTAGCTTTAGCGAAATCTTGGTATCTACAAAAACTTGATAATGCCGATCATGCTAAAAGTTACTGGCTAGCTGTTCAACCCATTAATGCTCTATCTGTGTTACCTCGTTATTTTGAACGAGATGAACGACGTCAAATTACGGCCAATATTACTATTAAAGATATTGTCGATTATCGTGATAACTTACTTTTTCGCTCTGTGCCATATATGATTAGTTTAGGTAATTTATCTAACGAGAACTCTTTAGATCTTTACCACTCTATCCAAAAAACATTAGTACGCGATGTTGAATATACACCGAGTGAAAACATTATTATCAAAAATTCGCTGGATGCTAAAATTATTCAACAAGCAAAGAGTACTGATAATGCCTTAATAATGGGTTATATTCCAACAGGCTATAATAGAATTCGTAGTGGTATATTAAGTTATACTTTGTCTAAAATCCTATCCCCATGGTTTTATGATCAAATACGGACTAATGAACAATTAGGTTATGCAGTATTTGCAACTCCGATGACAATAGGTGATTCCATAGGAATAAGCTTTACAGTACAAAGTAACCAATATGATCCAGCTTATTTATTTAAACGCTATCAAGAATTTTATCCAGTGATATCAAATAAATTGCAGGCTTTATCTAAAGATGATATTAATCAATATAAAAAAGCAGTGTTTGAAGAATTGACTATGCCACCACAAACTTTAGATGAAGAATTAAGCCGTTATTTACCTGACTATCGAAATAACCGTTTCGCGTTTGATTCATTGACAAAAAAAATTGAGCAAGTGAAGAAAATCACCAAGCAAGATCTTATTGACTTTTATCATCGCTCCATTATAGAACCCAAAGGTTTAGTCTTAGCGTCCCAAGTATTAGGTAAACGCCAAACTGATGCAAAGCAACCAGAAGCAATTTCAGAATTTACCGAATATGAAAAAGTTTCAGCTTTACAAAAGGTTCTATTAAACTGATTTCTGTTTTAAATATGAACCTAAAAATAGGTTCAACCTGATAAATTTTTACAAAAATTGGCATTGTTATCACCATGTGATACACTGCCAAAATCCTAATGTTTTGAGTGTATTATGATTACTGGAACGATTGATTATTGTGCTATAGGTCAGCGCTTGCGCGCATATCGTATTGCTGCTTCGCTAAAAGCAGAAGATGTTGCAAAAAATCTTAAAATTTCACGAGCAGCGGTATATCGGTTAGAGAAAGGTGAAATTGTTAAAATTGAAACATTAGAACGGTTGGCTTTTTTACTCAATACCTCTTTTGCAAGTTTACTTGGAATTGATACAGAATATTATTCAAGTGGCGAAGGTTTTTTTGAACGTATGCGACAACTTGAAGAACAATCAACTCATATTTATTCTCATTTCGATCCTTTCTCATTTTTATTAACTTCACCAAACTATCTTAATCATTTAGCTATGATGATAGAAGAGTCTAGTGAGTCAATTGAACCGCAAAAATATGCAGTTATTTTGTCAATTTTAAAACATCGTAAAATACAATTTTACCAGTCAATTCCTAAGGTGATAAACTTAATTAGTTTACGTAATGTTGAACGTCTTTTGCATATCGGCTTAGTCGGTAACTTAACCATTTCGCCAGGTAAAAAATCAGAAAGGATGCTGCTTGCTCGTAAAGAAGTCTATCATTTAATTGAACTCATTGAACAACAATCTTATGCGCCAACCATCGCTATTACTCAAGAAGCGATTCCATCAATTGCTTTTCAAATTTTTTATCAAAATGGTGAGCCAATTTCACTTGCAATGAGTCCTTTTCGTTTAGGCGAATTACCAAATGTGACAACAGGTATTGCATCAATTACCTCTTCGAATGATGCCATTAAACGCTATCGCTCGTTATTTGATAGATTATGGAAAAATAGTGCCAAAGATGAGCATGCCATTGATTTGTTAAAAACAACACTAGATAAATTTTAAAAAACTACAATAAATATTAAAGAGAGTCATCATGTTATCCTTAACTTTACAACCAATAAAAAAATTTAACGGCACCATTAATTTACCCGGTTCTAAAAGTGTGTCTAATCGTGCATTACTATTATCCGCTTTGAGTAAGGGTAATACGCGTTTAACCAATTTACTTGATAGTGATGATGTCCGCTATATGCTAGATGCTTTATCGGCTTTGGGTGTGAAGTATCAGCTATCACATGATAGAACCATCTGTGATGTCGAAGGTGTAGGTGGTATGTTACCTTCGTCAAACGCCTTAAAACTTTTTTTAGGGAATGCTGGTACCGCAATGCGACCACTCGCTGCGGCTTTATCTTTAGGCAATAATAATATTGTACTAACCGGTGAGCCACGCATGAAAGAGCGTCCAATTGGTCACCTAGTTGATTCTCTCCGTCAAGGTGGTGCTAAAATTGATTATCTTGAAAATGAAGGTTATCCGCCATTACACATTCATGGTGGTTTTATTGGCGGTAATATTCAGGTTAATGGTTCAGTTTCTAGCCAATTTTTAACTGCATTATTAATGGCTTCACCATTGGCGCCAAACGATACTCAAATTACGATAATTGGAGATTTAGTATCTAAGCCTTATATTGATATTACAATTAAAATGATGGCGATTTTTGGTGTAACAGTCACAAATCATCATTATCAAAAGTTTACAATTAAAGCCAACCAATGTTATCAATCGCCGGGCAATTATTTGGTTGAGGGTGATGCTTCATCCGCTTCTTATTTTTTAGCTGCTGCTGCGATTAAAGGTGGTACAGTACGAGTTACAGGTATCGGTAAAAAAAGTTTACAAGGCGACACTCAGTTTGCCCATGTACTTGAAAAAATGGGCGCTAAAATTACTTGGGCAGATGACTATATTGAGTGTACTAGTTGTGATTTAAATGGCATCGATATGGATATGAATCATATTCCTGATGCAGCAATGACCATTGCAACAACAGCACTTTTTGCGAAAGGACCAACAACAATTCGCAATATTTATAACTGGCGCGTAAAAGAAACTGACCGTTTATATGCGATGGCAACTGAATTAAGAAAAGTTGGCGCTACGGTTGATGAAGGTGAAGATTATATTACAATCGTTCCTCCAGCTAAATTAACCCATGCTGAGATAAAAACTTATAATGATCACCGTATTGCAATGTGTTTTTCATTAGTGGCATTATCGGATACACCAATAACAATATTAGATCCTAAATGTACAATGAAAACTTTTCCAGATTATTTTGAACAATTTAAACGTTTAAGTGAAGAATAAAATGAATCGATCTGTTCCTGTTATTGCCGTTGATGGCCCAAGTGGTGTTGGTAAGGGCACATTATGTCAAGCGTTGGCAAATCATTTTAAATGGCGTCTTTTGGATTCCGGAGCAATTTATCGCGTTCTTGCACTTTCGGCGCTTAAACAAAATATTGCTCTTGATGACGAGCAAAAACTTGCCCAATTAGCGTTTAATTTGCCATTGGCATTTGATACAACTGGTAGTGAAGTAAAAGTTTTGTTAAATAATCTCGATGTTTCAAAAGAGATTCGCACAGAACAAACCGGTGGAGCAGCCTCAAAAGTTGCCGCAATGAATAGTGTTCGAACCGCTTTATTACAACGCCAACGAGACTTTAGACAGGCACCAGGATTAATTGCTGATGGTCGAGATATGGGAAGTGTTGTGTTCAAAGATGCGCCTGTTAAGATATTTCTGGATGCGAGTGCGGAGTCCCGAGCAGAAAGAAGAATGAAACAGTTGCAAGAGAAGCAAAATCATGTTAAATTCGCCGAAATTTTGCAGGAGATAACTGCGCGTGATGAGCGCGATCGAAATCGAACTGTTGCGCCACTTAAACCTGCGGATGATGCTTTAATAATTGATACCACATCCCTATCTATTCAAGATGTTTTCAATCAATCTATTAAGTATATAAATAAAGAACTTGCATTGTAAGTTTTTTCTTGCAGTGTAGAACTAGCTCCTATATAAGGATGTATGGAGTATCACCAACAACCCCACAAGACAGGATGTAATGTGGACGTTAATTTTAACTAAAGTATATAAATATGACTGAATCTTTTGCTCAACTCTTTGAAGAGTCTTTAAATCAACTAGACACTCGTTCTGGTAATATGATCCGTGGTACTGTCGTTGCAATCGACAAAGATGTTGTTTTAGTTGATGCTGGTTTAAAATCTGAATCAGCAATTCCAGTAGAGCAGTTTAAAAATGCACAAGGCGAATTAGAAGTTCAAGTTGGCGATGTAGTTGATGTCGTTCTTGATTCTATTGAAGATGGCTTTGGCGAAACAATCTTATCTCGTGAAAAAGCTAAACGTCACGAAGCGTGGCTAACATTAGAAAAAGCAGTTGAAGATGCTGCAACAGTATTAGGTGTAATCAATGGTAAAGTTAAAGGTGGCTTTACGGTTGATCTAAATGGCGTTCGCGCGTTCCTTCCTGGTTCGCTTGTTGATGTTCGTCCATTACGCGATACTTCTCATATTGAAAACAGAGAAATCGAATTAAAAGTTATTAAATTAGACCAAAAACGTAACAACGTAGTTGTTTCACGTCGTGCTGTTATTGAATCTGAAAATAGTGCAGAAAGAGAACAACTTCTTGAAAATCTACAAGAAGGTTCAGAAGTTAAAGGTATTATCAAAAATCTTACTGATTACGGTGCATTCGTTGATCTTGGCGGTGTTGATGGGTTACTTCATATCACTGATATGGCTTGGAAACGTGTTAAACATCCAAGTGAAGTGGTTGAAGTGGGTCAAGAATTACTTGTTAAAGTACTTAAATTTGACAAAGATCGTTCACGCGTATCTCTTGGCTTAAAACAATTAGGCGAAGATCCATGGGTATCAATTGCTAAACGTTACCCTGAAGGAACTAAAGTAACTGGAAAAGTAACCAACTTAACTGATTACGGTTGTTTTGTTGAAATTGAAACGGGTGTTGAAGGTTTAGTTCACGTTTCTGAAATGGATTGGACAAACAAAAACATCCACCCATCTAAAGTTGTTAGCTTAGGTGATGTGGTTGAAGTCGTTGTTCTTGAAATTGATGAAGAACGTCGTCGTATCTCTCTCGGTCTTAAACAATGTAAACCAAATCCATGGTTACAATTTGCTGAATCACACAATAAAGGTGATAAAGTTAGCGGTAAGATCAAATCAATTACTGATTTTGGTATCTTCATTGGTTTAGATGGTGGTATCGATGGTTTAGTTCATCTTTCAGACATCTCATGGAATATGCCTGGTGAAGAAGCTGTTAAATCTTATAAGAAAGGCGATGATATCGAAGCTGTTGTGTTACAAGTTGATGCAGAACGTGAACGTATCTCTTTAGGTATTAAACAACTTGAAGATGATCCATTCAGTAGCTTCGCTGCTAACTACAAAAAAGGCACAATCGTTAAAGGTACTGTTACTACTGTTGATGCTAAAGGTGCAACTATTGAAATCGCAGAAGGTATTGAAGGTTACTTAAAAGCCCAAGATATCGCTCGTGAACGTATCGAAGATGCAACTACTGTATTAAAAGCTGGTGATGAAGTTGAAGCTAAGATTGTTAACATCGATCGTAAAACTCGTGCAATTTCGTTATCAATTCGTGCGAAAGATGAAGCAGACGAAAAAGAAGCACTTGCAGCGGTGAATAACACGACTACTCAAGAAGATGCATCATTTACTAACGCAATGGCGGAAGCATTTAAAGCAGCATCAAAAACTGAGTAAAAATTGTTTATGCAAAGAGTAAAGAGGGCTTGCCCTCTTTTTCTTTTGTAGTATAAAATGAATTGATTTTATGCCGCGCAAAAATTAATTAGGAGTGACCATGAACAGATCAGATTTAGCAGAAAAAATAGCCAACTGGCGGGCACACCTTCCCGTGCAGCTAGTTGACGATGCTGTGAGAGATATTATCGAACAGATCGCTTTGGCTATGGAAAGTAATGATCGTGTTGAAATTCGAGGTTTTGGTAGTTTCAGTTTAAATTACCGAGCCCCACGTAAAGCAAGAAATCCTAGAACTGGTGGTAATGTAGAAGTTAAACACAAATATATTCCTCACTTTAAACCGGGTAAAGAATTACGTGAAAGAGTGGATAATGCTGCTAAAGCGTAATATGTAAATATTATCGTTTTTGAAGCCTTTGAGTAAAATCAAAGGCTTTTTATTTCACTACCATTTAATCACGACTGTCAATAAATTACTATACTATTATAAAATTTCCCTACATTAGCAATTCTTTATTATCAAATCAACCTTATTTTTGTTCTGATAGTTAACAATATTTTCACAATAAAATGATGAAATAAACTTATTATCTGAAAATTACTCTCAATTCATAGATAAATTGGAAGCCAGCTCTAACATTACACGATACATTGATTAATTCAAATCACCATGCGATATGTTAAGTGTTCTATCAAATGAAGCTTATTTAGATTAATGCGACAATTATTATCAGTTGATTTATTGGCAATCATATTTTCATTGGGTTGTTTGCCATTGATGTTTTTACCTTCACTGCTCGGTGATGTTCAATGGTATATCATAGTTTCAATATTAATTGTTTTAATTTTGATTGTGCCGTTTCAATTGCAAAGTTATATGATTGTCATTTCTGTATTTTCTATTAGTTTTTTATGGTCTATAGCGTATTGTAAACAATATTTTACAAGAATTGAGCCATACATCGACAAAATTGTTGTGGTAAAAGCAGAAATTAAAAGTATAAACATTCAAGATTTAACTACGCCAACAGATCCTTATTATGTAAAAATTGCAGTCAATGATGATTCTCAACCTTTTATATACCCTAAGGTAACCATATCGGTATATTGGGATCAACAAATCAAGCCAAAAGCAGGGCAAATTTGGCAATTAACTTTGAAAACAAAAGCAGTACATGGCTATTTAAATGAAGGTGGATTTGATAGCCAACGTTTTGCTGTAGCCAATCGAAACCTTCTATCTGCAAAATTATTTCAAGCAGAGTTAATTGAAGATAATTTGAACATTCGGCAGTTTATCGCTGATCATTCGTTACCCTACATTGATTCATTTACTTATCAAGGTATTTTATTGGCATTCGCTTTTGGTGATCGCAGTCAAATGATTGATGAGCATCGTTTCATTATGATGCAAACAGGCGTTGCACACTTAATGGCTATTTCAGGTATGCACATTTTGCTGATTTTTGGTCTTTGCTGTACTTTTATAAAAGTTTTGATGTTTTTTATTCCTCAGCGTTTTATATATTTTTTTTCCCACTGATAATAGGATGGTTAGGCGCACTATTTTATGCTTGGTTAACTGGGCTTAGTCCCCCTACATTACGTGCTATACTAGCATTGTCTATTTGGATATATTTACGTTTCAAAAATAGTCAAATCAGTGCCTGGCAAAAATTAAATCGTATCATTGCACTATTATTATTCTTTGATCCGTTAATGATTCTATCTGAAAGTTTTTGGTTATCTTGTTATGCGGTAATAAGCTTAATTTTTTTATTTGATTGGTTACCTTTGCCTAAAGTGATAAACAATAAAAAACGTTGGTATTGGTTCAGGTTGTTGCATTTGCAATTGGGTTTGATCTTATTATTGTTACCTATTCAATTGGTTATCTTTCAAGGGATAAGTTTGGTCTCTTTGTTAACAAACTTGATTGCTATTCCTGTTATTACCTTATTCACTTTGCCTGCTATTATTTTAGCGCTGTTATTTAGTGTCATTCATTGTTCGCATCTTGCGTTATGGTGTTGGTTTATTGCGAATAAATCGCTGGAATGGCTATTTATCTGCTTGGATAAATTTAATTTTTTATGGCTTGATATTTCTCCTGATTTTTATCTTTTAAGTATTATCGGTTGGCTCTCCTTGGTTGTTGTACGTACCGAGTTATGGCGGCGCTTTAGTGTTACATTATTAATAATCTTGATGATACTTTGCACCCCCTTTTTTAAACAACCAGAGAATTATTGGCGGTTAGATATGCTGGATGTTGGGCATGGACTGGCGATTGTTATTCATAATGGCAAATCAGCAATTTTGTTTGATACGGGAGCTAGATGGGAACAAACTTCCGCAGCAGAGCGGATTATTCTACCCTTTTTACGATGGCATAATTTGAATTTGGATGGGATCATCATCAGCCATCAACATAATGATCATATAGGCGGTTTAGCTTTACTTCAACGTCGTTTTCCTAAAGCTTGGCTAATGAGCTCATCTTCAGAATTAGATAACCATCATCAATGTTTAGCGGGCAACACTATTGTTTGGAATCATTTGTTTTTGAATGTGTTATGGCCAACTCAATTAGTTCAATATGCACAAAATGCCGATTCGTGTGTGATACAGGTGAGCGATGGGCATTTTTCAGTACTTTTAACTGGGGATTTAGAACGTAATCAAGAATATCAATTAGTAACAAAATATCGAAATAAATTAGCATCAACTATATTGCAAATTCCTCATCATGGCAGTAGTACTTCATCTAGTTATGCTTTTTTAAATCATGTTAAACCAGTAAAAGCATTAGCCTCAACTTCTCGATATAATCCTTGGAAGTTACCATCTGGTAATGTAGTAGCAAGATATCAAGATCTACACATAGATTACTATATTACTGCTAAAACAGGGCAAATCAGTCTGATTTTTGAAAATCAAAAATGGGTATTAAAAACGATGCGCAGTGAAATTAAACCAAGATGGTATCATGATTGGTTTGGTAGTTTACCGATTTATGAGTAAAATAACTTATCTTTTGCTGTAAGCAACTAATTTAGTCAATGCTATATCGAAAAGATATACAAAAAACTATAAACATAATTGAGTGATATTAACGTGATGATTGAAAAACTTTGGTATGGTAAAAATCGGTTATTTTGGTTACTAATACCATTTTCTCTATTATATGGAATAATTGCGTTTGTTCGTCGCTTTTTATATAAAATGGGTATTTTCAAATCCTGGCACTCACCTGTACCTATCATTGTTATTGGTAATTTATCGGTAGGAGGTAATGGCAAAACGCCATTGGCTATCAGTTTAATTGAAGCGTTGGAAGCAAAAGGATTGAAAGTTGGTCTTGTCTCACGTGGCTATGGGGGCAAAGCGGAAAACTATCCACTTATTTTAGATAATACGACAACAACCGATCAGGCAGGTGATGAACCCGTTCTCATTTATCAACGAACCCATGTTCCTGTAGCCGTCTCGCCTAATCGTTGCCAAGCCGTTAAAGCATTATTAAAAAAAAACCAATTAGATGTAATTTTAACTGATGATGGTCTGCAACATTATGCATTAGCTCGAGATATTGAAATTGTCGTAGTGGATGGTAAACGATTATTTGGTAATAATTGGTGGATGCCAGCAGGTCCAATGAGAGAGAGAAGCAATCGGTTGAAATCGGTTGATTTAATTATCGTAAATGGTGATAGTGTAAATAATTTAGTCGAGCAATATCCCGATAAAACATACACCATGCAATTAATACCAAAATATGTGATTAATTTGCTAACCAAAGAAAAGAAAGAGTTATCTTCGTTATCAAACATTTGTGCCGTTGCTGGTATTAGTAATCCACAAAGATTTTTTGATATGTTGATTAGTATGAAGGCTGACTTAAATAAAACCGTCGCTTTTGCTGATCATCAAAAATTTTCCTTATCATTATTAAATAATGTCGCACGTCGTGAGCAGACATTGTTAATGACTGAAAAAGATGCTGTCAAATGTCAGCTATTTGCTGAACCCAATTGGTGGTTTTTGCCTATTGATGCTGTGATACCAAAACCAGCCATTGATCATATCTGTTTATTATTAGATAAAATAAATCTCAAAGAGAATAAAAAATGAAACAAATTTTATTAAGTGCACTTGCTTGTCCTAAATGCCATGGACAATTGCAGTATGATGCAGAACATCAACAATTAATTTGCCAAGCGGATAATCTGGTTTTTGCGATTAAAGATAATATTCCTGTATTGCTTGAATCCGAAGCACAATCATTCAACCAATCACCATCTATTAAAGAATAAAAGAATATAAGGCTTTAGTTATGAAATTTTCGGTTATTATTCCAGCTAGGTATGCTTCGAGTCGTTTACCCGCTAAACCATTGGCAGATATCCATGGTAAACCAATGATTGTACGTGTTATGGAGCAAGCACAAAAATCTTCAGCCCATCGTGTTATTATTGCTACTGATCATCAGCAAGTCTTTGATGTGGTTAAAGCGTATGGTGGTGAAGTTATTCTAACTAGTGATAAGCATCATTCAGGCACTGAACGTTTAGCTGAAGTGATTAATCGTTATCAATTCGCTGATGATGAGATAATTGTTAATGTGCAAGGTGATGAACCATTAATTCCTCCTGTAATTATCGATCAGGTGGCTAAAAACCTAGTGCAATATAAAACGGGGATGGCAACATTAGCTGTAACTATTGATTCACCACAAGAGGCTTTTAATCCTGGAGCAGTAAAAGTTGTAACCGATAAAGATGGTTATGCGTTATATTTTTCTCGTGCAATTATCCCTTGGGAGCGTGATCGATTTGCTAAATCAACCGATTTACTGAAGCAATCAAGCATCGGTGATTTTTATCTACGTCATATCGGCATTTATGCTTATCGTGCAGGTTTTATTCGACAATATATCAATTGGGCTCCATCATCCCTTGAGCAAATTGAAATGTTAGAACAATTGCGGGTGCTTTGGTATGGTGAAAAAATTCATGTGGCAGTTGCCAAACAATCTCCTGCAATTGGTGTAGATACTCAAGAAGATTTAGAAAAAGTAAGAACATTATTTAAGGAGTAAGCAATGGCAAACTTTACTGGTTTTACGCAAGCAGGGCTCAATTTTCTACAAGATGCTTGGATCAACAATAGTAAACCGTGGTTTGAAGAGCACCGTGCTATTTATGACAACGATTTAATTAAACCTTTTCGCTTACTGGTCGAACAACTCACACCAGAAATGCTTAGTATTGATGAATGGTTTGAAACGCGCCCAGCGATTGGTAAAACGATATCGCGTATTCATCGTGATACGCGGTTTTCTAATGATAAATCCCTTTATCGCAGTCGTTTATGGCTAACATTTAAACGACCTAATCGTGATTGGAAAGAAGCGCCTGCTTACTTTTTTGAAATAACCCCAAGTAGTTATCAATATGGACTTGGTTATTATTGTTCTTCAAAACAGACAATGGATATTTTTCGACAAGAAATTCTTAATGATACGAATAATTTTCTAGATATGACTCGCTGCGTTAAAAAACCATTTGAATTGGTTGGTGAAAGTTATAAACGCCCATTAATTAAAGAACAAGATGAAAAGATCGCGACCTGGTACAACCGTAAAAATTTAGCTGTGATGGTAACAAACAATCATGTTGAAGATGTGCTAAATGAAGAATTACCTAAAAAATTGGCAAAAGGATTTAAACAGTTAGTTCCACTTTATGATTATTTAATGAGAGTGGAAATGATTAAAAATATCCCAAAACTTTGAATTTTATAATAAAAACTATATATTTGGGAAATTCATTACTAATTCTTTAATGCCATTAATAATAAATTGTGTACCTACACAAACTAACAAAAATCCCATAATTCTTGAGGTGGCTTCAATGCCACTTTTTCCCATAAATCGCATAATATTACCAGCACTACGCATACAAAACCATAGTATAATACATAATGATAAAGGAACCAGAATCGATGCAGCGTAAACAACCCAAGTTGAAATATCGTAGCCTCCGCTTTTAACTGTTGAAGACATACTAATGATCATTGCGATAGTTCCTGGACCTGCGGTACTTGGCATAGCTAGTGGCACAAAGGCAATATTATTGGAAACTTCTCTCTTTTTAGCATCTGCCTCAAGGGTCTTATGAGATGGCTGTTGAGGAAACAACATTCTAAAACCTATAATACCAACAATCATTCCTCCTGCTATACGTAAACCGGGAATAGATATTCCAAATGTATTCATCACCAGTTGTCCACAATAAAAGGAAACAACCATAATCAAAAACACATAAATACAAGTTAACTTTGATTGGTAATTACGTTCTTCATTGGTCATATCGCCAGATAAACCCAATAAAAGTACAACGGTGGTTAATGGATTAGTTAATGGGACAAAGAGAATTAAACCAAAGCCAACAGTTTGTAACAGTTCCAACATAGCTATATCTTCTATCCATTAGAAATTACAGCTAAGTATAAATGAAATAATTAAAAAATGATATATGGGCGCGTAGATTCACGCCCAAATTTAACAGTGGTAGTCATTTTAGAATGGAATATCGTCATCAAAATCCATTGGTGGTTCAGGTGCTTTAGGTTGTGGTGCTGGTACATTTTGATTGGGTTGACGAGATGACGCTGCGGGTGCCGATGACATATTATTAGCACTTTGCCCCCAATTATGAGAACCATCATCAAAATTATCATTACTATTTCCACGTGAACCTAGAATTTGTAAAGTTCCACCGATAGGATTAATTACTACTTCCGTTGTGTAACGATCTTGTCCTGATTGGTCTTGCCATTTTCGAGTTTGTAATTGTCCTTCAAGATAAACTTGAGTGCCTTTTTTAATGTATTCACCTGCAATTTCGGCTAATTTACCAAAAACGACAACTCGATGCCATTCAGTGCGATCACGGGTTTCTCCGGTTTGTTTATCTCTCCATGATTCTGAGGTTGCTACACTAAAATTAGCTACAGCATTTCCATTTGGCATGTAACGGACTTCGGGATCTTGTCCTAAATTACCAACTAAAATGACTTTATTTATTCCTCGGTTTGCCATTATAAACTCCTAAAAATTGCATAAGTATTTAAGTGGCATATTGTAACATGAGACAATAGTAATATCAGCGAATTTAATTTATTAATGGAATTTTTATCCCATTTTATAAATTTGTAAATATGTAGAAAGATTGGGTTAGACATAGGAATTTTTAGCCATAACGAGTATAATGCCTACCATTTGTTAAAGTATTGTTCTAAAACGTTCCCCTTACTACAGGAGTCCTTATGATTAATGCGTTTGGATTAAAAAACAAACAATTAGTAAAAATTAATGAAAGCGATATAAATAATGCGACTTGGGTTGATTTAATCGAACCAGAAGAAGCCGATCGCGATTTTGTTTTAACACATTTAGGACAAAACTTAGCAACGAGTATTGAATTAGACGACATCGAAGCGTCAGCTCGTTTTTTTGAAGACAATGAAGGCTTACATGTTCACTCATTTTTCTTTTATGAAGATGCAGAAGATCGAGCCGGTAACGCAACGGTTGCATTTACAGTACACAATGGTCGACTTTTTACTTTACGTGAACGTGATTTACCGGCTTTTCGTTTGTATCGAATGCGATCACGTTATCAGGGGATGATCGATGGGAACCCATACGAAGTATTACTTGACCTTTTTGAAGTTAAAGTTGAACAGTTAGCTGACCAAATTGAAAACATATATAGTGAGCTGGAAGAATTAAGTTTGATAATTATGGATCGTTCATCTCAAGAACATTACGATGAAGCAATTACATCATTGGCCGAACTTGAAGATACTGCATGGAAAGTTAGACTTTGTTTAATGGACAGTCAACGAGCAGTCAATTATCTTGTGCGTCGTGCGAAGATGCCAGTAGACCAATTGGAACAAGCTCGTGAAGTTATTCGCGATATTGAATCACTTGTTCCACATAATGAATCATTATTTCAAAAAGTAAATTTTTTAATGCAAGCTGCAACCAGCTTCATCAATATTGAGCAAAGTCGAATTATTAAAATATTTTCAGTTGTGTCTGTTGTATTTCTACCTCCAACTGTGGTGGCATCGGCTTATGGTATGAACTTTGAAAATATGCCAGAATTGAAATGGGAATATGGTTATCCATTTTCGTTAATCTTGATGTTACTTGCAGGGGTTGCACCTTATATTTATTTTAAACTTAAAAAGTGGCTATAAATCTTATTTACATATAATAGTAAAATAATTATCTGCTGACTAGTTAGCAGAAGTGTTTATTGTGGTAATCATCAGTTAAAGGAATAAACTTAATGTAACTAGTTAATCATATTGCCAGTTTTGCTTTCTTTAATAAATGAATGTAATGCTTGTTTTTTTAAAGAAATGAATTAATTTTTACAGAAGGGAATAACATGAACCAACATGCACTAGTTACTGATATTGGTGGAACCAATGCCAGATTTGCACTTTATAATTTAGCAACTAACGAACTGTCAGCGATTACTAAAATTCCAATTTCAAAACACGATGTTTTATTAAATTTAATCAAAGAGTACTTACAAGCACAAACAGTCAAAATTGATTCAGCCTGCATCGCCATTGCTTGTCCGATAGGGGATGAAGATATTATCAATATGACAAACAATAATTTATCATTTTCACGGTCAGAACTGATTAAAGAATTAGGTTTGGTTAAACTTGAAGTCATTAATGATTTTACAGCTGTATCGACATCCATTCCTAAATTATCTAAACAAGATCTGGTCAAAATTGGTGGTGATGAGTCTAATTTAGATTATCCGATCGCAATTTATGGAGCGGGTACGGGACTTGGCGTATCGCATTTAATCAAGGTCAATGAACATTGGATCAGTCTGTCAGGAGAGGGGGGACATACTGAATTGCCCATGACGAACGAAGATGAAGATCGAATTTTAGCACAGCTACGGAAAAAATTTGGTCGTGTTTCTTCAGAACGCTTTTTATCAGGTAATGGCATTGTGAATATTTATCAAGCTTTATTACAAATTAATCATCAACCAGAAGAAGACATCACCCCCGATGTTATTGTTAAAAAAGCATTAGACAAAAGTTGCCCAATTTGTTTACAGACGCTTACCTATTTTTGTACGTTTATGGGGCGTTTTGGTGGTAATTTAGCTTTAACGCTTAATACGCAAGGTGGTGTTTATATTGCTGGGGGGATTGTACCGCGTTTTATTGAATTTTTTAAAGCATCCCCATTTAGATCAGCTTTTGAACATAAAGGTCGTATGTCATATTTAGTCAAAAAAATCCCAGTTTATGTGATAACACATGAAGATCCTGGTCTATTTGGCGCCGGTGTTTATTTACAAAATAGTCTTAAATAATTGAATAAGGTTCCATTCTATGATGTGGTGTTATATTTATCGAAGTACTAAAAAAGAAAATTGTTATTTATATATGGAAAATGAAAAGGATTTTTCAGCAATTCCTGAAAAAATAATGTCTATTTTTGGTTCTCCAGTGTTTGTAATGAAGGTACTACTCGATGGTAAACGCCAATTTGTGGTTGGTACTGCACAGGAAATAGAAGAAAGAATTAAAACGGAAGGATTTTTCTTACAAATGTTAAAAGAAGATGATTTTAAAGTATGATTGAGCCATTTTGGGAAAACAAAACTTTAGAACAAATGACCGATGATGAGTGGGAACAGCTTTGTGACGGCTGTGGTCAGTGTTGCTTAAACAAATTACAAGATGAAGATACAGGTCAAATATTATATACCAATGTTGCTTGCAATCTGCTTGATTCTAATACTTGCCAATGCAGGCATTATCATAATCGTTTTGCCTATGAACCGGATTGCATTAAGTTGACACGAGAAAATCTTCTCACTATAGAATGGTTGCCGTTGACCTGTACTTATCGTTATTTTTCAAAAACAGGACAACTGCCTCAATGGCATCCTCTGATAATGGGAAATAAAAAGCTTATGCATAAATTAAAAATTTCAGTTAAAAACCGAATTGTGTATGAAAAAGATGTGATTTGTTGGGAAGATCATATTCTTTAAAAAGGGAGCTGGTGCTCCCTTTTTTTCGTTTGAGATGATTTAGAGTAAAATCCATATGTAGCCCACAAGATCGAAAGCGAGCATATTCAAAAACATCAAAATAAATACAAAAATCATAAAGGAAATATCAATCATCCCAAGGGGAGGGACAATACGACGGATCGGAGCTATAAAGGGTTCGGTTAATTGAGTCAGTAACTCATCGGCTCCAGAATGTCCTCTGCTTACCCAACTGAGAATTGCTCGAAATAGTAATAACCAAAATAAAAGATGCCCTACAGCATGAACTATTGCAGCGACAGCATATAAAAGATATTCAATAGTAAATAGTGGAGCATTCGTTAAGTTAAAGTATAAAACAAAAATAATTTTGAGCACTGCAAGCAGATATAACAGAACCCATGTAGCTGTATCAACATGTCCAATTGACGGAATCACCTTACGTAATGGAGCAATAATAGGTTGGGTTATTTTAACAATAAATTGGGTGAAAGGATTATAGAAATTTACGCGTACACGTTGCATCCATAATCTTAAAATCAAAACATATAAACTAATGGTTAAAACGGTTTTCCCCAAAAAGAAAATCGATGTCATTTAAAATTCCTCAAAATAAAGATATTCGGTCAATATATCATAAATACTGCCGTGCACCAAAGATAGCCGTACCAATACGAACCATGGTGCTGCCCGCAATAATGGCTGCCTGCATATCACCACTCATACCCATAGATAATGTGTCTAAAAATGGATAATCTTTCTGTAATGATTGTAAAAGTTTTTGCATCTTAGAAAACACATTAACTTGTTTATTAAAGTCATTTTCAATTTCAGGGATTGCCATTAGTCCACGTAAATTTAGATTAGGCAAGGTGACAATCTGATTAACTAAATCAGCAACCTCTTCAGGTTTTACCCCAGATTTACTGGCTTCTTGACTAATATTAACTTGAATCAACACATTCAATTTAGCCAAATTTGTGGGTCGTTGATCATTTAATCTTTGTGCTATTTTAAATCGATCGATGGTATGCATCCAATCGAAGTGTTCAGCAACCAATTTACTTTTATTCGATTGTAATGGACCTATAAAATGCCATATCAACTCATTGTTTGGCAGGTTTTTATTGAAATACTGAATCTTTTCAATACCCTCTTGGACATAATTTTCGCCAAAAACTAATTGACCTGCATCAATAGCCTCCATAATTTCCTCAACAGGTTTGGTTTTACTCACGGCAATAAGTTGTATTGTATTGGGATCTCTTTCGCACTTTTTAGCAATTCTTTCAATATCATTTTTAATGTTAAGTAAATTGTCTTGTACTGTATTCATGTTAATTCCCAAAGGATAATTAATAGGTAAAATTTAATGTTAAACTCAATGTTGGCACTTAGTGTAACGCAAAATGCGTCGGATTTGCACCTTTCAAGTGGTGAAGCGCCTTACGTTCGTATTAACGGACAATTACAGTTTTTAGTTGTTGATAAGCTTATACCAAATACTCTTGAAATGGCATTATTTCATTTAATGAATGAAACACAAAAAAAAATTCTGAAGCAATATCAGCAAATAGATTTTGCTTATCACTTGCCTAAAGTAGGGCGATTTAGAGTGAATATTTTTTATCAGCACCGTGGTATTTCAGCCGTGTTTCGCGTGATCAATCATCGTATTCCTACGTTATCTGATATTGGTGCTCCTGCTATTTTTAGTGAGCTTGTAAAAAATGATTCAGGTATCATTCTTGTAACAGGATCAACGGGCAGTGGTAAATCCACTACTTTAGCTGCTTTAATTCAATACATTAATATAACAATAGCGAAACACATTATTACGCTTGAAGACCCTATAGAATATATCTATCAAAATGATAAATCATTAATTCAGCAACGTGAAATAGCTGACTTTGGTCAAACCATTGATAGTTTATTAAGACAAGATCCGGATATCATTTTGTTAGGCGAATTACGCAATAAATCATCAATTCAAGCCGCATTGACTGCCGCAGAAACAGGTCATTTGGTTTTTGCTACTTTGCATACTAACTCAGCGATACAAAGTATTAATCGAATTGTTGATGTTTTTGAAGATCATTGTCGCGATTTTGTTCGCAGTCAACTTGCTAACTGCCTAAAAGCCATCATAAGCCAAAAGTTAATATGTCATAATAATGAACGTAAAGCCCTTTTTGAAATATTGATTAATACTCCTGCAATCAGTAATTTAATTAATGAAGGTAAGAGCAAACAAATTTTATCCCTTATGCAAACAGGTCAACAATATGGTATGCAAGTGATGCCAGACAGTTTTTAATAAAGTTTAAAAGTTGAATGATGTAATATTACTACTTCAATCCAGAATGATTGCAAAAGATAAATTTTGAGTTTTAGCTAAAAAATAATCTATAATCAATTTTATTGACATTGATAGGAGTATAAAAAAATGGAACAACGTATTGGTTTAATTGGCTTAGGTAATATGGGAAATGCTATATTACAAGGTATTTTAGGAAGCAATATTGTATCGGGAACGCAGATTTATATCTATGATACTCATCCGGAAAAAGGAGAAGAATTAAATAAATCTCACGGAATAAATAATTTAGCTTCAGCAAGAGAGGTAGCTCGAGAATCCGATATTGTTTTTGTAGCCGTAAAACCTAATGTAATTATTGATGTTCTCAATGATATTCAAAAAGAATTAAAAAAGAATACCATTGTTGTCTCAATAGCGGCTGGTGTGACAATTAAAACGATTGCGAAAAGCATTGGTTATGAGCAAAAAATTATTCGTGTGATGCCAAATACACCAGCTCTAGTAAATGCTGCTATGTGCTCTATTACTCCTAATACTGAAGTTACAAATGAAGAGTTAACAACAGTACAAGAATTATTGAATTGTATCGGTGAAACTGAAGTTGTGTCAGAATATTTAATTGATGCAGTTATTGGAGCAAGCGGTTCTTCTCCAGCGTTTGTTTTTATGTTCATTGAAGCTTTAGCGGATGGCGCAGTTAAAGGAGGATTATCCAGAAAACAAGCCTATAAATTTGCTGCTCAAGCTGTTATGGGATCTGCAAAATTGTTGCTTGAAACAGGTAAGCACCCTGGTGAGCTTAAAGATATGGTCTGTTCTCCGGCCGGTACGACTATTGAAGGTGTCCATGCATTAGAACAAAAAGGGTTTAGAGCGGCGGTTATTGACGCAGTTGAAGCAACAATAAAAAAATCTCAATCAATGGCTGAAAACTAATATACTTAAATAAATTATACTATTACAATATTAATTTAACCTTATAAATTATTTTGTTTTGCTATTGTGAATAATTATTTTAAAAGATCGCTTGCATTAGTTATCTATTTATGAGTAAATAGGTTCCAGCATATGACATGCGGATTTATTTTGTAACATTTAGATATATGTAGTTGTAGTTTACTTTAAGTCAGGTATTGGTTTTCTTCAGTCTCTTCTTATCAGTGTTAATAAGTAGTCTAAGTTTTATGTTTTATGAGTATAGCCTTAATAGGTTAAGATTAATTTATTTATAGGAAGATTATTATGTCTAAGATTACTGGTCAAGTAAAATGGTTCAACGAAAGTAAAGGTTTTGGTTTTATTTCTCCTGCTGATGGTAGTAAAGATGTGTTTGTACATTTCTCTGCAATTACTGGTGATGGATTCAAAACATTAGGTGAAGGTCAACAAGTAGAATTTTCTATTCAAGATAGCCCACGTGGTCCTGCTGCAGCAGACGTTTCTGTGATCTAATCTTCATCTCTTATCTTATCAGTAAACCATTACTGGTAAGATAGATACTAGTCATCTGCGTTATAGTCTAAATCTTCTCTTTTTTTCCGCAAAAAATCACAAATTATCATTTTAGTAAAAATTTTAATAATTATTAGATCATAAAGGAAAACAATGAAAAAGTTAATATTAACATTAACTGTGGTCATGTTGAGTTGCTGTTCTGCTGCAACAGCAGATACAACAGAATCATGTAAAGTATATTTCGATAAAGTAGAAAGCATTTATAAAAATGTGCCTGAAAATTCCTTCAATAAAGAAATCATTGAAATAATAAAACAAAACCTCGAGAAAGCAAAACAAGAAATTATTGCTATGCCAGAAGATAAACAAATTGAAGCTTGTGCTCAAGGTTTAGCGATACTTAAACAGATCGAAAAATAGAATTTTGCTAGAAGAATTTAACGGTTGTTATTACGCCGAAAATCCCAAGGGGCTATTGGTTTTTCATCTTTCCATAGTCCTTTTTTGCTTTGTCTAGCCTTTTCTTCGATGTTCACCATGAGTATATTGTTGGCCATACCTTTATACCGATAAGCCCAAGCATAGCCACTTTCAACCATTTTAGTATTAATATTTACTTTATTTAAGAAAATAGTGCCTAATGTTCTTTTATACATATCTTTTTTGCTTGACTTAACAAACACTTTTTTACCGGCGATAAGTGAGGCTAAATATTGTTTCGACTTATTGCCATATGCCTGATTGCTTTCGGGTGCATCAATATCAAGTAAACGGACTCGAATTTTTTGTTTCTTATTGGTTAATATATCAACTGTATCGCCATCAATAACTTTGATTACTTTACCATTAATATCAGCGTAAACAAAACTATTTAAAAATAAAGATAAAAGAATAAAAATAATAAAACGTTTTAAGAAAATCATAAATTGTACAGGATTAACAGGGTTAGATATTAAAATCAGATAAGCAGAGTGATGAGTTAGCGTTATGACTTATTGAAAGTGACAATGCGTTTTGCGTTATGGTGAAAATGTCTTTCAATCTGTTATAAGACATCAACAATATAATAAAAAATTTTATTATATTGCATCAATAAAGCATAACCATGATGACAATAACTTATAAAGCTAACTAAATAGATTTGGTATTCTATTCTTACATTATAAGTAAATATAAGAATAGATATTCAAATTAACTTAAAATTCACTTGTATCTTTAAAAAGCCCCACTTTTAAATCTGATGCTTCGTAAATTAACTTACCATCAACAAAAACTTCACCATCGCCAATCCCCATAATTAATTTACGATTAATCACGCGTTTAAAATGAATTTTATAAGTCACTTTTTTATTAATTGGAAGTATTTGTCCTTTAAATTTAACTTCGCCTACTCCTAAAGCACGACCTTTACCTTTACCGCCAATCCAACCTAAATAAAACCCGACTAATTGCCACATAGCATCAAGACCAAGACAACCAGGCATTACCGGATCATTTTTGAAATGACATTTAAAAAACCATAAATCAGGGTTAATATCAAGTTCTGCTTCGACATAACCTTTACCAAAATTACCACCATCTTCATTCATTTCAATTACACGATCCATCATTAACATTAAATCAGATGGTAATGGTGGACCATCATGACCAAATAGTTGACTGTTGCCTGACTTAATCAGATCTGCTTTATCATACGAAGATTTACGTTCAAATGTCATAAAAAAAACCTTTTATCAAATGTAATTACATGCGTGGCAAATATAATAAAATTATTTAGCGCCATGCTTAAAAACCCCAAAAGCGAGTAATACACTTCATTTAAACCAATTAATCAATGAAATGCTGAGATAAAGTTTATTGCGTATTACTGTTTTTTGCAATATTTTTGCAATTTTTTCAGCCAACTATCGTGTTTTTTTTCTTGTATTAATACTGATTGCATACGCGCATGTATCAGTTTATATAAGTTGATGCTACTGTTATCTTTATAAGGTATTCCTGTAAGCAGATAAAGTGCATCAGCGATATGCTCAACTGTCCAAATTGAGAACTGCTTTTGTTCAATTGCTTCAATAACCTCATCATTTAAACTTAAATGACGTTGATTCGTTGCAGGGATAATCACACCTTGTCGTCCAGTTAAGCCTTGATGTCTACAAACAGCAAAAAAACCTTCAATTTTTTCATTCACACCACCAATGGATTGTACATGACCAAACTGATCCACTGATCCAGTTACTGCCAGTTGCTGATCTATTGCCTGACCCGATAAGGCGCTAATGATTGCACAAAGTCCAGCAAGTGATGCACTATCGCCATCTATTTCATTGTAAGATTGTTCAAAAACCAATGAAGTAGAAAAAGGAATTTGGTGATTAATAGCAAATTCAGACATGATAAAAGCTTGCATAATCATCATTCCTTTGCAATGGATATTACCCGCTAAATCCGTTTTACGTTCAATATCAATTAACTCTCCATCACCCAAATGAATAAGACAACTTAAACGTGCTGGCTCTCCAATTGCTTTTGGATACCCAGGATATTCAATCACAGATAAACCGTTAATTTGACCCACAACATGATCTTTTGTGTTAATCATGATTTGATTAGTAAAGATTTCATCATGTAATCTTTCTTGCAAATAAGCTTCATGCCAGAATTTTTGTTCGATTGCTTGAGTAATAGCGAATTCGTTTATAGTATCATCTTGAGCATAATGGGTTGCATTTACCAAAACAGAATGAACCCAATCCACTGAAAGAGGTAAATAATATTGATCACCTGTATAGCGTGTTGCTTCTTTGTAAAGTTTGCCAAGCGCTGAATTATCGATATTAAGCAGCTGATGGCTGTCAGCAATAAATCTCAAATAATCGATCCATTGATTAATGTCTTGTGATGATTTTATTGGTAATTCATTCTCATATTCAGTATATATTGAGGTTGCATAAAATTCTGGTTCAAAATCTTGTAACTCAGCTAAGCTTAATCTATCACCAACCAAAATAACCCGTAAATCAAGGGGCATTGAAGGTATAGACAACGGTAGAGGATGTGATTCATCAGACGAAAACCATTCAAACTCCTGCTTAATGACCATTTGTTTTAATTTTGTCCAAAGCTCTGGTTGGTTAAGTAATGAACGCAGCCCCAAAATTAAAATGCCACCATTCACTTGATGAACTAAACCAGCTTGTAGTTTGATTTGACCATTTTCAGGTTGTCTGACACAACCAAATAGCTTTTCAAAATCAACAGCCGAAACAGCTAAACAACTGTCTTGAACGGCAAAATTATCTTGTCTGCTTTTCGCTTTGCTCAGCGTAATTTTATTTTCATTGAAAAAATAGCTATAACCTAATTCTGATGTTGATAAATCAGATTTAACTGCTTTCGCTAATAAAGAAAATAAAAGCTCACTTTCTGGTGCTTTTAATAGCATAAATCGTGGACTGTAATTTGCTCTTTTATGCGGGCATAATAATGATAAAGCCGAAGCAATGCGAGGTTGCCATTTAAGTAAATGACCTGTTCTATCAGATACGGATCGGGTTGTATCTCCTTGTGTACTCAGTGCATAAATTTTTGCTAAATCGGGTTGGATCTGTTGTGATTTGAGTTGTGTAATTGCCAAAATTATAATCTTTATTGTTAGCTAAATCGATCCGAGAATTATAACAAGTATCGATTATAACGCCAACAAATTACCTAAATCTTTATGCTAACGAATAAAAAAATTACAGAAAGATTTTTTAAAATCAGGTAAACTATATCACAAATTAATAGGTACTTACCATCTCATCATTACCAACGATTAAATATGCTCAAACTTAAAAGTAACCACTTCAAAGATGAACAGACCACTCAAATTGTCAGTTGGGGGCATTGGTTTACCTTGTTTAATATCTTTGTCGTAATTGCTTTAGGTAGTCAATATTTATTTATTGCTGATTGGCCGCGTACTTTTATGGGGCGATTTTATGCCATTATTAGTGCAATTGGTCACTTCAGTTTTTTAACGTTTATTGCTTATCTAATCTTACTCTTTCCCTTAAGCTTTTTTATTCGTTCGGCTTGTTGGCAACGAATGATAGCCATAATCATTGCTACCTTAGGTATTGCATTACTTCTAATTGATATTGAAGTATTTTCGCAATTTAGAATGCATCTTAATTTATCAATTTGGCAACTGTTAACAACGAAAAATGGTTCATTTTTAAGTACTAACCTAATTATTGTTCCATTTATTTTGCTTTTAGAAATATTGTTTGCAGTATGGAGCTGGAAAAAATTACGCAGTTTAAGTAAACGAAAACGCTTTGCGAAACCTATTGTCATTGTGTTTATGCTGAGTTTTGTCTCTTCCCACCTAATTCATATTTGGGCAGATGCCAACTTTTACCGACCAATAACCATGCAACGGTCTAGTTTGCCTCTTTCTTATCCGCTGACTGCTCGGCATTTTCTTGAGCGTTATGGCTTTATTGATGAAAGTGACTACCGTAATCGTATTACTCAAGAAGGGAATCCGTTTGCGCTTACCATTGAATATCCTTTAGATCGTATTACATTTGACGATACACAATTATCGAAAAAAAATGTACTTATGATAGTTATTGATGGTTGGAATTATAGTTTACTGACAGAAAATATGCCGTGGTTAAGTGACTTTGCTAAAAATAATATTTACTTCAATAATAATTATGGTACAAGTAATCAAGCCTATTTAAACGATTTTTCACTATTTTATGGTTTGGATCCCAATTATTACAACAGCATATTAACCAGTCATAAAACATCTACGCTTTTTGATGTAGTGAATAAACAGCACTATAATTTAGGATTATTTTCAACAAGTGGATTTGCTGAGCCGCTTTATCATTATGCTTTATTATCTAACTTTACCTTACCCGATCCAAAAAATAAGAATAACAAACAGACAACGGATAATTGGATCACATGGTACGATAAACAAAGTAAGTTAGACAATCATGCGCCACTGTTTTCGATTATTCAATACTCGGTTGGTAACAAAAATAAAAAAATGTCCTTATCGGAATTAGAATCCAATGCGACCAAACTCGATCAGTGTTTGAAATCAATAATTGATCATTTAAAATTGTCTAATCTATTTGCTGACACCATTATTGTCATTACGGGCACTAACGACCTAAAAATTGATAAAGTTAAAAAAACAGTTTCACGTAATGATGGTAACAACTTTAATCGAGAATATCTAAAAGTACCATTAATTATTTCCTGGCCGGATAAAGAAAATATCGAATATCACCATGTTACTTCACAAACCGATATATTGCGGACATTGATGCAAGATGCATTCAATGTCACAACGCCACCACAGCAATACAGCCAAGGTAAAAATTTATTTAATCAAACCTCTAAACCGTGGATCGTTGCGGGAAGTGAAAGTAAGATTGCGGCACTTTATGATGATAAAACCATAGTGATTGATGAATACGGTCGTTCCAAAGTTTATGATCTGACGGATAAATTATTAAAAGATGAAAAAATTAGTTTGCCAATATTTTTACAAATTGTCACCGAAAACCGCCGATTTATGGTGGTCGATAACTAACGTTACTTGATTTATTTATTATATTTTATCATCATAAAAATGAATTAGTACACATTTTGCTCAAAAAACTCAAATAAGAACATTTTGTATTAATCTGCTAGGATGACCGATATATAAAATTAGATGATATAACGGTCATCATCATCGAAAAATGACAGCCTAATATAAGCATGATTTTTTTAAAATCAATTGCCAAATTTTGCCTATTTCACTTCTTTTCCCATCGCTTGTAAATCGGCATGATAAGAGGAACGAACAAATGGTCCACAGGCAGCATGAGTAAATCCCATACTTAAAGCAATCTGTTTGAGTTCGTCAAATTCTTCCGGTGACACATAACGCTTAACTGGTAAGTGGTACTTACTTGGTTGTAAATATTGACCAAGCGTTAACATGGTTACCCCATGACTTCGTAAATCTTTAAGAACCTGAATTAACTCTTCATTCGTTTCTCCAAGACCAACCATTAAACCTGACTTGGTCGGAATATCGGGATGCTTTTCTTTGAATGCCGATAGTAATTTAAGGGAGCCTAAATAATTGGCACCAGGTCGAATTTCTTTATATAACCGTGGAATGTTCTCTAAATTGTGATTAAAAACATCAGGTGGATTATCGCTTAATACTTCAATTGCCTCGTCGATACAACCGCGAAAATCGGGTGTAAGCGTTTCAACTTTAATAGTGGGGCTAAATGCACGAATTTCCCGTGTACAATCGGCAAAATGGCTTGCTCCGCCATCTTTTAAATCGTCACGATCTACTGAGGTGATCACTACATAACGCAATTTCATCTCTTTAATGGTTTGAGCGAGTTTACTCGGTTCTTCTCGATCGGGTGGTAATGGGCGCCCGTGGGCAACATCACAAAATGGACATCGACGCGTACAGATATCCCCTAAAATCATAAAAGTGGCTGTACCATGATTGAAACATTCCGCGAGATTAGGGCAAGACGCTTCTTCACACACAGAATGTAAGCCATGTTTGCGCATGGTACTTTTAATATGAGTGATATTAGTGGAATGAACAGGTATTTTAATTTTCATCCATTCAGGTTTTTTTAATGGTGCCGCATCTTCTAAGGTAACGGTCGGAATAAGTCGTGTTTTATCCGCATCTCGATATTTTGAACTTCTGACTATAGTTTCATTATTTTGCATAATAGATATCTTATTAGATTAGTTTGTTAACAGATTGATAAAATTATTGGTTAACAGGTGTTTTAATTCAGAACGATTAATTTGTGGGACAAATTCTTTTAATTGCGTCATCTGCAATCCAGCGTAACCACAAGGATTGATGTTTTTAAATGGTGCCAAATCCATATCGATATTTAATGCAAGCCCATGCAAAGTGCATCCTCGTTTGATATGTAATCCTAAAGAGCAGATCTTTTTATGATTAATATACACCCCCGGAGCCTCCGCTTTGGCATAAGACATAATAGCATAATGTGCCAAAGTTTGAATGACGGATTTTTCTAAACAGTGAACAATATCACGAATACCTATTTTACGACGTTTTAAATCAAATAAGATATACATAATTTGCTGACCTGGTGCATGATAGGTAATTTGTCCACCACGATCGGTTGCTACAACCGGAATGTCAGATTGATGCAATAAATGTTCTGGTTTGCCAACTTTGCCTTGAGTAAAAATGGGATAGTGTTCAACTAGCCATATTTCATCAGGCGTTTGTTCATTGCGATTGAGCGTAAAGTCATGCATGGCTTGGTAGGTTTGCATGTAGGGTTGAGTATCTAACTCTCTAATTATAATATTGTTAATCATCATAATATTTTTCGCTCTAAGCAAATTTTAATTTTAGTAAATTAACTTCTATATATCAGATTTTACTATAGCTTGACAACACATAGGCAAACACGGTATAACCAAGCATAGTATTTCTTGCAATTCTATGTTTCTTAAATTTGATTTATATCATATAATTAACTTTTTTTTTACATATTAATTGAAATAGTTGATTAATTTGATAGGAATTAACATTCCTTTCTAACCAATTGTCTGCTTTACTTTTTTTTGGAAAATGGCAGACTTATGTTCATGAAGCTCCGTAATGCAGAGTTGAAGCTTGTAAAGTTAGTTATAGTTTTGACTGTAGCTAAGGATGGCAAATCCTGCATTTTTATAACAAAAAAAGAGGTTTTTATATGTCGGACATGCAAATGAATGATATCGATCCTGTTGAAACGCAAGATTGGCTCAAGAGTCTTGATTCAATCATCCGTGAAGAAGGAATCGAACGCGCTCAGTACATTATTGAACAAATCGTCAATAAGGCAAAAGAAGGAGGGGTTCCTTTACTTTTTGGTTCTTCAACAAGTAATTATATTAATACCATTCCAGTAGAAGAACAGCCAGCGTATCCGGGCGATTGGGAAATAGAAAGACGTATCCGTTCCATCGTACGTTGGAATGCAATTATGATGGTGTTAAGAGCATCTAAAAAGGATTTAGAGCTTGGTGGTCATATGGCATCATTCCAATCCGCAGCAACTTTTTATGAAGTCTGTTTTAACCACTTTTTTAGAGCTCGAAATGATAAGGACGGTGGTGATTTAGTTTATTTCCAAGGTCATATTTCCCCAGGTATCTATTCAAGAGCATTTATCGAAGGTCGTTTGACTGAAGAACAACTTGATAATTTCCGCCAAGAAGTACATGGCAAAGGTCTTCCATCTTATCCGCATCCTAAATTACTCCCTGAATTTTGGCAATTCCCGACAGTTTCAATGGGATTAGGACCAGTTAGTGCTATTTATCAAGCACGATTCTTAAAATATTTAAATCACCGCGGTTTAAAAGATACAACAGAACAAACTGTTTATGCTTTCTTAGGTGATGGTGAAATGGATGAACCTGAATCTAAAGGTGCGATTACCGTTGCCACTCGTGAAAAACTCGATAACTTAGTTTTTGTTATCAACTGTAACTTACAACGTTTAGATGGCCCAGTGACAGGTAATGGTAAAATCATCAATGAATTAGAAGGTGTTTTTGCTGGTGCAGGTTGGAATGTTATCAAAGTTATTTGGGGCGATCGTTGGGATAAACTTCTCCAAAAAGATAAATCTGGTAAGTTAGTAAGATTAATGAACGAAACGCTGGATGGTGATTACCAAACCCTGAAATCAAAAGATGGTGCTTATGTACGTGAGCATT
Source organism: Gilliamella sp. B2887 (assembly GCF_026537015.1). NCBI lineage: Bacteria > Pseudomonadati > Pseudomonadota > Gammaproteobacteria > Orbales > Orbaceae > Gilliamella > Gilliamella sp. B2887. The sequence goes on along the minus strand of NZ_JAFNMX010000014.1, from coordinate 5,321 downwards.
TCTTTGGTAAATACCCTGAAACAGCAGAATTAGTAAAAGATATGTCTGATGAAGAAATTTTCAGACTTAATCGTGGTGGTCAAGACCCATCCAAAATGTTTGCTGCTTTCATGCGTGCAAAAGAAACCAAAGATCGACCGACAGTTATTTTAGCGCATACTATTAAAGGTTATGGTATGGGTGAAGCTGCAGAAGCGAAAAATATTGCTCATCAAGTGAAAAAAATGAATATGGATGGTGTGCGTCATGTACGTGATTTCTTCAATATTCCAGTTACCGATGATGCATTAGAAAAATTACCTTATATTAAATTTGAAGAACATACACCTGAATACAAATATATTCATGAACGCCGTAACGCTTTACATGGTTATGTTCCGTCAAGATTAACTCATTTTTCAGGTACTGTCTCAATTCCTTCATTAACGGAGTTTGCTCCATTACTTGAGGCACAAACTAAAGAAATTTCAACCACCATTGCTTTTGTACGAGCGCTTAATATCATGTTAAAAGATAAAGAATTGGCGCCACGTCTGGTACCAATTTTAGCTGATGAAGCTCGTACGTTTGGTATGGAAGGTCTATTCCGCCAAATCGGTATTTATAATCCGCATGGTCAACAATATACGCCACAAGATAGAGAACAAGTGGCTTATTATCGTGAAGATGAAAAAGGACAAATCCTACAAGAAGGGATTAATGAATGTGGTGCTACTGCATCATGGATTGCGGCAGCAACATCTTACAGTACTAATGATTATCCAATGATTCCATTTTACATCTACTACTCAATGTTTGGTTTCCAACGTATTGGTGATTTGATGTGGGCAGCAGGTGATCAGCAAGCGCGTGGCTTTATGATTGGTGGTACTTCTGGCCGTACAACCTTAAATGGTGAAGGGTTACAACATCAGGATGGTCATAGCCATATTCAAGCTTTAACAATTCCAAACTGCATATCTTACGATCCGGCTTATGCTTATGAAGTTGCTGTTATTATGCAAGATGGTTTACGTCGTATGTACGGTGAACAAGAAAACGTTTATTACTATATTACGACACTAAATGAAAACTATGCACAACCTGCAATGCCTGAAGGTGCGGAAGAGGGTATCCGTCGTGGTATCTATAAATTGGATACCGTTCAAGGTCAAAAAGGGAAATCAACCGTTCAATTATTGGGTTCAGGCTCTATTTTACGTCATGTTCGTGATGCGGCGGAGATATTAGCAAAAGAGTATGGCATTGGTTCGGATATCTACAGTGTAACGTCATTCACTGAACTTGCTCGTGATGGTCAAGATTGTGAACGCTACAACATGTTGCATCCAAGTGAAACGCCAAAAGTACCTTATGTGGCACAAGTGATGAATAATAATCCAGCCGTTGTTTCAACCGATTATATGAAACTGTTTGCAGAACAGGTTCGTGGTTTTGTACCAGCTGAAAATTATCGTGTATTAGGAACGGATGGTTTTGGACGCAGTGATAGCCGTGAAAATTTACGTCATCATTTTGAAGTTGATGCTTCTTATGTTGTCATTGCTGCATTGGGTGAACTTGCTAAACGTGGTGATATTGAAGCCAGTGTTGTTGAAGACGCGATCAAAAAGTTCGAGATCAATGCCGATAAACTCAACCCACGTATTGCATAAGAGGTAACAAGAATGAGTATTGAAATTAAATTGCCTGATATCGGTAATGATGAAGTTGAAGTTACCGAAATTTTAGTAAAAGTGGGTGATAAGGTCTCTATTGATGATAACATCATGACTGTTGAAGGTGATAAAGCCTCAATGGAAATTCCCGCTCCACAAGCTGGGATTGTTAAATCGATCATTGTAAAAGTGGGTGATAAAGTTAAAACTGGTGTGGACATCATGGTCTTTGATGAAGAGGGCGGCGCCGCTGCACCAGCTCCGCAAACCGCAGCACCAAAAGTTGAAGCCACGCCGACGACTTCATCTGTTAGTCAAATTGTTGATGTCAATGTTCCTGACATTGGGGGTGATGAGGTCGAAGTTACCGAAATTTCAGTCAAAGTAGGTGATACTGTTGCAATTGATGACAATATTATCACCGTTGAGGGTGATAAAGCCTCAATGGAAATTCCTGCACCTGTTGCAGGGGTAGTTAAAAATATTATCATTAAAGTGGGTGATAAAGTTAAAACAGGTTCCAAAATTATGGAATTTGAAACAACCACAGCAACTTCACCTGCGGCTATTAGTACAGCACCTGCGACAATACCTACTTCAAGTCCATCTGCATCAACAACTGCGGTTTCGGTATCGCCGACTGCGCCAACCACTGCACCAGCATCAGTACCCTCTACCTCTGGCAATGATTTTGTTGAAAACGATGCCTATGCGCATGCCACACCGTCAGTACGTCGCTTAGCGCGTGAATTTGGTGTTAATTTAGCTAAAGTCACACCGACAGGACCAAAAAATCGTATTTTACGTCAAGACATTCAAACGTATGTTAAAAATGCGGTTAAACAAGTGGAAAGTGGCGTTGCGGGTGGTGCTTTACCTGGCTTATTACCTTGGCCAAAAGTTGATTTTAGCAAATTTGGTGAAATAGAAAGCTTACCATTGACCAAAATTCAAAAAGTATCGGGAGCTAATTTACATCGTAACTGGGTAATGATCCCTCATGTAACCGAGTTTGATGAGTCAGACATTACCGATCTTGAAGTATTCCGTAAACAACAAAATGCCGAAGCAGAGAAGAAAAAACTCGATCTTAAAATCACACCACTGGTCTTTATCATGAAAGCGGTAGCCAGCGCATTAACAGCGTACCCACGTTTTAACAGCTCGCTATCTGAAGACGCACAAACACTAATTATCAAAAAATACATTAATATTGGCGTAGCGGTTGATACACCAAATGGTCTTGTTGTGCCAGTATTTAAAGATGTGGATAAAAAAGGTATTGTTGAGCTTTCTCGTGAACTTGCAGAAATTTCCAAAAAAGCACGCGATGGCAAATTAACCGGTAGTGATATGCAAGGCGGTTGCTTTACCATTTCTAGCTTAGGAGGAATTGGTACTACTTCATTTACGCCAATTGTGAACGCGCCTGAAGTAGGCATTTTAGGTGTTTCTCGTTCTAGCATGAAACCAATTTGGAACGGCAAAGAGTTTACGCCTCGCTTAATGTTGCCATTATCATTATCTTTTGATCACCGCGTGATCGATGGTGCAGATGGTGCACGCTTCCTAAGTCATATTGTTAACGTCTTATCCGACTTACGTCGTTTAGTGATGTAGTGGGAGGAACATAGATTATGAGTCAAGAAGTTAAAACACAGCTTGTCGTATTAGGTGCAGGTCCAGCGGGTTACTCCGCTGCCTTTCGAGCGGCCGATCTTGGGCTGGAAGTCACCTTAGTTGAACGTTATTCAACCTTAGGCGGTGTATGTCTGAATGTAGGGTGTATTCCTTCTAAAGCATTATTGCATGTCGCAAAAGTTATGGATGAAGCCAAATCATTGACCGCTCACGGTATTCATTTTGGTACACCAAAACTCGAATTAGATAAAGTGCGAGCTTGGAAAGAAAAAGTCGTTAATCAACTGACTAACGGTCTTGCTGGCATGGCAAAAATGCGTAAAGTAAACGTGATTCAAGGTGATGCTCAGTTTACTGGTAGTCATACTATGGATGTCACCTCAGCCAAGGGTATTACTAAAATTACTTTTGATAATGCCATTATCGCCGCAGGTTCCCGCCCTATTCAATTACCTTTTATTCCTCATGACGATCCTCGTATTTGGGATTCAACTGATGCATTGGCATTAACAACCATCCCTAAAAAATTATTATTAATGGGAGGGGGAATTATCGGTCTTGAAATGGGTACGGTATATCATGCTTTAGGTTCAGAAGTGGATGTGGTTGAAATGTTGGATCAAGTGATCCCGGCTGCCGATAAAGATGTGGTTAAAGTCTTTACTAAGCAGATTCAAAATAAATTCACGTTAAGGCTTGAAACGAAAGTGACAACAGTTGAAGCAAAACACGATGCAATTTATGTCACTATGGAAAAGAAAGACGGAACCGTTGAAACTCATACTTATGATGCGGTATTAGTGGCAATTGGTCGCACTCCTAATGGTAAACTCATTAGTGCTGAAAAAGCTGGCGTAAATGTTACCGATCGAGGTTTCATCGAAGTTGATAAGCAAATGCGTACCAATGTTCCTCATATTTATGCAATTGGTGATATTGTTGGTCAACCAATGTTGGCTCACAAAGGTGTACATGAAGGGCATGTTGCAGCAGAAGTGGTTGCGGGTAAAAAACACTTCTTTGATCCTAAAACGATTCCTTCCATCGCCTATACTGAACCTGAAGTGGCTTGGGTTGGTTTAACTGAAAAAGAGGCAAAAGAAAAAGGCATCGATTACGAAGTTTCGATTTTCCCATGGTCAGCATCTGGACGAGCTATCGCATCTGATTGTTCAGAAGGTATGACTAAGTTGATTTTTAATAAAGCCGATAATCGCTTACTTGGTGGTGCCGTAGTGGGAGCAAATGGTGGTGAATTACTTGGCGAAATCACTTTAGCCGTTGAAATGGGCTGTGATGCAGAAGATATTGCCTTAACCATACATGCTCACCCAACATTGCATGAATCAATCGGTTTAGCTTCTGAAATTTTTGAAGGTTCCATTACCGATCTACCTAATGCAAAAGCTATAAGAAAATAAACTTTCCTTTTGAGGAATTGCCGTCAGTTAACGCTGACGGCTTTTTTATTCTTAACTTATTGGATTAAATTTTATTTTAGACAAAACAGCCAATGATTCAGTGCATTGCATATTAAAGGCGCGTTCATTTGATAACACCTATTTAGTGAAAAAAGAAAACGAAACGGCATACACTCCTGAATATTTTTTACAAATTACTTTTTCATGTGTTCATAAAATCCGATTTCTAACGCATCATAAACTTCATCTTTTAACCACACGAAAATTCCATTTATTTGGTTTATCTTATTGATAGGTTAAAACCCATTTTTTATTTTGCCGTTCGTGATTTTGTCAAAAAGTTTGAGGAAAAGGGTATGCTTCAGTAACCATAATTTTGGCAATTAAAACTTGATTAACATTCCGTACAAACTATTCCAAAACAATCGGCGAAAGTACAATGCGATTTCTCGTTTTCTTTAATAATGCTTAAGCAACAAATCTCAAAGATATTTTATTGATTTATTAATGATCTGGGTAAGTTATCTTCTTAAATTAAAATTAAAGTATTTTTCAAAAAAAGGTTGCAAAATACACGAAACAGGGTATTTTATATTCTTTT
>NZ_JAFNMX010000013.1:0-77504 GCF_026537015.1 Gilliamella sp. B2887 | reverse complement strand
AAATCAGCCGTGAGGGCATTGAGCTGGGCACAGCGGATAATGTGTATATAAAAAGCAATGCTCTGCAAAAAATGGGACCGGCGACGTTAAATTATGATCCAATCGATGTTCCTGCTTTATATACTGCACAAGATAGGCAAGAAGGCATCACACTGATGCTTGAAACTGAAGATGGTTACCCAATTCCAATGACCAAATATGTGGTACGCTTTAAAAATGGCGAATTACGACAAGGAAAATTGGATCGCGAAGGAAAAGCCGTTTTAAAAAACGTCCCTATAGGCATGGAATATGCCTGTTCGTATCCGGATGTAGACGATATATTAGCCAAAGCCAATGCCCAGCGGTTACATAAAGCAATCGAAATTGGCAATGCGGGGAAAATCATTAACTACTTAAGCTATGCCGAAGAAATCGTCGCAAAAACGATTAAAGTCTATAAACAGATCTATCACAACGATCCAGTAGAAAATATTAAAAAATCAATTGGACCTTATAACCAACAGAAAGATTTAATTCATTTTCTTATACGCAAAGCGAATCAAAAAAATAATAATAAAAAATATTAGGATTTAAAACAATGGATACTGAAGATTATGTTATTGTTGCCAAACCAGCCTTAAGGTTTGTCACACCCAATAGAAAAATATCTTTTTTTTTAAAGAAGTTTAATCCGAAAGCGACAGAGGTCGAACATTTAATTGTGCAATGGCACTGTGTAAATCACAGCGATGAAGATAAAGAAAAACAACACATTATTTATGGACCTAAAACCTCAGAATGGTTGGGGACTGAATGGATTTATCAAGGTACACATACTGTAGTGTGTACGGTAAAAAAGAGTTTAGGTGATAAAAATCCGAAAACTTTTCTTTACGTACAAAATGTGATAAGTCATGAAGAATGCTTAAGTTATGACACGGGTTCATTTGATGAAACAGAAAATCCATTCAGTGTGTTCCATAACTTAAAAAAACAAATTGCATTAATTCGATCCCTTGAATCAAAAAGCCAGCTAAATCAAGAAGAAAACAGCAAATATCAAGAACGTATGACCAATATGGACACTTACCGTGACAAATTAGAATATTTGCTAAAAAAAATACCCGATAGTCATAAAGATAATTTCAATATCGTTAGTGCCAGACACTACTCATATCAATACCCTGATAGCAACTCAATCCTGTTACAAGTCTGTTATTTTTATCAAGATGACAGTGCTTATCTATTAGATTGGACCAGTCCTGTCCAACAAGGATGGTGCGGCGTATTTATTGGTAAAGGCGATAATGAACAAGCAGCGGTGCTTAATGCTTTAAAACAGTGGCAACGCAATAACCGCTATCCTGAAGGGACCTTAAAATGCCGTTATCTCCGTTCTAACCACCCTACTTTAGAAATCCCTAAATATGATGCTGAAGGACTACTCCAATGGAGTATATACGATCACTATTACTCTGAAGAATATCAATTCACTACCGATGGCACAACCTGGCTTGATAGCATTTCCAATGCACTGTCTTGGGTGGCAATGTGTGGTGCAATCGTTGCGGGGGCAATATTATTGTTTGTACCAGGCGGACAATTAGGCACTGCGGCACTATGGGGGCTGGCGGCTTCATCAATAGCAGGCATTACAGCTTCGACCATAAATATCGCTCAGCGTTATGATACAGGTTTCAATAACTGGAAAGAAGATGGCTTAGATTCCCTAAGCATTGTGGCCAATTTATTGGGGTTAGGTTCAACGGCGGCGTTTACAAAATGGGGACCTTTGTCCTTTTTATCTCAGCAAGCTGGGAATGTGGCTAAAGCCAATACCGTTAAAGCCATGTTAATTGGTCAAGTTGCAGCTGATAGTACGCAGGCTATCATGGTTTCTACCGATGTTGCTTCCGCAATTTATTCTACATTAGACGATAAAACCCTTCCAGCTGATGAAAAACTGTCTCGAGTTCTTCGTTTATTCGCGGCTGGGGTCACCACTGGCGCGTTAACTTACATCAATGTCAAAGGGACCAGAGCCAATTTTCATTTTATAAAGGAAGACGCTTCTTTACTTCGACAAATGACCAGAGAAGAGATCGATAATTTCTTAAACGACCCGAAAACCTTCCTTATCGAAAATGGCAACGTAATAGCCAAAGAACCAATTGCAATAACGACACATCGAACCCAAAACGAATCAGCCACCTATCCTAAATCAAGTGTTGCTGTCCAGCAATTGCAAGAGTTTAAATTATTACCGGCGCCAAATGATTACACCCATTCATCAACAACGATTGCACAAAATATCTTATTCCCCCATCCAAATTATTTACGCTTTTTAACGCAACAATATCAACCTGAAATTTTTTTTAAATATGAACTCAATCTACACGTTAACTTCAACAATGGTTTTGAAGCAACAGAACAATCACTTCTCCATTCTTCATCACAAATTATAGCCAGAAATAGCAATGAGCAAGTACATAAAACCATTGCTAATACAATGGTCAAAGAAGAAAGACACCTGAATAATATTGCGGCGTTTCAAGCAATGGCTCGGGCAAGGAATTTAAGTAGTTCTGATTGGAGGGACTTAAAAGCAATTTCGCGAGCAACGTGTGAAATTAAGGGGATCACATTTCATAATACAACCGAGTTCGGTAATTTACCGTTTGATTTAAACGCCGCGAAAAAAATAGGAGTGGTGATTGAAGATGGGGAATTTACAAACGGCTCAGCACCAATTAAAGTGACTGATATAGACAGATACATCGCAGCACTAAATGGATATTACCCTAGTGAAATGGATAAATTAACTGAAGGGTGGATAAGAAGCTATATCGTTAAACATAATGACCGTTTACAAAACTTTAATGGTATGCCCGGTGCCCATGCTGAAGTGGTAGCGGTGGATGATGTATTAAAACAGCTGCGCGCACAACGGTTAGATCCAGAAGAATATTTAAAAGATATTGATGTCTACACCCTTAAAACCAATCGACCGAGCAAAGAGGATTTTTTAAGTGAATTTGTAGCCTGTGCTAATTGTAGTGGTATATTAGATCCCCGAATTAACATTCATACAGGACGAAAAGGAGAATAAAATGAACACAACAAACACGATAAAAGTCGTTAACCAACCTGTACGGGTGGAATTAAGTCATTTACAAATCATTCAGGGTGTTTATTTTTTAAATGATGTCCTATTTACCGGTTTGGCTTATGACCACCGGCAACAAAAGTTGTTTAAAGTCTATCAAATCACCGAAGGCAAAATTACCGCTGAGCAGGATTTTGGGTTTTTTAAACAACATTATGAAATAAAAATTGATTATGATGTGATTGATGATGAGCATGATTTTGAAAACCCAATCTATTACCAAGGAAAACTTTTTACCGGTATCACCAATGAATATCGTAATGGTTTTGTCAGTTCAGAGTTATTATGGAACGATGGTTATGTTGTAGAGATGATGAGTTGGTATACCGATGGGTCGGGATTAATACGTCACTATAAAACCAAATATGATGACAATCAATGTAAATTCGAATGGAATTATAAGCAGCTTATGAATATAAACTGCCGAAAAAAAAATGCGAATTCACTGACGCGTTTTACGCTCGAAATCAATGACCAGAACCAAATTAAGTCGTGCCTTTTAAGTGCTAACGATATGGCGTGCTTAGATAAGTTGATTTCGCGTGATGATATCCCGTTACCCGCCAACAGTTTAAGTGGATTGCTGGCTGATTATCCCTTAGCGGAGGAGATTTCGCTGTACGTTTTAAGTGATCATGATTTTAATTATTTTATGCACCATGCTGATTTTCAGTCGATTAAAAAATTAGAGTTATCCACTCAAAATTTATCTTTGCCGGTACTGAACAAATTAATGGATCTACCCAATTTGCAATCTATTTTTTTTAAAGAAAATGGGGTAAGTGACTATCAACTTGCAGACTTGCCAGAAAAAGAAAGAGCAATCAAACAACAACAGTGCGATGAGCGTAATCATGCCCTGTTACAATTATTATTTGCACTACAAGCTCAACAAAATTGTGATATCCAGCTTAATTCAAGATCAGGTCTGCTGTTTTTCTATTCCAAACAGAATAGCGAAATAATTGCCGATGTCAATCAAAACGACTTTAACTTTCTTTTCAATGCGTTACCGCTTGAGCAAATTACTGAACTTGAGTTACGGCAACATAATTTGCCTGTTGAGTTACTGGCAAAACTGGCACAATTGAGTCATTTAAAAAAATTATCGATCAAAGAAAAAAAAGAGTTCAGAGCTGACCCCCAACCAACCGATAATCAAACTCAAAACGGTGCTTACCAACGCCGTGAAACCCGCAATCAAGCCTTATGGACGCTATTAATCCACCTGCAATCCAAACTGCATTGTGATATCAAACTGATATCCGAAACGTTGCAAGAGTTTGAAAAGCGTTATCAAGGTTAAACCCTCGAATGCAAAGGAATAAAATGAACACAACAAACACGATAAAAGTCGTTAACCAACCTGTACGGGTGGAATTAAGTCATTTACAAATCATTCAGGGTATTTATTTTTTAAATGATGTCCTATTTACCGGTTTGGCTTATGACCACCGGCAACAAAAACTGTTTAAAGTCTATCAAATTACCGAAGGCAAAATTACCGCTGAGCAGGATTTTGGGTTTTTTAAACAACATTATGAAATAAAAATTGATTATAGTGTGATTGATGATGAGCATGATTTTGAAAACCCTGTCTATTACCAAGGAAAACTTTTTACCGGTATCACCAATGGATATCGTAATGGTTTTGTCAGTTCAGAGTTATTATGGAACGATGGTTATGTTGTAGAGATGATAAGTTGGTATGCCGATGGGTCGGGATTAATACGTCGTTATGAAACCATATATGATGACAATCAATGTAAATTCGAATGGAATTATAAGCAGCTTATGAATATAAACTGCCGAAAAAAAAATGCGAATTCACTGACGCGTTTTACACTCGAAATCAATGACCAGAATCAAATTAAGTCGTGCCTTTTAAGTGCTAACGATATGGCGTGCTTAGATAAGTTGATTTCGCGTGATGATATCCCGTTACCCGCCAACAGTTTAAGTGGATTGCTGGCTGATTATCCCTTGGCGGAGGAGATTTCGCTGTACGTTTTAAGTGATCATGATTTTAATTATTTTATGCACCATGCTGATTTTCAGTCGATTAAAAAATTAGAGTTATCCACTGAAAATTTATCTTTGCCGGTACTGAATAAATTAATGGATCTACCCAATTTGCAATCTATTTTTTTTAAAGAATGCGGGGTAAGTGACTATCAACTTGCAGACTTGCCAGAAAAAGAAAGAGCAATCAAACAACAACAGTGCGATGAACGTAATCATGCCCTGTTACAATTATTATTTGCACTACAAGCTCAACAAAATTGTGACATTAGATTTTATGCAAATTCAGGTATTGTGTTTTTCTATTTTAAACAAGATGGCAAAATAATTGCCGATGTCAATCAAAACGACTTTAACTTTCTTTTCAATGCGTTACCGCTTGAGCAAATTACTGAACTTGAGTTACGGCAACATAATTTGCCTGTTGAGTTACTGGCAAAACTGGCACAATTGAGTCATTTAAAAAAATTATCGATCAAAGAAAAAAAAGAGTTCAGAGCTGACCCCCAACCAACCGATAATCAAACTCAAAACGGTGCTTACCAACGCCGTGAAGCCCGCAATCAAGCCTTATGGACGCTATTGATCCACCTGCAATCCAAACTGCATTGTGACATCAAACTGATATCCGAAACGTTGCAAGAGTTTGAAAAGCGTTATCAAGGTTAAGCCCTCGAATGCAAAGGAATAAAATGATAGTGTGAATTTAACTTAATTCGCACCTTCAACACTATTTGGTAAAAGTTGATTTTTAGATAATTAATAAGATAGATTTACTTTTAATTGGTTCATTATCTCTATCATTAGTTACATACCACCTTAATTATTAAGTTAACAGATTTAATATCAATTAACTTAATCTAGTAACCTTTCCTTTTATCCTTTAAAATAATTTTACGAAAACTGATGAGGTATTTCCTATGCGTTGGAGAGATCAAAGAGAGAGTGATAATATTGAAGATCGCCGCTCACAATATGGAAGCAATTCAGGAATTCGGATCCCAATGAGTGGCAAAGGTCGAGTTGTTTTATTTATTGTGGTACTAGTCGCTGGTTATTATGGTGTTGATTTGACTGGATTACTTAATTCAGATCTAATTGAAACGGATAATTCCTCACTAAACTCAAATGAATATTCAATTAATGATGAGGATGCGGCTAAATTTACATCCGTCATTTTAGCAAGTACTGAAGATTACTGGCAACAAGCGTTTAATCGTTTAGGTAGAACATATACCCCTCCCAAATTAGTCTTATATACAGGTTCAACAAGCACATCGTGTGGCGTTGGTCAAACGTTTATGGGACCATTTTATTGTAGTGTTGATAAAACCGTGTATTTAGATATTTCATTTTACCAAGAGATGAAACGGCAACTTGGTGGTGGTGGTGACTTTGCACAAGGTTATGTCATAGCACATGAAATTGGTCATCATGTGCAAAATTTGCTCGGCGTATTCAATAAAATCGAACAATTAAAACAGGGGCAATCTGAAGTTTTTGTTAATCATTTATCGGTTAAATTAGAGCTACAGGCCGATTGCTTTGCCGGATTGTGGGGGCACGCAATGCAACAAAAAAATATTTTGGACGTTGGTGATATTGAACAAGCTTTAAAAACTGCTGAAGCTATTGGTGATGATCGCTTACAACGTCAAAGTAAGGGGTATGTTGTACCAGACAGTTTTACACATGGAAGCTCCAAGCAACGTTATACTTGGTTTAAACGAGGTTTCGATAGTGGTGATATCAATCAATGTAATACTTTTGCCGAATAAGGAAATAAAAAATGTTTCATAAAGTAATAAAACGCGTTTTGTTAATTAATGATGATGGTATTGATGCATCAGGCATTAAAATTTTAAAGGATGTGGCGAATAAAATTGCTCATGAAGTTTGGGTAGTCGCACCCGCGATTGATCAAAGTGGCGTATCTTGTTCAGTCAGTTTAAAAACACCATTTCGAGTGGCACAGCGTAATGAACGAGAATACGCGGTTTATGGTACCCCTGCTGATTGTTCGTTATTTGCTATTAAACATTTATTGGTCAATAATTTACCCGATTTGGTGTTATCAGGTATTAATAACGGTTCGAATGTGGGATTTGAAACAGTTTTATCTGGTACCGTTGGCGGTGCTATGATGGCAACAGTTTTAGGCATACCATCAATAGCCTTAAGCCAATACTCTACTGAAGATCACCAACCAACGGTCTGGGATTGTGCTACGCATCATGCTGAATCGGTCATTCGTAAACTGTTGTCGTTATCTATCCCGAAAAAGGTCTGTTTTAATGTTAATTTTCCTGCTTGCGATCCTCACCAAATTAGAGGATTAAAAATTACTAAGCAAGGTGAATGTGATGTAAGTCGTTTTGTGGTGGCACCGACTCAAGATCCTGAAGGTCATGATTATTATTGGTTTAGAGCCAAGCGTAATCAGCAGGTTTTTGATGATGATAATAAAGAGTTAGATGCTGCTAATAATCATTTTATCGCTATTACACCGCTTGGTTATGAAAGAACAGATTATGTTTTCTATGAAAAGTTGTTAGCTAAATTTGAGTGATAATGGTTGATTGTGAAGTCGTCTTCCAATATTTTGGAAGACGAATGAGTAAAGGTTAATCGGTTAGTGATTAACTATCTTTAGTTTTTTCATTTTTAACCAGTGCACAAAACAGTAATGATATTGCAACCATCACTAGCGCTATCCAATAGATAACTTCATGCCCATAGGCTTGAGAAACAAACCCCTGCAACATACCTGCCAGTATAACGCTAAAAATAATCCCATTATTAAAGAGTGTTGAGGCAACACCCATTCTGGTTGGCAACAGATCCTGAAAGTAGATAATGCCAATATTTGCTACAATTCCTATAAATACTGCGTTAAACAACTGTAGCGCCAATAAAGCAACTTTGCCAGTACAAAAAATCATACCAATATAAAAAATGAATCCACTTGTAATGGCAATAAAAAATAAATTTCGTTTGCCCAAATAAGGCACTAAAAATCCTGCAATGAGCATCACGGGGATTTCAATACCAGCAGCCAATCCCATTAAAATACCGGGTAAAGAGTCGGGAAGATGTAAAACGAGATCAACGTAGAGTGGCATGTCGATAATGTACATCATGTTAGCCGTCCACATAAATACCGTGGATAATAATAAACAAACCACATTCCAATTTTTCCAAAGTGGTACATTGGTCGCTTGTAAATCTGCTGCGCTGCTGAGTTGTGAGGTAGGATTTTTTTCGACCGATGGTAAGAATATCGCAACACATAACATCGCTATTATAAACATGGACATTGCAGTTAAATACATGACAGTAAAGCCAAACCCTAAAGCTAAACCGAATGATATTGGCGGACCAAATACCCATGCCAATGATAACTGAGCACGTATTAATGAGTTAAAAGCAACCACATTACGCCCTGATTTTACTGCATATTCACGTGCTAGAGCAAAAATTTGTGGCATGGCAGCCGATGATAATGCGGCAAAGAGAACACCTAGCGTGATCAATATAAAATAGTGACGCGTAAAAGCAAAAGTAACACTATTGGCAACGCCCATTAAACAGCAAAATATAACAATATAGCGCCTATCCCCTTTTTTGTCAGAATATTTTGCTAATAGAAAACTACCAACAATGCTTGCTAAAGCATTTATCGAGAAGAACAACCCGACTAAATGGGAATTGACATTCACTTCAAATGTTAAGAAACGACTTAATGTAGGGGATTGCAAAGCGCCTGCAATACCGACAATAAAGGTCGTAATTAGAAAGGCCAAAAAGACAATACTCTGTTTTTGACGAAAGGATGAAGCTTTAGACATAAACTTTCTCTATCATTTTATTTTGTACAATTATAAACATAAAAAAGAACGGTATACAGTGAAAGAAAGAAATAAAATGGATAACTTTGAGATTTAATTTTTAGCTTATCTTGTACTCAATATTTAAGATCTACCCCAGCAATGAAATAAAAAAAAGATTTCTTTTTATTTTTTTAGGCGTACAATCAAAATCATCCATAAGAAGAGGTAACGTTATGTTATATAATAACAATTATATACAACTCCATCATGAAAATCATGCCCATTGTCATAAGGATTGTCAAAATATTGCCCACAATCATAGACATGATAATCATCATTCCCATGATGCAAATGACAATCACGGTGCAAGCCATGGCTGTGAAAATGAAGGTTCAACGAAAAAAAATGAGATAGAAGATCCTCCGGAAGATCCTGAGCGGAAAAGCCAGAATGTTAAATTAACCTGGAAAATCAATGGTATGGATTGCGCTCATTGTGCAAGTAAAATCGAAAATGCTGTAAAAACACTACCAAATATTCATCAAACCAAAATTATTTTTTCTACTGAAAAGTTAATCGTTTTTGTTCCTAAGCATGATGAAACCGTAATAAAAACGATTGAAGACAAAGTGATAGAATTAGGTTATACCCCGATTTTTGAAACCACACCCAATCAGGCTCATCATCATGAGCATTCTCATAGTTTTGATAAAAAAGCCTTCCTACCATTAGGAATTTTAGGCTCTTTCATTGTGATAAGTTATCTTATTTTATTAGCGAATCACACAGCCGGGGAATATGCTTTTATCATTACTGCAATTGTCGGCTTAGTACCGATTTTGAAAGAAGCTTTAATATTAACGCGTAGTGGTACACCATTTGCCATTGAATCATTGATGAGTATATCAGCTTTAGGTGCGCTTTTCATTGGCGCTGCTGAAGAAGCCACCATGGTACTTTTTTTGTTTATGATAGGTGAAATGTTAGAAGGCTTTGCAACCAGTAAAGCTAAAAAAGGGATTTCATCACTTGCGCATTTAATGCCTCAAGAAACGGTGCTCATTATTGATGGTAAAAGAAAAACCGTTGCAAGTCATAGTTTGAAACCTGACGATATTATCGAAATTTCATCAGGAGGACGACTACCTGCTGACGTGATTTTAATGAGTGAACAGGCCAGCATTGATGAAAGTGCCTTAACAGGTGAATCCATTCCGGTCAATTATCTATCCGGGGATAAAATTTTGGCAGGATCGCTGGTTGTTGATAATACCATTAAACTTAAAGTCATTTCGCAATCTGGACAAAATGCCGTAGATCGCATTTTACAATTAATTGAAGATGCTGAAGAACGTAAAGCACCCATTGAGCGATTTATTGATAAATTTAGCCGCTACTATACCCCAGCTATCGCCGTGTTTGCATTGTTGGTGATTGTCATTCCTCCCCTACTACTTAATCAAGATTGGTATACTTGGGTATATCGAGGATTGACGTTATTATTAATTGGTTGTCCTTGTGCATTGGTAATTTCAACGCCGGCCGTCATCACATCTGCCCTATCCAATGCGGCCAAGCAAGGTGTATTAATTAAAGGTGGAGCGGCTTTGGAACATATTGGTTCAATCAAAATGGTGGCATTTGATAAGACTGGAACCCTAACCGAAGGCAAGCCAAAAGTCACCGATGTCATAGCTCAATCTGTTACCTCACAACAATTACTGACCCTTGCGGCGGCAATTGAAAGCGGTTCGCATCATCCTTTAGCAAAAGCCATCGTTGATTATGCAATCCAACATCAGATTGAAGTAAGTGAGGCGAGTGATCGTAAAGCCATTGCGGGAGTAGGGATTGAAGGCAATATCGATAATCAAACTTATTATATTGTTGCACCCAATAAAGTAACCGTGGTATCCGAACCATTAAATGATGAAGATGCGCAAAAAATCCATCAACTTGAAAGCACAGGTAAAACCGTAGTGGTGGTTGTGACACAACAGAACTTAGTAGGAATGATCGCCTTGCAAGATGTGTTACGTGCTGATTCCATGACTGCAATAAAAGCTCTTGATGATCTGGGTCTTAAAACCTTAATGCTTACTGGTGATAATCAACGTGCGGCAAAAGCCATTGCAAACGAATTGGGAATTGATTATCGTGCAGAGTTATTACCAGCAGACAAACTGATCGAAATTGAAAAAATTCGTAACATGACTTCCATTGCAATGGTTGGGGATGGCATCAACGATTCACCTGCAATGAAAGCGGCTACAGTGGGCATTGCTATGGGCAGCGGTACCGATGTAGCGTTAGAAGCAGCGGATGCCGCATTAACCAAAAATAGCTTGCTCAGTTTGCCTAATTTAATTTGTTTAACCCGCTTTGCTAACCGTAATATTAAGCAAAATATTACCCTTGCATTGGGTATCAAGTTAGTGTTTTTAATAACAAGTCTATTTGGTTATACTGGATTGTGGTTAGCGGTATTAGCCGATTCCGGAACAACCGCCATTGTGACAGCCAATGCTTTGCGAGTACTAGGTTTTAAAAGTAAAAAAAACAAAATTTAACTCGCTATTTAAAAACTATTCCATGTAATAAATGGAATAGTTTTTTATTGGTTAATCATCACCACGCAATGAGATTTCACCGCCAATATGTGCATAGATTTTTCCATCTTGTTCAAGCATTAAAGCACCTTGCTCATTAATACCTTTAGCAATACCACGGATAATATTATTACCAATAAGCAGCTTTACAGGTCGATTAGCAAAGTTATCTAATCGTTTCCAATCGTTTATAAAAAACGCTAGGCCTTGTTTTTCAAATTCAGATAATTTGATATTCAAGTTTTTGACAATGCACGCAACAAGTAAATTACGATCAACCTTTCCTAAATTCGCCCATTTTTGGTTTACAATATTAGGATCTGGATTATTCATCATTAAGTTGATGCCAATACCAATTACTGCATGTGCACAATCGCCAGTTTTACCTGCTAACTCAATTAATATACCAGCTAATTTTTGGTCGTTAAGATAAAGATCATTAGGCCATTTGACTTTGATATCTTGTCCGGATATCTCTCGTAAAGTATCGGCTATCACAATCCCGACAACTAAGCTCAATCCCATTGCAGCAGCTACGCCCTGCTCTAACTGCCAATACATAGAAAAATAAAGGTTAGAACCAAATGGTGAAAACCATTTACGCCCACGTCGACCGCGCGCTTTAGATTGAAATTCCGCTACACAACAATCACCCGAGTAAAGTTGCCCAATTTTATCAAGTAAATATTGATTGGTAGAATCAATAATAGGTAAAATCTCGCAACGACTGTCTGCTTGATAATAATGATCAATTTTAGTTTTTTTAAGTAAATCGATCGGTGCAGTTAAACAGTAACCCTTACCTTGTACCGATGTGAAATCAAGCCCCCATTCGCGCAACACTTTCATATTTTTATTGATTCCAGCGCGAGTTATTCCAAAACCCACTGCAAGTTCTTCCCCTGAATGAAATTCGCCGTCCGCTAAGATTTCAATTAATTTGAGTGCATTTTGGTGACTGCGCATTGATTCCTCTTTTTTTAACTAATAAAGCAATAAAATAAAGTGAGATTATAGCAAAACTGACAAATAAATAAGTATTATTCGTTTTATCCATAACATAAGCAATCGCTGCTGGAGCAATAAGACTACCTAGCGTGTTAGTTAATAACATGGCTTGATTCATCGCTACAATATCTTGCTTTCTTACACACGAACATGCCCATGCCATAGATATAGGATAAATGGTGTAAATTGTTGCTCCTAACAAGATAATGGCTAATGTATCAAACCAATTAAATATCAACAGTACACAAGCAAAAAGCATTAATATGGATTCAAACAATAATACAACTTGTCGACCAAATTTATCGGCACACCAATTAGCCGGCATTTGTGCTATCACTCCTGATAAAATAAGCAAAATCATCCAATTAGCAACTTGAGTGTCGTTATAGCCTAAATGAGAATAATAAGCGGGTAATAAAGAATAGAGCGATCCGATCAACATGCCAGCAATCACACACCCAATCAAACCAATGCGTGAAGGTTTATTCAAAATCATAGGAATGATGTTAAAACTGCTTTTTTTGCGTTTCGGTAATTTATAATGAGTCAGCAAAATGAATAATATTGCCAGACCCATTAATAAAGCAATCACTAGACCAAAATACAACACATTCTGCGGAAAATACTGTAATAGTGCTTGCCCTAACACCGTGCCTAAATAATAAGTGGTTAAATACACCGCTAGCATTTTTCCTCGAGTACGTACGGTTCCTGTTACTAAAATACAACTTTCAATCACCACCCAAGTTACTGCACAGGCAATACCAATAAAAAATCGCCATATTACCCAGCTATAAAAATCCATTGAAAAGCTTAAACCAATAGTCGCAATAGCAAAGATAATACAACTGTAGGTATAGGTATAACGAGCGTTAAATTTACCAATAAACCAATTAGCAAAAATGGTACCAAACAAGTTTCCAGCAAAGTAACTTGAACCGACTAAACCAATTTGCCCTAGTGAAAACTCATTACGCACTAACCATAACGGCACTTGGGTATTGAGTGCCGATAAAGCGATTGTCACAAATAATAAGCTTGTTAATAAAATAGGAAATGAATAAGAATGTTTCATCGTTTTTTACTATATTGTTGTTTAATTATAATTGTTACTTGATTATAAATTATTTTTTGCTACCTAAATGATGGACAATTTAAATTTATAACAGTGTTAGTTATAAAAAGTTATCTACATCAATTTCAGCTGTTTGGCCAATAAAACGAATTTCAGGCGAGAGACTAACCGAAAATTTTCGCAATACGGCATTTCGAACATAACGCGCTAACTCAACCACATCTTGAGCCGTTGCATTATTTTTATTGACTAATACTAGTGCTTGATTTTGATGCACTGCAGCACCACCTAATTGAAATCCTTTTAAACCACATTGATCAATAAGCCAACCCGCAGCGAGTTTGACTTGATTATCTGCTTGGGGATATATTGGCATGGTTGGGTAAATTTCAAGTAGTTTATCGGCAACTCTTTTGTCAACTACTGGATTTTTAAAAAAACTCCCCCCATTTCCTAGCACCTTAGGATCAGGCAGTTTGCTAAGACGGATTTCACAAACTTTATCAAAGATCATCTTAGGGGTAACATTTTTCGGATCAAAGTTACGTAATTCGCCATAGGTTAACACAGGCTGCCACTGTTTAGGTAATTTAATCCCGACATAAATCACCGCATACCCATCTGCATACTGCTGTTTAAAAATACTTTCACGATAACCATATTGACCATCCGTTACCGTAATGATTTTTCCAGTAGCAAGTTCTAATAATTGCACATAATCTGCCACTTTTTGAAACTCAACGCCATAAGCGCCAATATTTTGAATTGGTGCTGAACCTACACAACCTGGAATTAACGCTAAATTTTCAAGCCCCGCGATATTATTCGCAATAGTATGTAATACAAGTTGATGCCAAATTTCGCCCGCACCCACTTTTAAATTCCAGGCTTTTTCGGTTTCGGTAACAGTAATACCGTCAATTCGATTAACAATCACAATTCCTTGAAAATCACAAGTAAAAAGCGTATTACTACCTTCACCAAGCATCATAATTGGTAGATTCTGATGATTATTTTGCCAAACATGCATTAATTGTTCAACCGTAGTTACTGTTACCACTTTTTGAGCATAAACTTCAAGATTAAAGGTATTTGGGATTCTTTGTTTCATTCATTACAACCTTATCAGGGTGGAAATAGACAGCCAATAATAAATTGTTTTAGATGTTTTATTCGATATTACTGGGTAATTTATCACTTATGGCTGCATATATTATCACAGTGGTTAATCTTATATTATTAATTATTTAATCCCGAATCATTATAAGATTATTGGCAATCCAAAATATGTACATTTATTAATATTTTAATTACAAAAATGTGATAATGATCGACTTTGGTGGATCAATTAATCAAATAAACGGCTAAAGTCATGCTTAAATCTTTTTTGTTTTTTTAGATCATGTATTATAGATGCCTGAGTGATGTCTTTTAAAATTACAGTTAAACTGATTATTGTTTATAGATACATTTAGTGCAAATAATAGACGTTATCATCTAGATTTCATATCAAGGGTGTTATTACTTAAATGACTATTATAAAATAGACAGCTACATATGAAGACTTGTTCGAGTGACTGTTGTTCCTTAATTCGTACCCACGCATATAAGCTTATAGTAAAATGCCGGTATGAAGATAACTTGTAACAAGATACGTTTTTGATAAGTTCGAGGAAATTATGAAAAGAGTTTTTATTATGATCCTAGATTCGTTTGGGATTGGGAGTGCCAAAGATGCGCCAAAATTTGGTGATGAAGGCGCCGACACATTAGGTCATATTGCCGAACAATGCGCATTAGGAAAAGCAGAACAAGGACGCAGTGGCACACTTAAATTACCTAATTTAGGTAAATTAGGGTTAATTGAAGCCGCATATGAGTCAACGGGTCACTATCCAAAAGGCATGCAAACCGAAGGTGAAATTATTGGTGCTTATGGTTATGCTAGCGAAATTTCTTCGGGTAAAGATACACCCTCTGGACATTGGGAAATTGCTGGCGTTCCAGTATTGTTTGATTGGGGTTACTTTACCGATACAACCAATAGTTTTCCTCAAGATCTGTTAGATAAAATTGTCTCTCGCGCAAAACTTCCTGGTTACCTTGGCAATTGCCACTCATCGGGTACAGTTATTCTGGACGAGCTTGGTGCTGAACACATGGCGACCGGTAAGCCTATCTTCTATACATCCGCGGATTCAGTTTTCCAAATTGCTTGTCATGAAGAAACGTTTGGTTTAGACAAACTTTACGAAGTGTGCGAAATCGCACGTGATGAACTCAATAAAAGTGATTACAACATTGGTCGCGTTATTGCTAGACCTTTTGTTGGAAAAAAAGCAGGCGAATTTGTGAGAACTGGTAATCGCCATGATCTTGCGGTTGAGCCACCAGCACCAACCATGTTAAAGAAATTGGTTGACGAAAAACAAGGCAACGTTGTTTCGATTGGTAAAATCGCTGATATATATGCCCATGTTGGGATCACCAAAAAGGTTAAAGCAACAGGCATAGAAGCTTTATTTAATGCCTCATTAGAAGAAATTAAACAAGCCAAAGATAATACCATTGTTTTTACTAATTTTGTTGATTTTGATTCCTCTTATGGACACAGACGTGATGTAGCTGGTTATGCTGCTGCATTAGAATATTTTGATAGTCGCTTACCTGAAATGTTAGCGCTAATTGAACCAGGCGATCTTTTAATTATCAGTGCGGATCATGGTTGCGATCCAACTTGGGCAGGTACTGATCATACGCGCGAACATATCCCTGTTTTAGTGTATGGTGATAGTGTACCAGTAGGCTCATTAGGGCATCGTGAAACTTTTGCCGATATTGGACAAAGTGTCGCTGATTATTTTGATTTATCGGCAATGGAATATGGTAAATCTTTTATTAACAAGTAGCAAATGAAGTTAATGTAATCGTTTTTTGAAATAAAGATCAGGAGAATTAGATGTCTACCCCACATATTAACGCAGTTGATAATGCTTTTGCAGAAACAGTTTTGATGCCTGGCGATCCGTTACGTGCAAAATTTATCGCTGAAACATTTTTAGAGGATGCGCAAGAAGTAACAAATGTAAGAGCCATGTTAGGTTTTACTGGTTATTACAAAGGAAAAAAAGTTTCAATCATGGGGCATGGCATGGGCATTCCATCTTGTTCTATTTATGCAACTGAATTGGTTAAATTTTACGGTGTTAAAAACATTATTCGTATTGGCTCTTGTGGTGCCATTAGCCCTAATGTAAACCTTGGGGATGTGATAGTTGGGATGGGTGCTTGCACCGATTCAAAAGTTAATCGTTTACGTTTTAAAGATAGCGATTTTGCTGCAATTGCCGATTTTGATTTAACCTGTAATGCTGTTAATGCTGCTAAAAATTTAGGCGTAAACGTAAAAGTGGGTAATCTATTTTCCGCTGATCTTTTCTACAGTGTCGATCCTGAAATGTTCGATATCATGGAAAAATACAATATTCTAGGCGTAGAGATGGAAGCTGCTGGTATTTATGGTGTGGCAGCTGAATACGGCGCAAAAGCACTTGCTATCTGTACGGTGTCTGATCATATTCGTAAAGGTGATGCGATGACGCCAGAACAGCGTCAGCTTGGTTTTAAAGAGATGATAACCGTTGCGTTAGAATCTGTACTATTCAATCAATAATCATAAATGGCAGATTAACTGCCATTTTTTTTAACTAAATATTGATAGGTAAAGCACTATAAAAATGATAATAGTATTTACCTAAATTTAAATTTTTTTATTCGTAATTGTTAGGCAATAGATTATCAAATATGTCATTTAATAAGGAATCAAAATGAATATTAAGTTTAAACTTAAGATTATATTTTTCTTACAATTTTTTATCTGGGGGAGTTGGCTGATCACCTTAGGTTCTTACATGATGGAGACGTTACATTTTAATGGTATGACAGTAGGTTCAGTGTATGGCACAATGGGGATAGCGTCATTATTTATGCCGGGCTTACTAGGTGTTGTGGCAGATAGATGGATTCCAGCTAATCGTTTATTCATGCTTTGTCATTTAATTGGTGCAATTACGTTATTTATTGCAGCATCAGTCACATCACCATTTATGATGGTAGTAATAATTTTGATACATTGCCTTGCGTTTATGCCAACTATTGCAATTTCAAACTCCATCTCTTATTCTTGCTTAGAAGCACAAAATCTTGATGTAATTTCCCAATTTCCGAAAATAAGAATTTTTGGTACTATTGGCTTTATTGTCGCCATGTGGCTAGTAAGCTTCTTAAAATTTGGATTAAGTAACATGCAACTTTATATTGCTGCTGCTGGTTCAATTTTACTTAGCTTATATTCATTAACACTACCATTAATTACCATTACTAAAGACAACTCGAAAAGAAAATCTTTAGCTAGTTCTTTAGGGTTAGACGCATTTGTATTGTTCAAACAACCAAGAATTGCAATCTTTTTTGTCTTTGCCGTTTTTCTTGGTGGTATTTTGCAAATAACGAATACGTTTGGTAATCCGTTTTTACTTTCGTTTAAAAGCATTCCTGAATATGCCGATAGCTTAGTTGTGCAATACCCTTCAGTATTATTGTCTATTTCACAAATGTCTGAAGTAGTGTTTATTCTGTTTGTTCCATTTTTTATGAAACGACTTGGTATCAAATATGTCATGTTAATTAGTATGCTTGCTTGGGTAGCGCGTTTTGGTTTATTTGCTTACGGTGATCCGTCTCCAACAGGCTTTATATTACTGCTTTTATCTATGATAGTTTACGGATGTGCGTTTGATTTTTATAATATTTCTGGCTCAATGTATGTTGAAAAATCGGTCTCACCAAGTATCCGTAATAGTGCGCAAGGTCTATTTATGATCATGACCAATGGTTTCGGAGCTTATTTAGGTTCAACCATCAGTGGCATTGTTGTTGATCATTACACAATAAATGGCCTTATCGATTGGCGTACCATATGGCTCATTTTTGCTGGTTACTCTTTATTATTGGCAGTGGTGTTTATGATCATTTTTAAAAATGATGACTTAAATAAACCAACAGCTGCAAATAGTTAATTAATCATTTGTGACGTGTTAAATAAAACTCTTATAATCAAAGTGTTGGCAGCAACCACGGTTGTTGCCTTCTTGCAAAATATGTAATGCATTACAATGACTTTAATGCATCTTACTGCATAAAAACTGATTAAGTTACATAAAATGTATGGCAATGAGATGTCTGATCAAGGTAAAATAGTAAAGATTATGATTAACAAAGCTAAAGTTGTTATGCTTAGCTTTCCAATCAGTGTTTTTCATATCATTATTATTTATACTTAATTGGCAAAATAAACTAGATAAAATATTAAATGAATACACATACTGTTCCAAAAGTTATTTTACATGAGCATATTGAAGGTAGTATTACACCTTTTATGGCAAAACAGTTAGCCGAAAAAAATCGCATCGTTTTTCCTGAATCTTTATGTTATAAAGCAGGTCAATATGATGCAAACGAGTATAAAAATGGTCGATATTGCTATGATGAAACTGACTTTGTTCAATTCATTCAAACTTATGACACTGTTTCCAATTTTGTAAAAACGCCCGAAGATTATTATTTAATTACCTACGACTTCCTCAGTAGAAATGCCAAACAAGGATTAATATATTGCGAGCTTTTCATCTCTCCTTTTCATATCTGTACGACTAAAATTGAGGATGAAATTATTTGGGATCAAAAAAGATTTCAACAAACACTCAGTCAAATGGATAACGCCATTACGGATATACAAAAAAAGTATAATATGACTGTTAGGTATCATGTTATCGGTGTTAGGCATCTAGGTGCTAAAATCGTTTATGACACATTACGTTTTATTAAAGATAATCCTCACCAATTTATCACTGGATTTAATATTGCGGGAAATGAAAGTTTTGGTCATTTTGATGATTTTAAAGATGCGCATGAATTAGCAACTCAGCTGAAACTAAAAAAATCTTATCATGCAGGCGAAATTGAGTCTGCTGAAAGCATTATTCAAGCACTCAAACATGGGGCACAAAGAATTGGACATGGTATCCGCGCTATTGAGAACAATAACTTGATTCGTGAGTTGGTTGAGAAAAAAGTGACTTTAGAAATTGCTTTAACCAGCAATCGTATACTGGTTAATGAACTTCATGGCGATATTCGAAATCACCCTGTTCGCCAACTTTATGATTACGGTGTACGTATAACATTAAATACAGATGATGCCGGAATTTTTGGTACAGACATCGAAAAAGAGTATCACCTTGCCTCATCAATATTTGGTTTTTCAAGATTAGAATTATTGGATATTACTTTATGTGGTATTGATGCCGCTTTTGTTGAAGATTCAGTAAAAGAGCAATTAACTAACGATGTTTTGTCATGTTTTACATTAGATGACAAACAAACACTCCAAGCAGCAATCCATGACACAAATTATCATCCTGCAATTATAGAACGATTCATTAAATATCAAAAGTCACTACCAATAACGAGTTAGTGGATAACCATGTCAGAGAAATAGGAGATTTATATGAACAAAAACAAATTAACGTTATCCCTTTTAACCCTATTCATTTCTGGCACTCTTCAAGCCGCTACTGTTGATCTTAGAATAATTGAAACCACTGATTTACATGGCAACATGATGAATTATGATTATTTTAAAGATCAGCCTGTTGATACATTTGGATTAGTGAAAACAGCCAATCTTATCCATCAAACAAGAAGTGAAGTAAAAAATTGCGTCCTTGTTGATAATGGTGATCTGATTCAAGGTAGTCCAATGGCCGATTATGCCCTAAATAAAGGATTAAAAGATGGCGAGATTCATCCTGTTTATAAAGCAATGAATACGCTTAATTATGTTGTAGGCAATATTGGTAATCACGAATTCAATTTTGGCTTAGATTATTTACAAAAAAGCCTTTCAGGGGCTAAATTCCCCTATGTCAATGCCAATGTTTATGATGCAAAAACCGGCAAACCCTACTTTCAACAATATATTATTATTGATACCCCCGTTATTGATCGAGATGGCAATCAACATATTATTAAAATTGGTTATATTGGATTTGTTCCTCCGCAAATTATGCAATGGGATAAACTTAACTTAAATGGAAAAGTAGTAGTAAAAGATATCACTGAAACTGCAAAAAAATTAGTCCCTGAAATGAAAAAGCAAGGTGCTAACGTTATAATTGCTATTCCACACTCAGGTGTATCTTCTGAACCATATAAAGCGTTAGCGGAAAATTCTGTTTATTATTTGAGTCAAGTTGAGGGAATTAATGCAATTATGTTTGGTCATTCGCATGGTGTTTTCCCAAGTGACGATTTTAAATCTTTACCCAATACCGATATTAAAACAGGCAATATCAATCACGTCCCTTCCGTAATGCCAGGTCAATGGGGTAGCCATTTAGGTGTCGTTGATTTAGTGCTTGAAGGCGACAGCACTAATTGGCAAGTAACGTCGGGAAAATCAGAAGCTCGCCCTATTTATGATATAAAAAATAAAAAAGCATTAGTACAGGCTGATCAACAGATAACTGAAATTTTAAAACAAGATCATCAAGGTACTCGAGAATTTGTAGGCAAACCCATTGGCAAAGTTTCGAGCGATATCAACAGTTATCTTGCACTAGTAGAAGATACATCCGCATTACAAATTATCAGTGATGCACAAATAGACTATGTAAAACAGTTTATTCAAGGCGATCCAGATTTGGATGGATTACCCATTTTATCCGCCATTGCTCCATTTAAAGTGGGTGGTCGAAAGAACGATCCTGATGCATATGTTGATGTTAAAAAAGGCGATTTATCGTTTAGAAACGCTGCCGACATCTACCTTTATCCAAACATTTTAAGTGCGGTTAAAATTACTGGTAAAGATGTTAAACAATGGCTGGAATGCGCTGCTGGTGTATATAATCAAATAGATGTTAACTCTACTCAACCACAATATCTCATTAATTGGGATAAGTTTAGAACTTATAATTTTGATGCAATTGATGGCGTCAGTTATCAAATTGATGTGACAGCACCACCACGTTACGATGGCAATTGCCAGTTAATTAATCCAAAATCTGAAAGAATTAAAAATCTAACTTATCAGCAACAGCCTATTGATCCTAATCAAACATTTTTAATTGCGACCAATAATTATCGTGCTTACAGCGGTATCTTTCCGGGAACAGGCGAAAAAAATGTTAAGTTTAATTCACCTGACGATTTAAGGGTGATTTTATCTGCTTATATTACCAATACTACGAAAAAAGCGGGTATGGTGAATGTCAAGGTAGATAACAATTGGCGAATTGCACCAATTATGAGCGATAAACCATTGGATATTCGCTTTGAATCTTCGGCAACGGATGAGGCAAAAGCTTATATAGAAAAACATTCGCTTTATCCGATTAAATTTATTGAAAAAGATGCATTAGGCTTCGGTGTTTATCGACTTGATTTACAGTCATCAAACCCAAATACTAGAAATCATAAATAGTACCATTAAGACTCAAAGGATTATCGATATGAAAATTGAAAAGTTAATCGAACTTGCTAAATCTGCGCGCTCAAGAGCCTATGTGCCTTATTCTAAATTTCAGGTTGGCGCTGTGCTCATTACTGAAGATGACGAAGCAATTTTAGGCTGTAATGTCGAAAATGCGTCTTACGGATTAGCCAACTGTGCAGAACGCACCGCCATTTTTAAAGCCGTGTCAGAGGGCAAACGCAAATTTAAAAAATTAGTGGTTATTGGTGATACGGATGGTCCTATTTCACCTTGTGGTGCTTGTAGACAAGTCATCAGTGAATTTTGTGCTAAAGATATGCCAGTAATTTTGACCAATCTTCAAGGAAAAATCCAAGAGACAACCGTAGGTGAATTATTACCTTGGTCTTTTTCGCCAAATGATCTGGATTAGTTAGAATCAATTGCAAGTAAAATGGATAAAATTAGATATAAAAAGCCCCTTACCGTAGTTAAAACTTTTTTGACTATATTTTCATACATAAACGCAACTGAACGTTTATGTAATTTTTATATGATCAAGTTGATAAACTAATTTGATTTATTGTTTTAAGTGAGAGAGATAATGAGATTTGTAGATATTATTGAAAAAAAACGTGATGGCAATGCTTTAAGCACAGAAGAAATTCAATTTTTTATCACTAACTACACCAATGGCACCATTCCAGATTATCAAGTTAGTGCATTATTAATGGCCATTTATTATCAAGGTATGACATCAAAAGAGTGTGCAGATTTAACCAGTGCCATGATGCATTCAGGTGATACGGTTGATTTATCTTCAATCAACGGCATTAAAGTTGATAAACATTCAACTGGAGGTGTAGGTGATACCACAACTTTAGTACTTGCTCCACTCGTTGCAGCATTGGATATTCCCGTTGCAAAAATGTCAGGGCGTGGCCTTGGCCATACTGGCGGAACAAATGACAAATTCGAATCCATTCCAGGATTTAAAATTGAATTAGCTAAACAAGACTTTATCAATCAAGTCAATCAAAAAGGTGTCGCGGTAATCGGACAGTCAGGAAATCTAACTCCAGCAGACAAAAAACTGTACTCTCTTCGAGATGTGACAGCTACGGTTAATTCAATTCCATTGATTGCAAGCTCAATTATGAGTAAAAAATTAGCCGCAGGTGCAGATGCTATTGTGCTAGATGTGAAAACTGGTGACGGTGCGCTAATGAAAAACATGGCGGATTCCGAAAAATTAGCTCAAGAAATGGTCAACATTGGCAATCAAATTGGTCGTAGAACTATGGCGATTATTTCAGACATGTCTCAACCACTTGGTTATGCAATTGGTAATGCATTAGAAGTTAAAGAAGCTATTGACACTTTAAAAGGACATGGTCCTGCTGACTTAACTGAATTGGTGTTAACACTTGGCAGTCAAATGGTCGTATTAGCAAATAAAGCCAAAACACTTGATGAAGCACGGGAAAAACTGCAAGAGGTCATCAAAAATGGCAAAGCTGTAGAAAAATTTAAAACCTTAATCGAAGCTCAAGGTGGAGACAGTTCTGTAGTTGACCATCCGGAAAAATTAGCCAGTGCGCCATATCAAATTGCCCTCCCTGCACTTAAATCAGGTTACGTTTCAAAAATTATTGCTGATCAAATAGGGATTGCAGCGATGCAACTTGGCGCAGGTCGAGCAACAAAAGAAGATATTATCGATCCAGCTGTTGGAATTATGTTACATAAAAAAGTAGGTGATAAAGTTGCCGAAGGTGAAGCATTGCTCACTATACATGCGAATACCGATAAAATTGATGCAATCAAACAAAAACTCTATGATAACATTACTATTAGTGATAATGCGATAGAACCGCAATTGATTTATAAAGTCATTACGGAATAATTATAACGCCAAAGGAGTTAGGAGGCACCATGTATCATTTACAATTATATAAAAAACTGTCACTGATTGCCATTTTAGGGTTATTTTCTGTTCATGCTTTGGCTGATCAATCAACCGATCAAACTTGGCAAAAAGACAAGCCTTACCGATTTACAATTTTACATACCAACGATCACCATGGTCGTTTTTGGCAAAATGATATTGGTGAATATGGACTTGCCGCTCAAAAAACAGTTGTAGATCAAATCCGCAAAGAAGTTGCAGCAAAAGGTGGTAAATTACTGTTACTGTCTGGTGGTGATATTAATACTGGTGTCCCTGAATCTGATGTGCAGCACGCGAAACCCGATTTTATTGGTATGAACGAAATTGGGTATGATGCTATGGCGGTGGGCAATCATGAATTTGATCATCCACTGCCAATCATTCGTGAACAACAAAAATGGGCTCAATTCCCATTTTTATCGGCCAATACTTACTTTAAAAACAGCGATAATCGTGTTTTTGATGCCTATAAAATGTTTAACTTAAATGGTATTAAAGTAGCCGTATTTGGATTGACTACAGACGATACCATCTTTTTAGCTTCTCCTAAAAATATTGACGGTATTGAATTTCGTAAAACCTTACCCGAAGCACAAAAAGTCATTGCTCAAATCAAGAAAACTGAACACCCTGATATGATTATTGCTGTCACTCATATGGGACATTATGAAAATGGTGAACACGGTTCAATGGCCCCTGGCGATGTTGAATTAGCTCGAGGACTGCCAACTGGCGAATTAGATATGATTGTTGGGGGACATTCACAAAACCCAGTTTGTATGGCAAGTCCTAACAAACGAATTACCGAGTACGTACCGGGTACACCTTGTGCACCTGATCAACAAAATGGCACTTGGATTGTTCAAGCCCATGAATGGGGAAAATACGTTGGTCGTGCCGATTTTATCTTTTTAAACGGTAAAATTACTCTAGAAAATTACCAATTAATTCCAATCAATCTAAAAAAAGAAGTGGATAACGGTAATGGAACCAAGCGTCTTGAATATTACACTAGTGAAATCCAACAGAACCAAAATTTGTTGGAAACCCTAAAACCTTATCAAGAACAAGGTAAACAGCAATTATTAGTAAAAACTGGTGCATTATCAGGGCGGCTTGAAGGCGATCGTGATGTAGTTAGATTCCAACAAAGTAATATGGGTCAATTCTTACTCAGTGCTTTTGTTGAAAAAACGAAAGCTGATGTTGGCATTATGTCGGGGGGAATGATTCGTGATTCACTAATTGAAGGTGATATTACTTATCGCGATATTCTCAAGGTTGAACCTTTTGGTAACAGCGTAGTCTATTTTGAATTAACTGGAAGCGAATTAATCGATTACCTTAACGTTGCGCTTAGCAAAAAACAGGGTTCAGGCGGTTATGCTCATTTAAAAAATATTACGTTAACTAAAGTGGGCAACAATATTGAAGATGTAAAAATTAATCATCAACCATTGGATCTGAAAAAAACGTATCGCATTGCGACTCTTGACTTTCTAGCTGCAGGAGGCGATGGCTACCCAATAACCAATACTTCACCCTCTTATGTGGATACCGGTTATCGAGACGCCGATGCAATAAAACAATATTTTGAGTCACATTCCCCCATCAAGGCAAAAGATTATGAGCCTTTAAATGTTATTTTAGAAAAATAATCTTATGGTTTTATGGATTAAAATTATTAAGATAGACAATAAACAGCACTGATAACGATGATATTCAGTGCTTATCATTACGTAATTAGTCATAGAGATTTAATGTTGCTCTCAGCATATAGGTAATACAGAGGTATTTATGAACATGACCGAATTTCAACAAAACTGTTATAATATTGTGACCGATCCTAATTTGTCACCGAAACAAAAATCTAACCTACTTGCCTTAGCTGCTGAAAATCATTTACCTTATGTTAATTTGGATAAAGATACCAAGAAAGCTTTAGATGAACGTGTGATTTGTGACATGTTCGAAGGTCATGCACCTTATAAACCTCGTTATGTATTGCCTGATTATGCAAAATTTCTTCAGCAAGGATCGGAATACTTAGAACTCGAGCCGGCAAAAACGTTTGATGATGCATTAACTATGCTAACTATTGCTTATCATCATGTTCCATCGGTGACAGGTATGCCTGTTTATTTAGGATGTTTAGATCAAATCTTATTACCTTATGTCGGTAATCTTAGCGAAGAAGATCTTTATCAACGCCTAAGACATTTTTGGATAATGCTTGATCGCAATTTACCTGATGCGTTTATGCATGCCAATATTGGACCAACTGACAATGTTATCTGCCGTACTATTTTACGCGTTGATAGAGAACTTAAACAAGTCGCCCCTAATTTAACTTTTATTTATGATGAAAATATTACTCCGGAATCATTGCTATCCGTTGCCATAGAAAATATCTGTGAAACGGCTAAACCACATATCGCCAACAATAAGATGATCAAAAAAGATTTTGATGATAAAGGTTATGGAGTGGTGAGTTGTTACAACTCTTTACCTCTTGCAGGTGGTGGCAGTACTTTATCTCGAATTAATCTGAAAGAGGTGGCATTACGCAGTAAAAATATTGACGATTTTCTAGAAAATACCTTGCCTTATTATTGCTTTTTACAATTAAATTTAATCAAAGCAAGATCGGAATTTCTTTATGCGAAATCGAATTTCTTTACAAATAGCTTTTTAGTCAAAGAAGGATTAATTGACGCGACACGATTTGCACCTATGTTTGGTATCTATGCCATGGCTGAGGCGGTGAATATTCTACAAGAGAAATCTAACCTAGCTGGTCGATATGGTGTGGATGAAGAAGCTACTGAACTGGCTACCACCATTTCTAAACAATTAGCCGACTTTATACATCGTCATCCAATTAAGTATGCCTGGCAAGGCAAAGCGATGTTGCATGCCCAATCAGGCATTAGTACTGATAGAGGAGCAACACCTGGTTTACGCATCCCGTATGGTCATGAACCAGATCCAGTTACCCATATTATGGCACTGTTCAAACATCATCAATATTATACATCGGGTATCAGCGATATTTTAACGATTGATAAGACCATTAAAAGTAATCCATCAGCCCTACTTCAAATCTGTAAAGCCGCATTTGAGTTTGGTTTTAGAGAATTTACGGCTAACATCAGTGGTAACGATTTAGTGCGTGTGACAGGCTATATGGTTAGACTTTCGGATATTGCTAAATATAAAAAAGAAGGCTCTCGCACTAACACAACATTCCTAGGTAGTGAAGCAGCCGAAGATACCATAAATAATAGTTATCTATGCCGTACTCCACGAGTCATCAGTCATGAACAAGCCATGGGCAATCGTTAATAAACTGTTACCTTTTTCTTGTGTAGATGGTCCGGGAAACCGTTTAGTCATCTTTTTACAAGGATGTAATTTCAAGTGTTTAAATTGCCACAATCCTTATACTATTTCACGGTGTAAGGATTGTGGTGAATGTGTTGCTACTTGTCCTCATCAGGCGTTAACATTTATCAATAACAAAGTTATTTGGCAAAGCTCAACTTGCCAACAATGTGATACTTGTATAAACACTTGTAACCACCATTCAACACCGATGACTTACCGATACAGTATTGAAGATATTTTAAAACTCATACGCAAATATTTGCCTTTTTTAAATGGTATAACCCTCAGTGGTGGTGAGGCAACACTGCAATTAGCCTTTATTGAAAAACTGTTTAGTGCAATTAAAGGCGCTCAGGATTTAAAACACCTAAGCTGTTTTATTGACAGTAATGGATATTTACCTCAATTGGGCTGGCAAAAAATAGCCAAAGTAATGGATGGCGCAATGATTGATCTTAAAGCATGGGATAATCAAGTACATGAAGCATTAACTGGCAAGGGTAATTTAAGAGTTAAAAAATCAATTGAATATCTTGCAAAAATAAATAAATTATATGAAGTCCGATTTCTAATCATTCCTAAGCATACCGATTTACAGGATAAGGCCGAACACATAGCTCATTTTTTAAAGCAATTGGATGAAAATATAAAAATTAGAATCAATGCATTTCATCATCATGGGGTACAGGGTATAGCGAAAAACTGGCAATCGGCCACTCAAGATCAAATCGAATTGTTTGCCAAGCAATTAAAAAATCACGGTTTATATAATATTACTCTTCCTAGCGTATATTTATAACTGCTATGCTTATAAACGTAAAATAATGAATGATATTTTACACATCATTAAGCCCAAAGAGTTATTACTAAAGATCCATTAAATAATCAATACATTAAATGATTACTCATGGCTTATTTAGCCTAAAAATTCTTATTAACGTTTCAAAATATTCACTTTTCGATTTGATCAATTAAAAATTCAATTAGATTAATATTTTGTACACATTGTGTAAGCAACATCCGGCTCTACAATAACGTTTCCTTCTACAATACCAACACTGTAGTATTTATAATTACCTAATACATCTTTCATAGAAGATACTTCATTTGTAAAGTAGAATTCATAATAGATAAAGTTTTTTAAATTGAGTACACCAGACAACATATCTCGACCTATAATATCTAAAGGTGCATAAAAATAGGTTTTACCCCATTCCGCAGTTAATCCCTCACCAATTGCTCTTCTGTATCCATTGCCTTTTACATAATAGTTATCGTTCGTTGTAGGAATGTAAGCTAAAGGAGAATTTGTTATCTCAGCTCGTGTTGGCAATCTATCATTATTTTTTTTACATAATTTATTTGAGTCTTGCCAATTACCAATCGGGTTATTTAAGAAATATAACCAATGTTTGATAGAAAAAGTGTAATAAAACTGGGCTAACGTTCGATTATTCGTAACTAATATCACAAATTTATCACCTTGATCGGGAACATTGTCAGTAAATTTAAATTCACTTTTAGAATCAGAGTTTGAAGCACGAAAAGTATTAACTAATGAATTATTAGGATTTTTTACCAATGTGTAACTATAGTCTGATATTGGATTTACAGGTACAATTCTGAAACGAGCCTCTGGAAAAGCATAGGTTGGAAAGTAATTACCATTTTGATCTTTTGCTGTAGCTATAAAGCCTTTATGAATAGTAAATTGATCACTGTTATAAGGAGGATCCACACTTATTGTATCCGCACCATAAGGTGCATAGTTATCCCCTTCGTTCCATCCATTATTTGTAATCAAGGCGAGTACACCGGGTCTAATGTAACAGATACCATCATCAGCACTCACTTGAAATGTTTTAGACACTTCTTTTGGTTGTGAAGTGTCAGGATCACCGTACTGAGTTTTAGCAATAAATTGAATGGTCAATTTTACCGAAAGATTTGCCTTAACGGTAGACGAATTACACACATCACTACCGAGTGGTGCAGTGGAATCAGAAGGAATGATGTTATCGTTTTGATCGCGCCATTCTGCATTAATCGATTGAATGATGAAACTATCGACATTAGCAATTTTATCACCATCCACATCATAAATATCACTATCATTTAAACTTGAAGTATCAATACCAAATGAATAAAGGCTAGGTGAAGTATTATAGGCAACAGAAATCTTATTTGCCGTACCAGGAGAAATAATCGCAGGATCTAGACCATCAATTTTTAATTTAAACTGAATTCCATTTAATACTTTTTCATCAGCGGTCTGACGTATTTCGGGTGCATTTCCAATGATTTTATTTACGGTCTGGGCAGAAAGAATAGCGGACGATTCATTAACCCAACTAAACAGCATCATAAAGAAAAAAGTAATACGTTTTAACAGTCTGGGAAAAATAAAGTTTCTATACAAACGAATAGAAGGATTCATTACTTTTTCTTTACTCATAAATTTCCTCATAAATTTTAATAAATTGATGAATTCAAAATTTATAGAATGAAAAACTCAGTTTTAATTAAATGATAAATATGACTTATTACATTTATTATCTATCAAAAGACAATATTAAATGCCGATACTAATAACTAAATTTATCCATGAGAAGGTAAAAATTAAACTGAGTAGAACTTAGATTTGATATTATGTGTTGCTTAATATTATTTTATAAAATCATAATGTTAATAACATTAGAAAAATATAAACTTTAGACAAATAATCGAAAAGCAAAATAAAAACAGTTAGTGTTAACTAAAAAAATAGAAGCTTAACTTTGCTAATTTAACTTAGTTTGTAAATATACGTTAAGAATACAGATGTGATTATTTTATAATATAACTTAGTTAAGTTGTCAATATGCTATTAATTAAGGGATATAAATCCCTTAATTAACAATATATTACTTATT
This sequence comes from Gilliamella sp. B2887, assembly GCF_026537015.1. NCBI lineage: Bacteria > Pseudomonadati > Pseudomonadota > Gammaproteobacteria > Orbales > Orbaceae > Gilliamella > Gilliamella sp. B2887. The sequence goes on along the minus strand of NZ_JAFNMX010000013.1, from coordinate 47,026 downwards.
TTTGTTGAATGCTACAGCAAAGGCGTTGCCCATTGCGCTATTAGCCTGTGTTGCAATTGGGCGATGTTTATTATTAGATGACGCACTTAAAGATTTATTATTCTCCACTTTAGAAGTTGCTGCTTCATCTAAACGCATTGATAAAGCAATACGTTTACGAGCAATGTCCACTTCCATCACTTTCACTTTAACAATATCGCCAGCTTTTACTATGGTTCGAGGATCATCAACAAATTTATTGGATAACGCCGAGATATGAACTAGACCATCTTGATGTACGCCAATATCAACAAAAGCCCCAAAATTAGTCACATTCGTTACAGCCCCTTCCATAATCATGCCTATTTTTAAATCTTCCATTGTTTCGATATTATCGGCAAACTGTGCAGTTTTAAATTCAGGTCTAGGATCGCGTCCTGGTTTATCTAATTCTTTAATAATGTCCGTTACGGTTGGAACACCAAAATGGTCATCAACGTAATCAACCGCTTTTAATGATTTTAGATAATTTGAATCACCTAAAATCTCTTTTAAAGTTTTATGATTTTTCTCTAAAATGCGTTCAACAACAGGATATGCTTCCGGATGAACCGCCGATGCATCAAGTGGATTTTTACCATTCATAATACGTAAAAAACCAGCACATTGCTCAAACGCTTTTGGACCTAAACGACTAACTTTTAACAACTGTTTACGATCGGTAAATTGACCGTTTTCATTGCGCCAATCAACAATATTTTTGGCAATAACTTTATTTAGTCCAGCAATACGCGCAAGTAACATCATTGATGCCGTATTTAAATTAACCCCTACCGCATTCACCCCATCTTCAACTACGGCATCAAGCTTTTTGGCTAACTGAGTCTGACTCACATCATGTTGATATTGTCCTACACCAATGGATTTTGGATCGATTTTTACCAGTTCCGCTAATGGATCTTGCAAACGACGAGCAATGGATACCGCACCTCGGATTGATACATCCAAATCCGGGAACTCTTGGGCAGCAAGTTCCGATGCGGAATAAACCGATGCTCCTGCTTCGCTGACAATGACTTTTTGTCCTTTAACTTCTGGATACTTTTTCTGAACATCCAGATAGAATCGTTCAGTCTCACGAGATGCCGTACCATTACCAATAGCCACTAATTCCACTTGATATTTAGTGCAAAGTGCAGCAACCATCATTGCTGCTTTATCAGCTTGTCCAGTGTGAGGATAAATCGTTTCGGTAGCAATTAGTTTACCTGTAGAATCCACAACAGCAATTTTTACACCTGTTCGTAAGCCTGGATCCATACCCATGGTGACTCTCATACCAGCAGGCGCAGCCATTAACATATCATGTAAATTAGCTGCAAATACATTAATTGCTTCCTCTTCCGCACGTTCGCGTAAAGTGGTCATCAATTCGGTTTCCATGTGCATTAAAATTTTAATACGCCAGGTCCAGCTGATCACGGCTTTGCGCCATTTATCGGCAGGCTCATCATTCAATCGAATGCCTAAATGTTCAGAAATAAGCTGCTCGCAATAGCTCTCCTTTGGCGTTTCGTCAAATTGAGGATCAGCGTTTAACGACAGGTGTAAAATACCTTCGTTGCGTCCTCGAAACATCGCTAACGCACGGTGAGACGGGACTCTAGAAATAAGTTCACTTTGCGCAAAATAATCACGAAATTTAGCGCCCTCTTCTTCTTTACCAGCTACAACTTGCGAAACCAAGTTGGCATTATTCCACAGATAATGACGCACTTTAGCGAGTAAACTCGCATCTTCTGCAAATCGTTCCATTAAAATATAACGAGCACCATCCAATGCGGATTTAGTATCAGCTATACCTTTATCTTTATTAAGATATTGTTTAGCTTCATTCTCAGGATCCAACGTTGGATTTTGCCACAAACTATCAGCCAATGGCTCTAATCCAGCCTCGATCGCAATTTGACCTCGAGTACGGCGTTTTGGTTTGTAAGGTAAATAGAGATCTTCAAGTTCCGTTTTACTTAAAGTTTGGCTAATACTTTGGCTAAGATCTGACGTCAATTTACCTTGTTCATCAATTGACTTTAAGATGGTTTGTTTACGATCTTCGAGTTCGCGTAAATAACTTAATCGGTTGTCTAAAGTACGTAACTGGGTATCATCAAGACCACCTGTAACTTCTTTACGATAACGGGCAATAAAAGGAACAGTACTGCCTTCGTCTAATAATTGTATGGCCGCTAAAACTTGTTCTGGTTTTACGGTGAGTTCACCAGCTATAATATGGCTAATTTGAGTATTTATCATAGTATCTCAGTATATTATCGATTAACGGAATTTAATTTAATCATGCAAAAAGCTAATTATATAACAAGAGAAGGTTATTTGGCACTTGATCGTGAATTGAAATATTTATGGCGGGAAGAGAGACCTCGCGTTACTCAAGCCGTATCCGATGCCGCAGCACTAGGTGATCGCAGTGAAAACGCAGAATACATTTACGGTAAGCGAAGATTGCGAGAAATCGATAGACGTGTTCGGTTTTTAACAAAAAGATTAGAAATATTAACCATTGTTGATCCAGATCCAAAACAAGAAGGCAAAGTCTTTTTTGGCGCTTGGGTGAAATTAGAAGATGATGCTGGCAAATCGCATATTTATCGTATTGTTGGTGCTGACGAATTTGATCCCAAAAAAAATTGGATTTCCATCAATAGCCCCGTTGCCCGAGCGTTAATTGGTCATAAAGTGGATGATGAAATATTGGTCCTAACACCAAATGGTAACACTTTTTTTTATATTTTAGAGATCAGTTATTCTCAATTAAATGAATAATGATTTTAACCACCTCATGATAAAAAAGAAGAATATTCATATCATGTACTGATTTTTTCAATAAAAAATAAGCAACCATATTGATTTGAGGTTACCGACTTGAAAGAATAAAAAATTAATTGAGATCATTTTTTACTGGGATAATGAACATGTTTCAAATCCAATAAATACTATTCCATACTTTTACAAATTTACTTAAGTAGTGATCAACAATATGCATGTAAATAGAAGATGTTAGCTACAAATTATGAATTATTAAGGTTACAATTACAATAATTTTTTATTATGTATCATCAAAATTATGATTTCAGTCAATCATTTATACATATTTCCAATTAAATCACTTTCAGGTCTCTCCTTGCAAACCTCCAATACCGTTGATGGAGGTTTTGAACATGATCGAATCATGATGATAAGTGAACCTGATGGAACATTTATAACCGCCAGAGAATTTCCCCAATTGTTAAAGCTTCGAACATCGGTTGTGGGTAATGAGGTATCTGTTTCGTTGCCTTCATTAGAAAAAATTTGTTTTAATTTGGATGAATTTTCGAAAAATGTTGAACCAACCGAAGTGTGGGGTAACCATTTTACTGCGCAAATTGCGCCAATTAGAGTGAATCAATTTTTTAGTCATTTTCTTCAAAAAGATGTGCAATTACGCTGGGTTGGTTCTAATCTAACAAGACGAATCAAACGCTATCCACAAACAGCGGTAAGTTTTGCTGATGGTTACCCTTATTTATTATTAAATCAAGCTTCCTTTAATTATTTGCAGCAACAGTGCCCTGTTAAGCTTGATATCCAACAATTTCGAGGCAATATTATTATTGATGGTGCATTACCTTTTGCCGAAGATGGTTGGAAAACAATTAAAATTGGTGAAGTCCTGTTTGATATCATAAAACCTTGTACTCGTTGTGCATTAACCACATTCAATATCAATTCAACAGAACCATTACCTAATAATGAACCTTTAAAAACATTAGGTTACTTTAGATCGAATTTGGAAGGAAATATTAATTTTGGCATGAATATGATTGCTCGAAATCATGGAACAGTATCTGTCGGTGATAAAGTTGAAATACTTGAACGCCAACCCGCTACCCGTTATATTAAAAATTTTCCTAAAGAACAACCAAGTAACCATCAATCTTGCATTATTACTTTTGAAAATACAAAATTTGAAGGTAATAATCAACAAACGCTATTAGAGCAACTTGAACAACAGTCTATTTCACTTCCCTATTCGTGTCGGGCTGGTGTATGCGGTCGATGCTCAGTGTTATTAAAAAAAGGACAAGTTAAATCCTTAACGCAATCTGGAGTTAAACAAAATAACACCATTTTAGCGTGCAGTTGTATACCTATGAGTGATATCGTCATACAATTATTAAAATAATTACATAAGAATCAATGATATTTTTAATCAATGTAACGAATAGATTATTCGTGCAATATTAATATGAAGTTAGCATCAACGTTTAAGTATTTCTTGATTTTATTCAGTTTTATCTCTACTTCTGTCTTTTATTTGGATCACGATAAAGTTGTATTTAACGATTTAAGAAAGGAAAAAATTTTTTAACAATTAACACAGACTCATTTAACCAATCTCACTTACCTATAAGTTATATTCAATTGGCTCATACCTTGAGTAAGGCAGATTTTAATCAATGCAGTAATGTACTTGATTTAAAATCCAGGTAAAGCATTATTTTGTTTCTGTTCCATGTGAATTGAAATCTAGATTACAGTATAAATAGAGAAATGGATTAAACAGTAATGAGTAGAATATAGCTACTCATTTTAATTAAATATGATTAAGAAATCGCCTTCAATGCTATTTGTTCCTCATCTAAAACCATTGAATTTTCAGGATGGGAATGTTGTTGCGCTAAAATAAGTCGATCATTCATTACTTTAATCGCCTCTGAAAAATAAAACGTTTTATTCATTGAGAAAAAAGTTGGTTGAGCAATGATACACAGTGATGCAAGTTCACCAACCTCAACAACCAACATACAAACTTCAAATCCATCTTCTTGCATATGAACTTTAACAATATCAGCCACTTTTGGTATATATGAAACGGATTGTTGAGAAAAGTACCAACTTTTTGGCATTTGAGGTTTTAAAAAATTAGCTGCGACAATGCCGTTAATCGATAATTGAATTTTTTGTGATTCTGTCAAATTTAATGAATGACAACTATTGTGAAATTGGTAATAAGATGCAGCATCACTAACAGAAAATGAAAACTCACTGAAAACATCAGGAATTAACATTTTACTTGGGTAGCAAGAACGGAACAACATATCAGATGAAACTTCCAGCATTAAACTATCGTATTCACGATCAAAATACCAACGCCAACCATCAGTTGGTCGAAAAGCCATCTTCATTGATATATTACCTCCGCAATATAAGTAAATGATGGAATATAACATAATTTGAATAAGAAATAAATAAAAAATTATAATAAAAAAATTTTAATTATCTAATTTTTAAAAACTTTATACTCATATTTGATCAATAAAAATGATTTCAATACGCTGTTTTGACTATTTTTAGATCTAAATGTATTAAATACTTTTTTTATTGAAACGTAGGTGTAATCTCAAACTTTTTTACAACATTAACCAACAAAAAAGGTGCCATTTGGCACCTTTTGTTTTCATTCCAATCAAATTGACTCAGTAATTAACTGGCTACATTAATACGTTTCATATCCGTCATGTAGCTGCGTAGTTTGCGACCTACTTTTTCAATTGGATGATTGCGGATCTCTTCATTTACATCACGTAATTGGGCATTATCGACACTACCTTCAGGTATGGCTTTACCAAGGTCACCCGCTTGCAACATCGGCATAAATTTTTCTTTTAAAAGTGGTACAGCCGCATTAGCAAAAAGATAATTTCCATATTCAGCGGTATCAGAAATGACTACATTCATTTCATATAAACGTTTACGGGCAATTGTATTAGCAATCAATGGTAATTCGTGTAAGGATTCATAGTAAGCAGATTCAGGTAAGATTCCTGATTCAAGCATGGTTTCAAAAGCAAGTTCAACACCCGCTTTAACCATAGCAACCATCACAACACCTTGATCAAAGTAGGCTTGCTCATCAATTTTGCCTTGGTATTCTGCTGCTTTTTCAAATGCTGTTTCACCCGTTTCTTTACGCCATTTTAATAAGTTAGCATCATCATTTGCCCAGTCTTTCATCATCGTTGAAGAAAATTCCCCAGAGATAATGTCATCCATATGTTTACGGTAAAGATCGGTCATGATCACTTTTAATTCTTTAGCTAATGCATTAGCACGCAATTTAGCAGGATTTGATAAACGATCCATCATTAACGTAATACCACCTTGTTTTAATGCTTCGGTGATAGTTTCCCAACCAAATTGTAATAATTTACAGGCATAAGCAGGATCTACACCATCTGCAACAAGTTTATCAAAACAAAGCAATGAACCGGTTTGTAACATACCGCAAAGAATGGTTTGTTCGCCCATTAGATCGGATTTAACTTCGGCAACAAATGATGATTGTAAAACACCAGCACGATGTCCACCAGTAGCAGCAGCCCATGCTTTAGCGATTGCTAAACCTTCACCTTTTGGATCGTTTTCTGGATGAACAGCAATAAGTGTCGGCACACCAAATCCACGTTTGTACTCTTCACGCACTTCAGTACCTGGACATTTTGGTGCAACCATGACAACGGTAATATCAGAACGAATTTTTTCGCCTACTTCAACAATATTAAACCCATGAGAATAACCCAGTGCAGCACCTTGTTTCATTAATGGTTGCACAGCTTTAACCACAGCAGAATGTTGTTTGTCTGGCGTTAAATTAATAACAAGATCCGCGGTAGGAATAAGTTCTTCATAACAACCAACTTTAAAACCATTTTCAGTTGCTTTTTTCCATGATGCGCGTTTTTCAGCAATGGCTTCTTTACGTAATGCGTAAGAGATGTCCAATCCTGAATCACGCATATTAAGTCCTTGATTCAGACCTTGTGCACCACAACCTACAATAACAATTTTTTTACCTTTTAAAAAATTTGCTTCTGAAGCAAATTCATCACGATCCATAAAACGGCATTGTCCTAGTTGTTCTAATTTTTCACGTAAATTTAGGGTATTAAAATAATTTGACATCATTCTCTCCATGAGTTGGATTGTTTATATTCGAATTATGAAACACTATATAGTACTTTTATTATTGCGAAAATTGATATATTTACAATACTATGTTGCATAAATTGCAACATACTTGCTAAGTTACACACTTTCTTTTACTCTAAGCCACTTTCAACTCACCTATAAATCATTATGGATCCACGTTACAAGCAAGCAAATAAAGAAGCTAAACTATCGCTGTTATTAACTATTCTTTACCTTATTGGGTGGATGGTTTGTGCTTATTGCGTCGGTGATAGCATTGGCTTTTTAGGGTTGCCTTTATGGTTTGAACTATCTTGCATGATGGTCCCTTTAGGTTTTATTTTATTGTGCTGGATCATTGTGAAATTTCTATTCAAAAACATCTCATTAGAGCAAACTAAGTGATTAAAAAATGCATTTAGATATTATTTTACCTCTAGTTATTTATCTTATTTTTGTCTTTGCATTATCCATTTACGCTTATGCAAAACGAAAAAAAGTTAATCAATTTACTGATTATTTTATTGGTAATCGAACCATGGGCGGTTTTTTACTCGCTATGACCTTAGCTGCCACTTATATTAGTGCAAGTTCATTTATCGGTGGTCCGGGAGCGGCCTATAAATATGGACTTGGATGGGTATTGTTGTCGATGATTCAAGTGCCAACGGTCTTACTTTCTTTAGGAATTTTAGGTAAAAAATTCGCTATTTTGGCGCGTAAATATAATGCGATAACCTTAAGTGACATGCTTTATGCACATTACAAAAGTAAAATCATCGTTTGGTTTGCCAGTATCGCATTAGTGGTTGCTTTTGTTGGGGCAATGACTGTGCAGTTTGTTGGTGGCGCCCGTTTATTGGAATCCTCAGTCGGCATTCCATATGACATCGGATTACTAATTTTTGGTGTTGGTACCGTCATCTACACCGCTTTTGGAGGCTTTAGAGCAAGCATTTTAAATGATGCTTTCCAAGGTTTAGTAATGATTATAGGTGCAATTTTGCTGTTAACTGCTATTATTTATTCAGGAGGAGGAGTACCAGCGATTATTCATCGTTTAAATGAAATTAATCCAGCGCTTTTAACACCACAAGGCCCTGATAACTTTATGGACTTTCCTTTCATGGCCTCTTTTTGGATACTAGTTTGTTTTGGTGTGGTTGGATTACCGCATACTGCTGTGCGTTGTATGGCATATAAAGATAGTAAAGCTGTGCATCAAGGTATTATAATTGGTACGGTTGTTGTAACCATTATTATGTTAACAATGCACCTATCAGGCGTACTTGGGCGTGCTATTATTGACGATTTAACCATTCCTGATCAAATCGTCCCAACTTTAATCATTAATGTAATGCCGCCATTGGCTGCTGGCATCTTTTTAGCGGCACCATTGGCTGCAATCATGTCAACAATTAATGCTCAATTATTACAGGTTTCATCGGTGTTAATAAAAGATCTGTTTTTAAGCATAAAACCGGACACTCATTACACTGATAAGATGTTAACCCGTGTATCAGTTATCATTACTATTATTTTTGGTGGATTGCTTATTTTAGCAGCCTGGAATCCTCCCGATATGATTATTTGGTTAAATTTACTGGCATTTGGGGGACTTGAAGCTGTATTTTTATGGCCCTTGGTGTTAGGTTTATACTGGAAAAATGCCAATGCAACAGGTGCATTATGCTCCATGTTTGCTGGTGCTATTAGCTATATTTTATTAGCAGTTTATAACATTAAAATTTACTCTTTCCATCCAATTGTACCTTCACTGATTATTGGATTATTTGTTTTTATCATTGCCAATATGTTTGGCAACTCGGGGAAAAATTATGCCTTGGATTCAACTCAGAATTAATACGACTAACGAATTTGCAGAAGAAATTAGCGAACGACTAGAACAATCTGGCGCGGTATCAGTCACATTTCAAGATACCTATGATAACCCTGTTTTTGAGCCATTACCTGGTGAAACAAAACTTTGGGGAAATACGGATGTAGTGGGTCTTTATGATGCTCAAACCAATACAGATGAATTAAAGGCTGTATTAAATCTTGAGCAATATTCCTATAAAATTGAACCATTAGAAGATAAAGATTGGGAACGTGAATGGATGGATAACTTTCATCCTATGCAGTTTGGTGAGCGACTTTGGATTTGCCCAAGTTGGCGTGATGTTCCTGATCCCAATGCGGTTAACGTCATGTTAGATCCAGGTTTAGCATTTGGTACTGGTACGCACCCAACGACTGCATTATGCTTAACATGGCTTGAAAGTTTAGATCTGAAAAATAAATTAGTTATCGATTATGGTTGTGGTTCTGGTATTTTAGCTATCGCAGCACTAAAATTAGGCGCAAAACGTGTAATTGGTATTGATATCGATCCTCAAGCAATTCAAGCTAGCCATGACAACGCACAACGTAATCGTGTGGATGACAAACTTGAACTCTATTTAGCTAAAGATATTCCTGATAATTTACAAGCAGATGTCATTGTAGCTAATATTTTGGCAGGTCCTTTAAAAGAACTCGAACCCCAAATAAATAAACTTGTAAAATCTCATGGTGAACTCGGCTTGTCTGGTATTTTGGCCTCTCAATCATCAAGCGTTTGGAGCGCTTATCAACCACATTTTGATTTAGATCCTGTCGTTGAACAAGAAGAATGGTGCCGAATTACTGGTAAAAAAAAGTAAAAAATTAACATTACCCCCTTTTAAGTTTGTGAAAAAATGCGTAATATAGCCGCCCTTAATTTGCTAAAAATTGGTGAAATTAAATTAAAAAATAATTTAATTGCTGCACCAATGGCTGGAATCAGCGATAAACCATTTCGGAAATTATGTTATCGATATGGTGCAGGAATGACAGTTTCAGAAATGTTTTTAGCAAATTCAGATGTTTGGCATACTGATAAATCCACTTTGAGAATGATCTCAAATGATGATGTTGGTATTCGTGCAGTACAAATTGTTGGGTCTGATCCTGATGAAATGGCAAAAGCTGCGGAATTTAATGTCAAACATGGCGCTCAGTTGATTGATATCAATATGGGTTGTCCAGCTAAAAAAGTTAATAAAAAGTTAGCCGGTTCTGCATTAATGCAGTATCCAGAACTAATAAAAAAAATTTTGCAGAAAGTTGTCGGTGCAGTTGATGTACCGGTAACATTGAAAACGCGGACTGGATGGAATAAAGATCATAGAAATTGCATTGAAATAGCACAAATAGCTCAAGATTGTGGCATAAAGGCTATTACTATTCATGGAAGAACCCGTGCTTGCTTATTCAATGGCGTGGCAGAATATGAATCAATCAAGGCAGTAAAGGAAAAGGTTACGATTCCGGTTATTGCTAATGGCGATATTCGTACACCAGAACAAGCAAAAGAAGTTTTTCAATATACGCAAGCTGATGCTATAATGATCGGCCGAGCGGCACAGGGTCGACCTTGGATATTTGAAGAAATTGCATTCTATCTATCACATGGACAGTTAAAAAAAAGTAAAAGTATTGATGAGGTAGAACAAGTTGTTTTATCACACCTTGATGAGCTTTATCAACTTTACGGAGAATATAAAGGATTAAGGATTGCCAGAAAGCATGTAAATTGGTATACCAAGGATTATGCTGATAGCGATCAATTCAGGCGCTTATTTAGTGTACTTAGCAATACAAGTGAGCAAGTTAAAACACTAATAGCATTTTTTAGTCAAATTAGAAACAACCAAAAGAGTTAAGAATACTATGTCAGAACAACGCGTTACAGCTGCAGCACTTAAATTTACAACTGTAAATTCGCAGGATCAAATAACACAAAAGCCATTGCGAGATTCTGTTAAGCAAGCTTTGAAAAACTATTTATCTCAGTTAAATGGTGAAGATCCTACAGATCTATATGAATTAGTGTTAGCTGAAGTTGAACACCCATTCCTTGATATGGTTATGCAATATACACGCGGTAATCAAACTCGTGCAGCAAATATGCTTGGCATCAACCGAGGCACGCTTCGTAAAAAATTAAAACAATATGGAATGAGTTAATCGTTCTATTTGATAGATTTGCAATATTTTGAAAACGCCTATATGTTGGGCGTTTTTTATTGCGATAAAACAATTTAAAATCAAGCAAAATGCTATTTTTTAAACAGTAATATTGACACTATCCTTTCTTTTTTTCAAAAACGATATTAAGTCACTGTGGACACACCATAAAAAGAATTATCCTGAATAAGATCACACATACCAATAAATGATATCAAATTCATCAAAGCGATGGGCATTTAGAATGATAGGTAAATATCTATTGTGGATTTGAATGGCGTTTCATACATTTCACTAACAAACCATCTATACGTTTTGATGAGCCTTCTTCCAACTGATAAGAATTTCATGCAATGCTTATCAATCCAAATGGTGCTCTCAATCATTATTAATGCATTGAAAAAATTCCTTTAATTAACCAATTATATGATTCATATAAGTTAATATTTTGATTTTTAGAAAATAAAATATTTCTTAAAAGATTGGTCATTATAACAATAATGTTGTCATTGATTCAGAATTTCAACTCACTTATTAGTATAACTTATCATCATATTGATAATGAATTTTTAGTTAAAGTTTGCTAAAATACACCGATTTTAAATTATTTATCTGGAGAATTTTATGGCAGGTCATAGTAAATGGGCCAATACCAAACACCGCAAAGCAGCACAAGATGCAAAACGCGGTAAAATCTTTACCAAAATTATTCGCGAACTTGTAACTGCAGCTAAAATCGGTGGTGGCGATCCAGCGTCTAACCCTCGTCTACGTGCTGCTATGGACAAAGCATTATCTAACAATATGACACGAGACACCATGAATAGAGCTGTTGCTCGTGGTGTTGGTGGCGAAGATGATACTAATATGGAAACGATCATCTATGAAGGTTATGGACCAGCAGGTACTGCGGTAATGGTTGAATGCTTAAGTGACAATCGTAATCGTACTGTATCTGAAGTTCGCCATGCTTTTACCAAAACTGGGGGTAATTTAGGTACTGATGGTTCTGTTTCGTATTTATTCACGAAAAAAGGCGTTATCTCATACCCAGCAGGGACGGATGAAGATCAAGTAATGGATGCAGCTCTTGAAGCTGGAGCAGAGGATGTTGTTACCTATGATGATGGTGCAATTGATGTGTTCACAACCCCAGAATCATTTGGTGAAGTTAAAGATGCCCTTGATGCAACAGGTTTAGTGTCTGAAGCAGCAGAAGTATCAATGATCCCATCAACTAAAGTTGATCTTGATATTGAATCTGCGCCTAAATTACTTCGTCTTATTGATATGCTTGAAGATTGTGATGATGTTCAGGAAGTTTATCATAATGGTGAAGTTTCTGACGAGGTGGCAGCAACGCTCTAATGGCCATTATTCTTGGCATCGATCCCGGTTCTCGTTTGACAGGTTACGGCGTAATTCGTCAAACGGGACGACAACTTACCTACCTTGGCAGCGGATGCATTCGTACTGCAGTTGATGATCTTCCCAACCGTTTAAAACGCATATATGCAGGTGTAAGTGAAATTATACTACAATTTCAACCTGATATGTTTGCTATTGAACAAGTCTTTATGGCACGTAATGCTGATTCAGCCTTAAAATTAGGCCAGGCTAGAGGTTCAGCCATTGTCGCAGCAGTAAATAATAACTTACCCGTTTTCGAATATGCAGCACGCTTAGTCAAACAAAGTGTGGTTGGAACGGGTGCAGCCGACAAAAAGCAAGTACAGCATATGGTAAAATTATTACTCAAGTTACCTGCCAGTCCTCAGGCCGATGCAGCAGATGCATTAGCTATAGCCATTACACATGCCCATATGTGTCAACAATCAATCAAATCTTATCAATAAATCAGTTCTTACATCGTTCACTGCGTATGACCTTAACAATAATAAAAAAAACCATTCTTAAGCTTAATCACTCCTAACATATTATTAAACTCAATAATTAATTCAATCCTGACTGATAACGTGCATAAAAAAAGCACCAATACTATTGGTGCTTTTAAAATACATGGATAATATGTTATCTATTATCAACTTTTATCGGTGTTACCGCTATAGTTAGTAGGTAAAACGACTTTATTCTTATGTTTAGTAAACAGTTTTGTTACAAACAAGAAGAACAATGGAACATAGAATATTGCTAAAAATGTTGCCGTTATCATACCACCGATTACCCCAGTACCTACCGCATTTTGGCTTGCAGATCCAGCCCCGCTATTTAGCGCTAATGGTAACACACCTAAAATGAATGCAAATGATGTCATTAAAATTGGACGTAAACGTAAACGACAAGCTTCTAACGTTGCATCAATTAATGATTTACCTTCTTTTTCAAGTGCATCTTTGGCAAATTCTACAATCAAAATAGCATTTTTAGCAGATAATCCCATTGTAGTTAATAGACCTACGATAAAGTAAATATCATTATCAAGGCCTCTAAACATAGTGGCATATACGGTACCAATAATGCCTAATGGGATAACAAATAGGATTGAAATCGGCACAGTCCAGCTTTCATATAAAGCCGCTAATGACAAGAATACAACAATGATTGAAATAATATAAAGTGTTGTCGTTTGAGAGCCTGTTTGACGTTCTTGATAAGAAATATCTGTCCAGTCAAATGAGAAACCTTTAGGTAACTTTTTAGATAATTCTTCCATTACAGCCATAGCTTGACCAGAACTCATGCCTGGCGCAGCTGAACCACTCACTCCCATTGCAGCTACACCATCATAACGAACAAGCGAAGGTGAACCATAACTTTTGGTTGTGGTTGCAAAAGCATCATAAGGGACCATTTCACCTTTTTGATTTTTTACATGCCAAAAACTGAAATCATCAGGTAGCATTCGATAAGCCGCATCAGATTGTAAATAAACTTTTTTAACACGGTTATTATAAACAAAATCATCAATATAAGCAGAACCTAATGCGGTTGAAAGTACCGTATTAACACTACTTACCGCCACACCAAGAGCTTGAGCAGTTTCAAAATCCACATTAATTTTATATTGTGGAACATCTAACATACTGCCTGGACGAACTTGCTGTAATTGAGGTTCATGCGCGGCCATACCTAATAGTTGGAAAAAAGCACCCATCAAAGCATCATGACCAAGACCAGCAGAATCTTTTAACATATAAGAGAAACCATTAGCCATACCAAGTGATGGTACTGCTGGTACATTGGCGATAATTACACGACCTTCAGTTATCGTTGATGCAAATCCCCAACCACTGCCAACTAATGCATCCACTTTTTGATCAGGACGTTTACGCTCATCCCAATCTTTTAATCGGATAAAGCCAAGCCCCATGTTTTGTCCACGACCAACCATACTAAAACCAGCAACGGTGAAGATTTCTTTTACTGAATCGGCTTTTTGTGTCATATAGAAGTTAGAAGTTTTATCCAGCACTCCCATCGTTTGTTCTAATGTTGAGCCTGGTGGTAATTCAACCAGCACAATCAATACACCCTGATCTTCATTTGGCAAGAAACCCGTTGGTAATCGGTTGAATCCAAATACTAAGCCCACAACAATCAAGACATAGCAAACAAATGAAATAACTGGGTAACGTATAAACTGAATCACACCTTTTTCATAGGCATGCAAACTTTTGTTGTATAAATTATTAAATTTATTAAAAAACCATTTTGTCCCAGCTGAGCACCAACAAAATGGAGCGATAGTGACAAGTTTTTCACCAAACGTTTTTTTCTTAACTTTATTTTTTGATGGCGCTTTTAAAATTTGTGCGCAAAGTGCAGGTGTTAATACAATTGCCACCAACACAGATAGAGACATCGAAGTTACAATGGTAATAGAGAACTGGCGATAAATTCCCCCAGCAGCACCACCATAAAATGCCATTGGTACAAATACAGCTGAAAGTACAACGGCTATCCCTACTAATGCAGAAGTGATTTGTTCCATTGATTTAACGGTTGCATCATAAGGGGATAGGCCTTCTTCATGCATAATACGTTCGACGTTTTCAATAACTACTATGGCATCATCGACTAAAAGACCGATAGCAAGGACCATTGCAAACATAGATAACGTATTGATAGTAAATCCACAAATGTATAAAACTGCAAAGGTACCTAACAATACAACAGGTACTGTAATAGTTGGAATGAGTGTAGAACGAAGGTTTTGTAAAAATACATACATTACGATAACAACCAAAAGAATTGCTTCGATCAATGTATGAATTACGTTATTAATGGATAATTTAACAAACGGTGTTGTATCGTAAGGATACGCAAATTTAATGTCTTCAGGAAAAATCTGAGACAGTTCCTGAATCTTTTTATCAACTTGTGCTGACGTATCTAATTGGTTCGCACCGGTTGCCAAATAAATACCTAAACCAGCGGATGGTTTACCATCATAACGCGAAAGAAAGTTATAATCAGCGGCACCAATTTCAACCGTTGCCACATCTTTTAATAAAACATTTGACCCGTCAGTATTAACACGGACTAAAATATTTTGAAATTGCTCGGGTGTTTTTAAACGTGATTGAGCCGTAATAGTGGCATTGAGCTCTTGCCCTTTCGTTACAGGTAAAGCACCGAGTTGCCCTGCTGTTACCTGCGCATTTTGCGCTTGAATAGCAGCAACGATTTCTTCAATAGATAGATTGAAATAAGTCAGTTTGTTTGGATCTAACCAAACACGCATTGCATATTCCGAACCAAATAACTGAGTGTCTCCAACCCCTTGAACACGACGAATAGGATCTTGTACCGTTGAATAAATGAAGTCGGCAATATCCGCCTGCGTTTTTTGAGGGTTAGTAGAATAGAAACCGATAACTTTCAGGAAGTTAGTGTTATTTTTAGCAACCGACACCCCATTTTTTTGAACGCTTTCGGGTAAACGTGATTTTATACTTTCTACTTTATTTAAAACCTGTACTTGTGCAAAATCTGGACTCGTACCAGGGGCAAAGGTTAACGTAGTTTGTACCACACCTTGAGCACTACTGGTTGATTTCATATAAATCAAATTATCCAAACCCGTCAAGTTTTGTTCAATTAATTGCGTAACAGTGTTTTCAATAGTTTGCGCATCGGCACCCGGATAAACCGCAGAAACAGTCACAGCAGGAGGCGCTATATCAGGATACTGCTCAACAGCTAGTAGCTTAATACATAAAGCACCGCCCAGCATCATCATGATAGCAATTACCCATGCAAAAACAGGTCTATCAATAAAAAACTTAGCCATAATTAAATCTACCCCTGTTTTATTTCACATTGTTTTTGATGATGTTATCTAACTGTTCTTGAGAAAGAGTAGCAGGCTCACCAACAACTTCTGCTTTCATAGGCATACCAGATTCAACAGCAGTTAAATTAAGTAGACCTGTAGTAATAATTTGTTCACCAATATTAATACCACTGGTTACAATCCAATAACCACTGATTCCAGTATAAACTTTAATATCTTGACGATACTCAACCGTATTATCTGGTTTTAATATTTTGGCAGTATATTGACCTTTTTGATTACTCGTAACACCTTGTTGAGGAACTAATACGGCATTTTTAATGGTTCCTAATGTCAATTGAGGTTTAACAAACATACCCGGTAAAATTTTACCTTCACTGTTTGAAAATTGAGATCGTAACGTTACTGTTCCAGTTGTTTCGTTCACAGTCATATCTGAAAATTTAACATTACCAGGTAATGCGTATTTTGAACCATCATTAAAAAACAGTTCTACATTATCCCCTGTGGCTGGCTCATAAATGATGTTTTCATCTTGAAGATATTTATTATAACGTGTCGCTGCTTCCGTCATATCAACATAAATGGGATCGAGTTTTTGCACTAATGCAAGTGGTGTTGCTTGTCCTGCTGATACTAAAGCCCCTTCAGTCACACTTGATTTACCAATATAGCCATCAATTGGTGAGTATACTTTAGTATAATCTAAATTAACTTTAGCAGTATGTTCTGCCGCTTGCGCAACCAATACGCTGGCATCAGCTTGTTTAGCATCAGCGGCCGCTTTATCGTATTCTTGTTGGCTTATCGATTTTGTTTTTAATAATCCAGCATAACGTTTTAAAGTAAGTTGTGCGATATTAGCATTAGCCTTTGCACTTGCTACACTAGCAACGGCACTATCATAATTTGCTTGATAAATAGCAGGATCAATTTGATAAAGTGATTGACCGGCTTTAACATTTGAACTTTCTTCAAATTCTCGATTCAAAACAATTCCACCAACTTGTGGTCTTATTTCTGCTATTTGTGATGCAACAACCCGCCCTGGTAAATTGATTTTCAGTGTGTAATTTAAAGGCTCTACTTTAAACACAGTTACCTTGGGTAATTGGCCATTACCATTTTGTGACTGATGATTATCACAACTGGTTAATAACAATAGACTAGTTAATGCCATTGGCAGAGTAAGTAACAACTTATTAAATCTCATATAAGAAAGACCTCGGTAACTTAATAATTATTTAGATAACAATGAATTAAATTTTTAAAAAATAACGGGCGATTTTACAAAAAAAATACAAAAAATGTAAGTATCTTTACAGGTTAATAGCACAGAGTTCTAAAAATAACAAAACAGGAATATGATAAAGAAATAAACGATACTGTTAAATATGATTCTTTTAAGAAATAAAGTATTATAGGCTAATTGGGTTTTTGTGCTATAAAAAAGCCAAAATAAAATGCTATACTAGCAATCTGTAAAGGAAGTATCGTTCAAGTGGTTTCAATTTACATTTGTTGTACTCCGTAATCATTTTATTCAATTTTTCTTAAGATTGAATGATTTGACTCTATATTCAATTTAATTCTGAGATGGTTATTATGGATAATTTACGTATTGTTCTAATTGTTGTTGCGTCCTTAGTCATTATAGCTCTATTGATTCATGGGTTTTGGATCAATAAAAGAGAACTTTATTCTTTTGGTTCGGAAAAACAGAAAAAAAATCAAAAAAATGTCCAACAAAATGAAAATAACTTCATTGATACAATCGAAGATGACGTAATTCTAATCACTCGAAATAAAAAAATTAGTGGGCACGAAGATCATACACCTAAAGAGCCGGTTGAGGAAGTACCACCTCAGCAAGAAGAGTTATTTGTAAATGAAGATGAAGAACAAGCTATGGATGAAACCAACGATGATCCGAAACCAATCATCAAAATAAACAACGATTCTTTCGACGATAAAAAATTACAAGAAAAAAAACAACCACAGCAAACTACTCAACATAACGAAGAAAAAACAGATAATCAGCAATCACGAGCAAAAGACACTAAGACACAGAAAGGTAGTTTAAATAAATTTGACGAAGACAATACCGAAATTATTATTCTCAATATAAAAGGGATTAATGGTAAATTATTACAAGGTGATGTACTCCTAGCAAGTATTATGCAATCAGGTTTCCAGTTTGGTGATATGAGAATATTTCATCGTCATGTTGATCCCGCAGGTAATGGTCCGGTACTGTTCAGTTTAGCCAATATGGTCACTCCTGGATACTTAGATCCTGAAACAATGCATGAATTTACAACGCCTGGTGTATCTATTTTCATGGTTGCACCTACCGAAGGCAACAATCAACAAAATTTTAAATTAATGCTACAAACAGCCCAGCGTGTCGCTGATGATGTTAATGGTGTGGTTTTAGATGATGAACATCGTATGTTAACGCCACAAAAAATTGATAGTTACAAAAATCGCATTAAAAAAGCCTGCAACGAAATTTAATCGCAAAAACTTTCTACTATTCTTTAACAAAATGCCACCAACTCCATTTGGTGGCTATAAACAAAAATTTATATAATGCAATGATTAATTGACTTAATAACTGCATGTTTCATTAATTAAGCAATTTTGATGATTTCCCTAAAAGCTATCTTTTAATTTAAGAGCCTATTATCATGCCACTATCAACTAAAACAGAACATTCAGCCAAGAAACCTGAATCGATTAAAGATGTCACAGAACAATTGACTTCATTACGCAATCTAATCAGACATCATGAGTATTGCTATTACGTACTTGATGCGCCTGAAATTCCTGACTCTGAATACGATAAATTAATAAAACAACTGCAAACGATAGAGCAACAGCATCCAAATCTGATCACAACTGACTCTCCCACTCAACGAGTTGGCGGCGCTCCTTTAGCTCAATTCGACTCGATTAAACATGAACTGCCGATGCTTTCACTTGATAATGTTTTTGATGAATCGAGTTTTATCGCCTTTAATAAGAGAGTTAAGGATCGTCTTCATTTAAGTGAAAATGAACAAGTTGAATATTGCTGTGAATTAAAACTTGATGGCTTAGCGGTAAGTATATTGTATGAAAATGGAAAGTTCTCAAAGGCTGCAACGCGTGGCGACGGCACAACTGGAGAAGACATCACCGCAAATGTACGGACAATTAAAACCATTCCTCTGGTGTTAATGGGTGAAAATATTCCTAGGCGCTTAGAAGTACGGGGTGAAGTCTTTATGACTCATAAAGGTTTTACCAAACTTAATGCTGATGCAGAAAAACGAAACGAAAAAGTATTTGCCAATCCTCGTAATGCCGCCGCAGGTTCATTAAGGCAATTAGATCCTAAAATTACTGCTAAAAGACCATTATCATTCTATTGTTATGGTGTTGGTATTGTTGAAGGATCTTCACTACCTGATACCCATTATGATCGTTTAATGCAATTCAAAGCTTGGGGATTGCCTGTGAGTGAAAAAGTAGAAAAACGACAAGGCGCCCAAGCCGCTTTAAGCTATTTTAAACAAATTGGCGAACAGCGCATGTCATTGGGTTTTGATATTGATGGTGTTGTCATTAAAGTTAATAACATTGAATTACAAAATGAACTGGGCTTTGTTGCACGTGCACCACGCTGGGCAACGGCATTTAAATTTCCAGCACAAGAAGAAGTGACGCAATTAAATAAAGTAGACTTTCAAGTCGGGCGCACAGGAGCAATTACACCAGTTGCAAGACTTGAGCCTGTTTCTGTTGCTGGCGTTATTGTCAGTAACGCTACACTACATAATAGTGATGAAATAGCCCGATTAGGTATACGCGAAGGTGATTATGTGACAGTGCGCCGAGCTGGTGATGTGATTCCTAAAATTGTCGCCGTCTTATTAGATCGAAGACCTAAAGAGACAAAAGAAATTGTTTTCCCAACTCACTGCCCTATTTGTGGTTCACTAATTGTTCGAGACGAAGGACAAGCAATTTCACGCTGTGCAGGTGGATTAATTTGCCCAGCACAACGCAAAGAAGCTTTAAAACATTTTGTCTCTCGACGAGCAATGAATGTAGATGGGATGGGTGACAAGATTATTGAACAATTAGTCGATAAAGATTACGTTAGAACCCCAGCGGACCTGTATAAACTTAATATTCCTACCCTATGTTCATTAGAAAAAATTGGTGAAAAATCGGCGAATAACTTATTGAATGCGCTAAATGCATCTAAAAACACCACATTAAGCCGATTTATCTTTGCTCTTGGTATTCCTAATGTTGGTGAAGTGACTGCGGAAAATTTAGCCAACCAACTTGGCAGTTTATCCGCAATCGAAAATGCCTCTCTTGAGCAACTGCAGACTGTAAATGATATTGGAATTGTGATTGCGGAAAGTATCATAGATTTCTTTCAAGAACCCCATAACCGAAAAGTAATTGAGCAATTAACCAGTGACGACATCAATGTACACTGGCAAGATATTACTCCTGACGCACAGACAACTATTGTTGATTCGCCATTTGCAGGTAAAACAATAGTATTGACCGGTACGCTATCAGTGTTAACCCGAGATGAAGCAAAAAATAAACTAAAACAACTGGGCGCGAAAGTAACAGGAAGTGTATCTAAAAATACCGACCTTGTTATAGCCGGAGAAGCAGCCGGTTCTAAGTTAGATAAAGCCCAAGAACTTGGTATTAAAGTCATCGATGAGCAAGAAATGTTAAATTTACTTACTCAATTATCATAAAAAATATTGGTTGTCGAGATTAATTTGATTAAAATACCGAAAACCAATGAAGGAAAAAATTATGCCATTACTAGATAGTTTTAAAGTGGATCACACGAAAATGAAAGCACCTTTTGTTCGAGTAGCCAAAACTATGGCAACGCCCAAAGGCGATAGCATAACAGTGTTTGATCTGCGTTTTACCATTCCCAATAAAGAATTGTTACCTGAAAAGGGAATTCATACTTTAGAGCATTTATTTGCCGGATTTATGCGTGATCATCTTAACAGTGAATACATTGAAATTATCGACATTTCACCAATGGGATGTCGTACTGGATTTTACATGAGTCTCATAGGTAAACCGGATGAATTGTTCGTTGTCGATGCATGGTTAAAATCTATGCAAGATGTTTTAAAGGTGACATCGCAAAATCAAATTCCTGAACTGAATGAGTACCAATGTGGCACCTACAAAATGCATTCATTAGATGAAGCCAAAGCCATTGCAGAAAAAATTATCCAATCAGGTATCGGTATATGCCATAATGAGGCAATCGCATTAACCGATGAACAGCTTGCCAAAATGAATGACTAGGAGAATTTTATGCCAAATGTAGTTATCGACTTTTTGGAAGGTCGCACAGTAGAACAAAAAAGAGAAATGGCAAAACGTGTAACCGCAGCTATCTCTGAAACGCTTAACTGTAAACCAGAAGCAGTACAAATCATTATGCATGAACTATCAAAAGATCAGATCGCTAATGGTGGTATATTGCGCTGTGATAACGATTAATCATAACGATGATTGAATAAATCTTTATTTTTTCGTTTGTTAAATATTAAAACCTCAAAACATCATGATTTTTGAGGTTTAGCTAAACTAAATTGATATTTTTTCAGTCTGATTTGGCTAATGATTGCAGTTGCCATGATGTAAATGCAATAAATGCCCCATTTTATTCACTTTTGTTTCTAAATAGTGTTCATTATTTGGGTTTTCTCCAACTTCTAATGGCACTCTTTGAACAATTTTAATACCTGACTGTTCAAGCACTTTTATTTTTTCAGGATTATTAGTTAATAAACGAATTTGCGAAACTCCAAGCAAAGTTAATATATCGGCACAAAGGGTAAAATCACGTTCATCAGCGGCGAAACCCAATTGCTCATTGGCTTCAACCGTATCAAAACCTTTATCTTGCAGTGCATATGCTCTGATTTTATTGAGTAAACCTATATTCCGACCTTCTTGACGATGATAAATTAAAATTCCGCGACCTTCTTTAGCTATTTGCTTTAAAGCTGATTCTAACTGAAAACCACAATCACAACGCAAACTGAATAAAGCATCCCCAGTTAAACACTCTGAATGAATTCTAGTAAGAACTGGAGTATTGCCGGAAATTTCACCAAACACTAAAGCCGCATGATCTTTCCCTGTTGCAATTTCTTCAAATCCAACGATAGTAAAACATCCCCATGGTGTTGGTAATTTTGCTTGTGCAACATGTTTTAATTGCATTATCATCTCCGTTTAAATAAAACATAAATAGACTTTTAAAAAAAGCCATCTTCCATGCTAAACTATTTAGCAATGAGTGTTAAATTGAGTCTATAAATGGGGTTTGTAATAAAAAAAACAATGGCTACTCTTGCCATTATGTTAATAATACCATTAGTTATTATAGCCATAAATTGGCATTGGCAACCAGAATCATTAAATGATACATCAAAATATTTTTTCTATATAACAGAAACTGCCAGTTTTCCTTGGGCGATGATGACATCGACTGTTTTTTTTATAATATTTTGTTGTTTATTAACAAATAAAACAATAAAAAAGATGATTGCATTATGGTTTTGTCTTGTTTGTGCAATATTAGGTGGGCAAATAGTCAAAACCATTATAAAATCTCAAACAGCAGAATCACGACCTTATGTACTTTGGATGACAAAAGAATTTCATCTTAGCGATAAGCAATTTTATTTGTTACCTAAATCAGAAAAACAACAATTTATTTCTGAAAAGTTGAATAATTCAAAAATCATTCCAAATTGGTTAAGCAAGCATTGGCAAAGTGAAACAGGTTATTCCCTACCTTCTGGACATACTTTATTTTCAGCAACATGGGCATTTCTTGCAATCACTTTATTAGGATTTAGACGGCATTATATTATTGTTACTGCAATTATTGTATGGGCATTACTAATTGAGATCAGTCGACTCGCACTAGGTATGCATAGCCCAATTGATTTATTATTAGGTATTTTACTCGCTTGGGCCATTTCATTAATATGCTATTTTTATTCACAAAAATGGCATATAGTAGAGAGATAATTTTTAACTGACATTTGATAAAGATGTTTCAAGTGATATAGACGTTTAAGTAAAATTAAAAAATATAAAGGTCATTATTATGAAATTTGTTCTATCCATTGTATTAATAACTATTATTTTCACTATCTCTATTGCATTAGGTTCATTTAATGGTGAAGTAGTGTCATTTAATTATTTGTTTGCTAAAACCGAACTCCGGTTATCGGTTCTTTTGGCCATATTTTTTGGATCAGGTTTTATTGTAGGTACAATATTAACAGGAATTTTTGTCATAATTTCTAAGCTACAACATTCATCCACTAAGCGAAAATTAAATAAGTTACAAAAAAAAATGGATGATAATCTAACTGATCATCAAAAATTAAATTTAACTAAAAATACTCAAGAATAAATATTATGTTTGAACTGTTATTTCTGTTGTTACCTATTGCAGCCGCCTATGGCTGGTATATGGGCGACAGAAATGCAAAGCAAAAATACATCAATCAATCTAATCGATTGTCACGCGAATATGTAGATGGTCTTAATTTTCTTTTGTCTAACCAGCAAGATAAGGCAGTTGATCTATTTTTAGATATGCTTAAAGAAGATGAAGGCACGCTTGAAGCTCATCTAACCTTAGGTAACCTATTTCGCTCACGAGGTGAAATAGATAGAGCCATTCGAATTCATCAAGCATTAATGGAAAGTTCTTCGTTGACATTTGAACAACGACTTTTAGCCATTCAGCAATTGGGTCGGGATTATATGGGAGCAGGACTTTACGATCGTGCAGAAGAGATGTTTTTACAACTTATCGATGAAGAAGACTTTCAACAACATGCTCTACAGCAACTCATCATTATTTATCAATCCACCAGTGAATGGATTAACGCAATTAATGCAGCAACAAAACTGGTCAAGCTAGGTAACGAAAAATACAAAACATACATAGCTCAATTTTATTGCGAGTTAGCATCCCTTGCAATTGCCAATGATGACCTTGATAAAGCGTTCAACTTATTACAAAAATCTTCAATAACAGATCCAAATTGTGCACGCACATCATTAATGTTAGGTCGAATATTATTAGTTCAAAATAAAACAGAAGAAGCGATTGAATCACTTAAACAGATTTTACAACAAGATAAAGCCTTCATTGGTGAAGCATTACCTCTTTTAAATGAGTGCTATCACAAGTTAAATAAACAAGACGAATTTCAAAAATTTTTACAATTGTGTGTTGATAAAGACACGGGTAATGTTGCTGAACTCATGTTAGCTGACATTATTGAAAAACAAAAAGGTCTTGATTCAGCCCAATATTATATGTATCGAGAGTTATTAAAACATCCTAATTTAAAAGGATTTTACCGTCTAATGGATTACCATGTAGCTGATGCAGAGCAAGGGAAAGCTAAAGAAAGCCTGTTATTGTTACGTAATATGGTTGGTGAGCAAATAAAAGCTGTACCGAATTATCGATGCCAAAAATGTGGTTTTACCGTGAATACTATCTATTGGTTATGCCCTGCTTGCCGTTCCTGGTCCACAATAAAACCCGTCCGTGATTTTGAACAACATTCCCAAAAATAAAAAGAGATTATTATGTTTTTAATTGATTCTCATTGTCATTTAGATAGTTTAGATTTGAAAAATAAAACCATTGAAGATGTCTTACAGCAAGCGATGAATAATGATGTTAAACATTGCTTAAGCGTGGCAACAACACTGTCTGGCTATGAAGCAATGAAACATCTACTTATGCCATTTAAAAATCAATGTTCCTTTTCATGTGGCATTCATCCTCTCAATCTAGAGGATGAAAAATATGACGCAAATCGCTTTCAACGCTTAGCTCAAGAAGATAATGTCGTCGCTTTAGGTGAGACAGGTCTTGATTACTATTATCAGCAAGACAATTTAGAACTACAACAAGAAAATTTTAAAGAACACATTCGGTTAGGTCGAAAACTCAATAAGCCTGTGATTGTTCATACACGTAATGCAAAACAAGACACGTTAAGAATACTAAAAGAGGAACATGCCCATTCTGGTGTATTACACTGTTTCACAGAAGATATCGAGACAGCAAAGCAGCTATTGGATATTGGTTTTTACATCTCATTTTCAGGTATCATTACCTTCAAAAATGCCGAAGCATTACGTGAAGTAGCAAAATATGTACCGCTCGACCGTATTTTAGTTGAAACAGATTCGCCTTATCTTGCTCCTGTCCCTTATCGAGGAAAAGAAAACCAACCAGCATATGTGCGAAAAGTCGCTTCTTATTTATCGGCATTAAAAGGTGTAAGTTTAGAAGTGATAGCCAAACAAACAACCGACAATTTTTGTCAATTATTCAACTTACAAGGGGTGTTAAATGAACAATAAATTGAATATTGATTGGGACGATTTTTTAACAAACTATTGGCAAAAAAAACCGGTGATATTACGTCAAGTATTCAGTCACTTTCTGGATCCCATCACCCCTGATGAACTTGCTGGATTGGCAATGGAAGAAGAGATCGAAAGCCGTATTGTGACCAACAAAAATGGTAAATGGGAGGCAAAATTTGGTCCTTTTGATGATTTTAGCCACTTAGGTGAGGAGCATTGGAGTTTATTAGTTCAAGCAGTTGATCACTGGCACGAACAAGCAGCAGCTTTAGTTCAACCATTTAAATGCATCCCACAATGGCAGTTTGAAGATCTCATGATTTCTTATGCTACGCAAGGCGCTGGCGTAGGTCCACATATCGATAATTACGATGTTTTTATTATTCAAGGTATGGGATGCCGACGTTGGCAAGTTGGCGATCGCAATTCTAATTATCGACAATTCAGTGCTCATAAAGCATTATTACATGTTGAAGATTATCATCCAATTATTGATGAACAGATCACTTCTGGCGATATTTTATATATTCCAATAGGTTTTCCGCATAATGGGATATCAATAGGTGAATCATTAAGTTATTCTGTTGGTTTTAGAACGCAAACTTCACAAGAAATGCTAAGTGGCTTTGCTGATTACATCATTGATAATTTACCAAAGGGTATTTTTTATCAAGATCCAAATTTAAAGTTACCTGAAGATCCCTACCGAGTACAACCGTATGAATTAACCAAATTACAAAATCAAATCATTGATTTAATCAAGACACCTGAGCTTTTTAATGATTGGTTTGGTAAACACATTACCTTACCGATGCAGGAACTCAATATTGTTACTGTTGAACCGCCTTATGAATATGAGGAATTCAAATCAATTTTACAAACAGGTGCACAATTATCTCGTGTGCCAAGTATCCGAATTCTCAAAATTGGCGATTTTGGCTACATTCATGGTGAAAAAATAAATTTACCTATGTCCGTTATTGATATGCTTTGTCAAAACGAAATACTCGGTTATGAACATTTACAAAGTGAAGAAACACAACAAGTATTACTTAATTTTGTCAATAAAGGTTATTGGTATTTCATTGATGAATCATAACATCATTTATCCGCCGATAATAAAATCGGTGGATAAAACAACCTTTTTAAGCTTTAGACTTGGCTTTTTATAAGTTTTGAGTATATACTTGCCCCGCTTTAGAGTACCCTCCGTTTAATGGCATATTAAACATCACAAAATGTTAAATTTTAGCAAAAATCTATTTTCAATTACTAGAGGTATACATGAAAACTGAATCAAACTCAGTCAAGCAAGTTGAAAGTGAACAAATAACACTCTATCAAAAGAAAACACTTTTCGCATCGACTGTCGGTTATGCATTAGATGGCATGGATATGATGATTTTAGGTGTCTGTTTTAGCCTTATTTCGGTTACCTTTAATTTATCCAAAACCGATCTAGGAACGTTAACATCTGTAACCCTGCTTGGTGCGGTGTTAGGTGGCATTTTATTTGGCGTATTAGCGGATAAATATGGTCGAGTACGCGTCTTTTCATGGACTATATTAATCTTCTCTTTATTTACCGGATTATGTGCCATATCACCTAATTATGAATGCTTCTTGATTTTCCGCTTTTTAAGTGGTTTAGGTCTTGGTGGTGAATTTGGGATTGGTATGACCTTAGTATCAGAAAGTTGGCCAAAGAACAAGCGCTCACGAGCAACATCAATTGTTGCGTTAGGTTTTCAAGCAGGTATTATCCTTTCCACGTTAACCGTCAACTTTGTGGGTGAAGCTTATGGTTGGCGCTGGGCTTTTGCTGTTGGAGTGTTACCAGCCCTGTTTGTTGCTTGGACTCGAAAAGGTTTAAAAGAGCCCGAAATTTGGCAAAATTTAAAAGATCAAAATAAAAATGAAATTGCAATTGGTAAATTATTTAAAACACCAAAAACCACTGCAACCACGATTGGTTTAACTATTGCATGTGCTGTACAAAATTTTGGGTTTTATGGTTTGATGGTTTGGATGCCAAATATGATTGCTTCTGAACTAAAATTACCTTTTAAAGATACAGTGTATTGGACAATTTCAACCACCATTGGTATGTCATTAGGTATTTTAATTTTTGGTTGGCTTTGCGATAAATTTGGACGTCGCCCTTCTTATATTACCTTCCTTTTAATATCAGCAATTTCTATATGGTTCTATTTCCAACAAACGGATATGCTGATATTAATTATCTTTGGTTCAGCAATTGGCTTTTTTGTTAATGGGATGATGGGAGGATACGGAGCCTTACTGGCCGAACATTACCCAACCGATGCCCGTTCAAGTGCTGAAAATATTATTTTTAATGTAGGACGAGGAATTGCGGGTATATCGCAAGTTCTCATTGCTTATTTTGCTACTGTGTATTCAATTAGCTACGCACTAGCCCTATTATCAGCTACCTATCTATTGTCTGCTGCTGCTTTCGTATTTTTAATACCAGAAACGAAAGGTAAGGCTTTAGAATAAGATAATCAATCTAAACAGGGCTACTGCCCTGTTAAAACCCACAATATTGATAATCGTTTAAAATAAATAAACACCCATTTTAGTTAACATTACATGAATCAGGCGTTAATTTGATGCTAAATATTTTTTCGTTGTTAATATAATAATTATGGACAGCACCATTTGGAAAAGCATCTCGAAACTCTTTAATTTGCTGATTATCCGTGCAATAAATATTTTTCAAATTTTCGGTCGTCAATTTTTCTGTTTCAGACATGTGCAATTGGTTTTTAGATACTTTAATACTATATCGATAATTAATCGAATTATCATCTTTAAATACATCAACCAAAGTAGTGACTAAATCAACTTGATAAGGAAGAGATTTCTTCGCCTCACTAATGATCATATCTTGTGTTTGAGTAAGCTTTTCTTCTTCATTTTCTTTTGTTTTTTCACTGTTATCACAACCAAACAATCCTAAGCTTATAAAAACGCACGCTGTTATTTTTATAACTGTCATATTCATTCCTCAATGATTCATATTCCAATGCTATCAAATATTTTATTCATTATATTTAGGTAGATACAACATAGTTTTTATTCATTTCACTAAAAATCCTACGCGAAAAGCAACATATTATTATAGTACGGGTTAACTTCAATCAATAAACCATAACCAGCTAAAAATTGTTTTAAATTAGAAGGATCACAAAAAAACATCCCAATTTTTTAAAAAATGTTTACCTTATTGTACAAAACAGTGGCTAAAACTCAATCAGTATTGACGATAGGCTAAAAATAAAAATTGCACGCACTTTGTACCTTATTTAAAGACAAATTTAAATGGAATTTTACCTATAACGCATTGAAAAAATTATTTGCTTATCATAATGATTCGATTTTGAACAAAACAATGTCATTATCGTTACTAATTGAAATAAAAGGGCTTTAAAAGGCCCTTTTATTAACCATGATTAATAGCTGAAAAATTACTTAGCATCACAATCACTAGGTTTTAAATCAAGGGTCAAAACTTTTTCCCCATTTAGGTAATAATTATGACTTGCACCATTTGGAAAGACTAATTTTATAGCATTCATCGTCGCATCCTTACTGCAATAAAGCGTACGCAAACTATTTAAAATATTTCTTTGATTGCCTTCTGTTTGTAACTCATCTTTCGTTATGCCTTTTAAATCATATTGATAACTAATAATATCGTTCATTTTTGTTACATCGACCAAAGTTGAATGTTGATCAACATCTAAAGGTAATTTTAAATTTATACCTTTTATTATGGCATCTTGAGCAAGGCTATAATTACCATCTTTTAGATTATTAAGTGCATCTTGAGTTGCAGATTTTGTTTGTTCATATAATTCTGATACTTTATCACTAACCTTTGAACTCGTTTGCGTAACTTGTTCTTTGATATTATCGGCTGTTGGTTTTGAATTATCACAATTTACTAAAAAAAATCCCATCATTGCCAAAGTTATTACTTTAAAAGTTCTCATTATTTTGCCCTTATTGGTTATAAGTTCCATAATAGTTACTATTAAAATTTTGCATAATAGTAGGTTAATTTAACATAAATGATTACTTATCTAACCAGTAAAAAGACTTTTTCAAGCCTTTTTACTGTAATCAATATTGATTAATTAATGTGCATACCACCTGTAACGCCATACGTTTCAGCTGTAGTATAACTAGACTCTTCAGAGGCTAAATGTACATATACTCCGGCAAGTTCAACCGGTTGTCCAGCACGTTGTAATGGTGTTTGTTTACCGAATTCAGGGATAACTTCACTCGGTTGGCCACCACAGATTTGTAATGGGGTCCAAACCGGTCCTGGTGCTACACAGTTGACACGAATGCCTTTGCTACTTAATTGGTTAGCTAAACCACGAGTAAAAGCAATAATGGCTGTTTTAGTTGCGGCATAGTCTAATAAATTGCCACTTGGTTGATAAGCTTGAACAGAGGAGGTGGTAATAATCGTTGAACCAGGTTTTAAATAACCTAAAGCAGCTTTAGTGACCCAGAAAAGTGAAAAAACATTAATTTCAAACGTTTTTTTAATTTGCTCTGTGGTAAGTTCCATAATATCTTCCACAGCGGTTTGCTTACCTGCAACGAGCGTTAAATTATCTAACCCCCCTAATTTTTGATGTGCTTGGTCAACTAATTTTTTACAAAACGCTTCATCACTTAAATCACCAGGAATTAATACCGCTTTACGACCAACGGCTTCAATAATTTTAGCAACATCTTCGGCATCTTTTTGTTCATAAGGAAGATAATTTATTGCCACATCGGCACCTTCTTTTGCATAAGCAATAGCGGCAGCCCGTCCAATACCTGAATCCCCCCCCGTCACTAACATTTTGCGACCTTCTAAACGACCATGACCTTGGTAAGTTTTTTCACCACAATCAGGAATCGGATCCATTTCACACTGTAGGGCTGGTGCTGCTTGTTTTTGTTTTGGGAATTTACCATGATGGTATTTAGTAAGAGGATTACAAATTTGTTTACTCATTATTTTCTCCTAAGTTAGCTATGCATTTGTACACAAATTCAATATAACTTAAATAAAATCAAT
This sequence comes from Gilliamella sp. B2887, assembly GCF_026537015.1. Lineage (NCBI taxonomy): Bacteria > Pseudomonadati > Pseudomonadota > Gammaproteobacteria > Orbales > Orbaceae > Gilliamella > Gilliamella sp. B2887. Next base: position 16,124 of record NZ_JAFNMX010000013.1, on the reverse strand, counting down.
TAGTAATTACAAAATCCTATTGTTAAGCCTATTTTATATCTTTAAAATAACCAATTAATTCAATAAATTATATTTAATGACTATAAAGTTTGAATATTTGTTTCTTAAAGCTTAATTGTGTTGCTTAATGTCATCCTCCTTCTATTTAACCAAATTAATAAAAAGAGGTAATGTATCATTAAAGGTGGCATTCCTTGATTGGCTTGGAGCGGTCACTGAAAGTAGTATTACCAAAGCCATGAGTGTTTCTTAATCTCGCACCTGACCCAGTTTAACAAATTAATTTTAACTAAGCTAGTTATAACAAATTTTGTATTCATAATTTGATTTAGGATAAACATGAATACGAGTAACTATTTTTACAACAATTAAAACGGCTTTAATCATGGGTTGCCGAGCTAGCTTCATTATTGATATTTGTATTTTCTTACTCAACCATAATTGCATACTTAATTGTCAATCCTATCCTTAAACAATGATAAAATGCGCATATCCATTAACTGGTCTGAGCAATCTATCAAATCTCTTTTTATACTGAAACGTATAGTTAACCTCAAACTTTTTCACAATTCATTTCTAACACGTTATAAAAACGAAAAAAAAAGTTGAATTTTTTTTTAAAACGAGTATTTTGTTTAGAATAAATTTTTTAAAATAACAAAAAAGTTAATCAATACCTATTATGAAATTTTCACTCAAAAACGTCCTTATCAACATTGTCAGCGTGGTCATTATTCCAACGCGGGGGCGTTTTTGAATCAAAAATATGTTTATACATAAAATCAAAAACCCCGCTCCAAATAGCGGGGTTTTTTTTATAACAATAATTGGGCAAAAAAGAACAAGTGAGGAATAAATGTTAGGAACACAGTGGATAGTAAAAACCTTAAAAGAAAAAGGCGTTACCACCGTTTTTGGATATCCTGGTGGACAAATTATGCCTCTTTATGATGCCTTGTATGATGGAGGTATTGAACATGTATTATGTCGCCATGAACAAGGTGCGGCGATGGCGGCAATTGGTTATGCTCGTTCAACAGGGAAAACAGGGGTATGCATTGCCACATCAGGTCCTGGTGCGACCAACATCATAACTGGGCTTGCTGATGCATTAATTGATTCTGTACCTATTGTTGCCATAACCGGTCAAGTGCCAACGAATCTAATTGGTACAGATGCTTTTCAAGAAGTTGATGTTTTAGGATTATCCTTAGCTTGCACCAAACATAGCTATTTAATAAATGATGCGAAACAATTGCCCAATACATTAGAAGAGGCATTTAATTTAGCCAACTCCGGCAGGCCTGGACCAATTTTAATTGACGTTCCGAAAGATGTACAGCTTGCCAATTTAGATTATCAACAATATTTAACGACTTCTTCACTAAACAACACTCCTGATAAATCAACATTATTTACTGTCTCTCCTGAAGCAATAAAACTCGCCAAACAAATGATCGCTCAAGCCCAAAAGCCAATGCTTTATATTGGTGGTGGTGTTGGACTTTCAGGCGCCATATCAGAATTAAAAGATTTTATGTCATTGACTCACATTCCGAGTGTTTCAACTTTAAAAGGATTGGGCGTTGCTGATGCCAATAACCCTTATTATTTAGGTTTAATTGGTATGCATGGTGCTAAAGCGGCCAATTTAGCCGTACAAGAGTGTGATTTACTGATTGCATTAGGTGTACGATTTGATGACAGAGTTACAGGTAAACTGAATGAATTTGCCCGTCACGCAAAAGTGATCCATGTCGATATTGATCAAGCCGAAATTAACAAATTACGCCAAACACATTTAGGTTTACAGGCTGATATTAAGCAGGTTTTACCGTTACTTACTCAAACTGTATCAATCGAGGCATGGCATAAAAGAGTAAATGATTTAAAAGTACAACATCCAACTCGTTATGATCACCCAGGTGAAGCCATTTACGCACCAGCATTATTAAAAATCATTTCTGATCGTAAGTCAGCCAACACCATTATCACTACCGATGTGGGTCAACATCAAATGTGGACCGCCCAACATATGTGTTTTAATCATCCACAAAACTTTATTACCTCAAGTGGACTAGGTACGATGGGATTTGGTTTACCGGCAGCGATTGGGGCACAAATGGCTCGCCCCAACGATTGTGTAATCTGTATTTCAGGTGACGGGTCATTTATGATGAACGTACAAGAATTAACCACTATAAAGCGTAAAAAATTACCGATAAAAATAGTCTTAATTGATAATCAACGCTTAGGCATGGTTCGTCAATGGCAAGAACTCTTTTTTAACGAAAGATACAGTGAAACCAACTTATCGGATAACCCTGACTTTTTAATTTTAGCCAAAGCATTTGATATTCCTAGTGAAACAATCACAAAAAAATCTCAAATCAATGCTGCACTGAATAATATGTTTAATGCGTCTGGTGCATATTTATTGCACGTACGCATCGATGAACTAGAAAACGTATGGCCACTAGTACCACCTGGCGCTGCCAACGAAAATATGCTCGATAAAAGTTGCAAGGAGTAAGGAATGAATCAACAAATACAACACCAATTAACGATAAAGGCTTACGATAACTTGGGTACATTAGAACGTATTTTACGTGTTGTACGTCATCGCGGTGGGCACATTGAATCCATGCAAATGCAAACTATTGAAAATAATTTACTGATTTTGACACTCAGATTAACTATTGAAAGAGAACTTTCAATGTTACAAAACCAAGTTGCAAAATTAGCAGATGTGCTTTCAATTGAATGAAATCCTTACCGATAATTTATCGTTAAAACAAAAAGTTAAATTAAAATATGTCGATATTTTAGTTATTAAACAAACAACAAAGTATTGTATAATGTTTGACGTTTCATTGATAAAAGCATAAAGCAAGATACATGCTAAACAAAAGTAAAATTTAAGAGGAAAACAAAAAATGGGTACTACAGCAAAATCGGATTATATTTGGTTTAATGGGGAAATGGTTCCATGGGCAAATGCTAAAGTGCATGTAATGTCACATGTACTGCATTATGGGACATCTGTGTTTGAAGGTGTACGTTGCTATAATACACATAAAGGACCAGCGATATTTCGCCATAAAGAACATGCACAAAGATTATTAAACTCAGCCAAAATTTATCGTTTTCCTGTCCCTTATTCTCTTGAAGAAATTATGGAAGCTACCCGCCAAATAATCAAAAAGAATAATTTAGAAAGTGCATATATTCGTCCATTAGTTTTTATTGGCGATGTTGGCATGGGTGTTATTCCACCAGCAGGTTATAAAAGTGATGTCATGATTGCAGCATTTCCATGGGGTGCCTATCTTGGTGAAGATGCCTTAGAACAAGGTATTGATGCTATGGTATCATCATGGCATCGTTTTGCACCAAACACCATTCCAGCCGCAGCAAAAGCCGGTGGTAACTACTTATCATCACTGCTCATCGGTTCAGAAGCGCGCGCTAATGGCTTTCAGGAAGGCATTGCGTTAGACGTAAATGGTCAACTTTCTGAAGGTTCTGGCGAAAACTTATTTATCGTTAAAGATGGTATATTATTTACACCGGTACTATCATCCTCAGCGCTCCCAGGGATCACCCGCGATGCGATCATAACCCTTGCACGCGATCTAGGAATCGAAGTACGTGAACAAACACTGTCTCGTGAATCACTCTATTTAGCTGACGAAGTCTTTATGACAGGGACCGCAGCTGAAATTACTCCTGTTCGCAGTGTTGATCGTATTAAAATTGGTATTGGCCGCTGTGGTCCAATCACCAAACAAATTCAACAAACATTCTTTGGCTTATTCAATGGTGAAACTGAAGATAAATATGGTTGGTTAGATCCAGTTAAATAATCAAACAACTAAAGTCCGCCGGTTAGTTCGGTGGATCTTTTTTTAAACGACATTTACTTTTTCGCGTTATACAAAACAAAAACTGGATAGTATCGTAACTTGCATAATAAAAAACTTGGGAGCAAGAAATGCCTAAATATCGTTCAGCAACCTCCGTCGAAGGTCGGAATATGGCTGGAGCCCGTGCATTATGGCGTGCAACGGGCGTTAAAAATGAAGACTTTGGTAAACCCATCATTGCGGTGGTCAACTCATTTACACAATTTGTACCAGGTCATGTCCACTTAAAAGACATAGGACAACTGGTCGCCAAACAAATTGAAGCATCGGGCGGCATTGCCAAAGAATTTAACACTATTGCAGTAGATGACGGTATTGCTATGGGTCATGGCGGTATGCTCTACTCATTACCATCACGTGAATTAATTGCTGACTCTGTTGAGTATATGATCAATGCTCACTGTGCTGATGCTATGATTTGTATTTCAAATTGTGACAAGATCACCCCTGGTATGTTAATGGCATCGCTTCGTCTGAACATTCCAACCGTATTTGTATCGGGGGGACCAATGGAAGCAGGTAAAACAAAATTATCTGATCAGATCATCAAACTTGATCTGGTTGATGCCATGATTCAAAGTGCTAACCCAAATGTCAGTGATGCTGATAGCGAAGCCATTGAACAATCCGCTTGTCCAACCTGCGGTTCTTGCTCTGGCATGTTCACAGCCAATTCCATGAACTGTTTGACTGAGGCGTTAGGGCTATCACTTCCAGGCAACGGATCACTTGTTGCAACTCACAAACAACGTGAACAACTTTTTCTAAAGGCTGCTAAACGAATTGTTGAAATCACTAAGCGTTATTATGAACACGATGATGCCTCTTATCTGCCCCGCTCAATTGCCACCAAAGCGGCTTATGAAAATGCTATGTCATTAGATATTGCCATGGGCGGTTCAACCAACACCGTATTGCATTTACTCGCCACCGCACAAGAAGGTGAAATCGACTTTACCATGTCGGATATTGACAGATTATCACGTAAAGTGCCGCATTTATGTAAAGTTGCACCAAGTACCGCCAAATATCATATGGAAGATGTCCATCGAGCCGGTGGTGTTGTATCAATTATGTCTGAACTGGATAAAGCTGGATTGCTTAACCGTAATGTTCGTAACGTACTTGGTCTTACACTTCAAGAAACGTTCGAAAAATATGACATAACTCAAACTACAGATGAAGCAGTAAAAAAAATGTATCGCAGTGGACCTGCTGGCATTCGTACTACCCAAGCATTTTCACAGGATTGCTATTGGGATACGCTTGATGATGACCGCGAAAACGGCTGTATCCGCGATAAAGAACACGCTTATAGCCAAGATGGTGGACTAGCCACACTGTATGGAAATGTCGCTCAAGATGGCGCTATTGTTAAAACCGCCAGTGTCGCAGCCGAAAACTTAGTGTTCCGCGGACCAGCCAAAGTATTTGAGAGTCAAGAAGATGCGGTCGATGCAATCTTAAGTGGTAAAGTGATTGCTGGCGATGTTGTAGTGATTATTTACGAAGGTCCAAAAGGTGGTCCTGGTATGCAAGAAATGCTTTACCCTACCAGTTACTTAAAATCAATGGGACTTGGCAAAGCTTGCGCACTGATTACAGATGGTCGTTTTTCCGGTGGATCATCCGGTTTATCTATTGGGCATATCTCACCAGAGGCCGCCAATGGTGGCGTAATTGGACTCGTACGTGATGGTGATATTATTGACATTGACATTCCTAACCGTAAATTAGTTTTAGATGTACCGGATGATGAGCTTGAACGTCGACGCGTTGCAGAACTCACACGTGGCGATAAAGCCTATACACCACATAATCGAAACCGTTATGTGTCATATGCACTAAAAGCCTACGCCAGTTTAGCAACAAGCGCAGACAAAGGTGCAGTTCGTGATAAAAACAAATTAGGTGGCTAACTGTGAAACAAAAACATGACAAACTTACTGGTGCTGATTATTTAAAGGCAACCCTTTGTAGCGCTGTGTATGATGTGGCAGATGTCACACCTCTTGAAAAGATGGAAAAACTTTCGTCGAGAATAGAAAACCACATTTTTGTAAAACGCGAAGATAGACAATTAGTCCACAGTTTCAAAATCCGTGGCGCGCAAGCAATGATTGCCAGTCTGAGCGAAGATCAACGCAAATGCGGCGTAATTGCTGCATCTGCGGGTAATCATGCACAAGGTGTGGCTTTTTCAGCAACCAAATTAGGTATCAATTCACTGATTGTCATGCCGTTAACCACAGCAGACATTAAAGTTGAAGCAGTCAAAGGATTTGGTGGTGAAGTGCTCTTATATGGTGCTAATTTTGACGAAGCCAAAGCCAAAGCAATGCTACTTGCCAAGGAACAAAATCGCATTTTTATACCACCTTTTGATCATCCACAGGTAATTGCTGGGCAAGGCAGTATCGCTATGGAATTACTTCAGCAAAATGCTAAACTTGATCGCATTTTTGTGCCAGTTGGTGGTGGTGGGTTAGCCGCAGGCATTGCGGTATTAATCAAACAAATTATGCCATCAATCAAAGTGATTGCGGTAGAACCTGCTGATGCAGCCTGTTTAAAAGCAGCGCTTGATGCAGGTCATCCGGTTGATTTAACTCGCGTTGGATTGTTTGCTGAGGGTGTAGCGGTTAAACGCATTGGCGATGAAACATTTAGACTTTGCCAGCAATACATCGATGATATTGTCATCGTTAATAGCGACGAAATTTGCGCTGCGGTCAAAGATCTGTTTGATGACGTACGCGCTATTGCCGAGCCTTCGGGCGCCGTAGCACTAGCTGGGCTAAAAAAATATGTTGAACAACATAACATTCGTGGTGAAAACCTAGCACATATTTTGTCAGGTGCAAATTTAAACTTCCATAATTTGCGTTACGTTTCCGAACGTTGTGAACTTGGTGAAAAACGTGAAGCCTTATTAGCCGTCACTATTCCTGAAAAAAAAGGGAGTTTTTTAACTTTTTGTCAGTTATTAGGTGGACGTTCAGTAACGGAATTTAACTACCGTTATCATGACGACAAATCGGCCTGTATTTTTGTTGGTGTTAGAATATCTAAAAGCAGTGAAAAGGACGACATACTACAAGAATTAACGGCTGCCGGATATTCGATTGTTGATTTATCGGAAGACGAAATGGCAAAACTGCATGTTCGCTATATGATTGGAGGTAAACCGTGTAAACCAATACAAGAACAAATGTATAGCTTCGAATTCCCTGAATTTCAAGGTGCATTACTTAAATTTTTACAAACATTAGGCACCAATTGGAATATCTCCATGTTCCACTACCGTAGCCATGGGACAGATTATGGTCGGGTGCTTGCGGCATTTGAAATCACAAAAACAGCAACACAAGAATTTGACAAACATCTTACCAAATTAGGTTATGGTTTCCACAATGAAACGCAAAACCCATCATTAAAACTATTTTTAACACATCAGCATTAATGTGAATCATGGCTATTCATTTGACATATTGATTAGCCATTTTTTAAAAAATGTTATTCATCTGACTCTATTTAATCAGCAAAATCGTGTTGATGAATAAAACGCAAAATCCAGTTTTTCAACTAAGTAAGTAACGAGTTCAAAACTCCAATAAGTACAAAATAACAAACTGATTTTCCTGACAAAAAAAAGAACAAAACGATCACTTTGGCACTATTGATAATCTCAAAAATTGAGCGCATAGTAAGACAATCAATTTTGATAAATTATAACAATCATTAGTAAGCATGGTGAATTAAAGAAAAAATTTATCCTAATTAATCACTGCGTACAACTAATCCATCAAAGGGTATCATTTTTTAATGATTCAGTATGAAAAAACTTCTTCATACGAAAAAATTTTGGATGGTAGGTATAAAAACAATGTTCAACACAACAATCTTAGGTTAACCAAGGACATTATGATTAAATTCGCAACAATAGGTAGCAACTGGATCACAGAAAAATTCATTGATGCAGCACTGCAAACGGGTCAATATCAACTCACTGCAATTTATTCACGAGATATAAATAAAGCGCGGCAGTTTGCGCAAAAATATCATGTTGAAACTTTTTATGATGATTTAACTCAATTAGCTAATGATCGCAATATTGACGTAGTTTATATTGCTAGTCCCAATTCACTACATTTTGCTCAAGCACAATTGATGTTAAAAAACAACAAAGATGTAATTTGCGAAAAACCATTAACCTCAAATTTGCGACAAACCCAAAAATTATTAGATATCGCAAGACAACATCATCAAATTATTTTCGAAGCGTTAAAAACCTATTACCTACCTAATTATCAATTAATCCAAAACTTTCTACCCAAATTAGGAAAGATACACAAAGTATTTTTGAATTATTGTCAATATTCATCACGTTATCCTAATTATTTAAACGGTGAAAATCCCAATACCTTTAATCCTCAATTTTCAAATGGATCGATCATGGATATTGGCGTTTATCCACTTAATTTTGCAATAGGGTTATGGAAAAAACCTAATAGGATAATCGCCAGTGGTTCACGGCTTGATACCGGGGTTGATGCCCATGGTACGGTTCAACTAAACTATGATGATTTTGATATTATTATTTGGCACTCTAAAGTCACTAACTCCTATATTCCAAGTGAGATACAAGGTGAGGATGGTGCATTAATCATCAACCATTTATCGTGCTGTGAAGAAGTTTTTTATCAACCAAGACAAGGGAAACGACAAGAAATAACGCTTAAGCAAAACAGCAACGAAATGTATTATGAAGCACTGGCATTTGCCAAACTTTATCAACAAAGGCAAATCAATCATAAAGCTTTACATTACTCATTAATGTCATCAGCAATACTAACCGAAATAAGAAAACAAATTAGCGTAACATTTCCATCTGATAAAACTTAAAATTTAAAAAATAGATTTCAAAATAACAAAATTGCCACTATCCTTTACGCTCTCCAAAATATGGATTATCCCTTTTTAAGTAATGCACAATGGCAAAACTAAAAGTCATTATGAAAACGATGAGCGAACATTTAAAAGAATCTTGAGAAATGGGTCAACCTGGCTTTTATGGTAATACATTTAACACTTATATACTTATACAAGAAGAAAAAAACAAATAAACAATAGAAGGGATAAAAATCCTTCACCAAAAATTTCAATTTTGGAATTTGATTAAATTTAAAATTAATACGAAAGATCAATCACATATTCATTAAAAAGCGGAATTGCAATCTTACATAAACGTTTAAAGCATGTTTGTAAAAAAAATTTAGGAGTGTATACCGTTTGTTTTTTTATTCTTATCACATTCAACTACAAAATGCAAAACTCGCCTACGTACATTTTTCTTATGTCCTTACCTTATGTCCTTGTGTTTTTATTATGATTCATTCGCATTGTGATTTTAACCATTGCCATAATCTACCCATTTGCCTGTCTTTTCGTCACGTACGCCCCATTCTAAACGGCTTTCTAATATGGCTTGTTGTACTTTTGGGGGGTAGTCCGCTAAGGTGGTTTCTTTCGGGATTGGTTTGCCTGGTTTGCCGGCTTGACGAATCACTTTTGACCAACGGGGTTGCCAGCATAAACATTCCGAAATAAAGTAACCCACAGTATAAAACGGCAATAAAATTAAAAATACCGGGATTAATAAAATATACATCCAAAAAGTAGGCGCATTTTTTGCTGCGTGAATCATCGGGCTTACATGACCACTAAAACCGTGGAAAGGCATCGGTAAATGGGTGCTTAAACGGGGTTTAGGTAGAGTATCCGGTCCATGCTCCATATAACGGCGGATAAATTCCCATTCGTCTTTATAGTCTTGTGGATTATAGGTGTTTTTGCCAATGCCCACTGAGTGCGCTATCGGAAAACCGGTTTTATACGGGTGAAAGGTCATTAAATTGACCATATTGGTGCCGCCCATATCCGAGCCGCTCTCGCCAAAGTTCGATGGCATAATATGTTCCCATTTAAACACTACTGTGCCACCGCAATATTTAGGGCGCTGAATATAGACTTGCCTTGTCACCCGATTAAAGCGTACCCGAATATGGCGTATGGTGAAGAGTTCAAAACGATAGATATAACGGAAATAGCGGAAACATAAATATGATGTTGGTAAAAAAATAATTGAATAAAAAATTATTGATATAACATGCCCAACAGCATTATTTGTTTCGTCAAAATATAATATTAGAAAGCTATCAACACAGTAAAACCCTGAACTAAAAGGAATAAAAAAAACAAGTAAAGATATCCAAGTTAGAATCCCTCGAAAATTTTCAAACATTCCGCCTCGAATTTCTAAATAGCGATCGTTATAAGCGTAGTAAGGTCCTATTGGTCTGGGATTATCACTGACCGATTCTTGGGTATAGTCTTTTTGCACCTCTTTGAGTGTCATATCGGCATGGTTATAGCCCATTTTTAATTTTTTGGGGTTTCGGATTTCATGGCGTTACCAAACCATAATAAAAATTCGCCTGCGTACATATTAAAAAGTCTCCTGTAGTGCTTGATGCCATTCGGTGAGTTCGTCGCCTAAATCTTTAAATTTTTTACGTTCAAGGTCCTTACTAAAACAGCAGCGATCAAACCATTTTTGCATGGCATTATCATCAAAAATAATCAGGTAGACACTGACCACAATAATAATCATAGACGCGTAAAAATTAATTGCCGCCAGCCACACTGCCGCAGCTCGACCAATGGCAAAGCGACCGATGACTATCCCGACTTCAGCTACATTTACCCAAAAAGTCCGTTCAATACTGGTTGTGATAATATTATCAAACCATGGCACTAATGCACCTAAAGCAGCTACAAATTGAGAAATACTAAGGGAAAAAGTTGCAAGTGATTTTACATAGTAAGCCATTGCAATATTATAATTATCTTGGCTAACGGCTTTATTACCATCTAAAAAATCCAAAACAGTAGATACTCCCCCAGTCATCAACGCAAAACTCGTCGACCATAAAAATAATCGCCCAAACGCATTATAGGTTACGGTAGCAGTTTTTGATGTTGGGTTACCTTCGATACAACTTTTGATCGCACTGGTCAGGATTTGCGTGCCCGCTGCTGCACTTGCCATTAGGGATGCGGTTAATTCGGCTAATTCCCGTTTGCCATTTATTATTTTTTTGAGTGTTTCGTAACTACTAAATGCAAATACGATCATGGCGATTTTGGTATTGACTAAATCGGCATGGTTGAAATTTTGATGGCAAGTCGGGTGATTTGTCGTGCGCCTCGTTTCGGGATGGCTGTAAAAGAATGCCCGTTGATATTATAGCCCGAGTCATACATTTCTAATGCCTTCTCACTAATTTTAGCAAAAATTAAGTTGCCTAGGCGGTTTTGAATTGTTTGATTAAATTTTTGAGTCGTGACTCTTAAAAAACTTCTGACAAGATCAGCAAAGGGAACCGATAACAATGCTATTGGAAAACCGCGATCCGCTATCTGATTGATAACCGACCCAGTCCGATTAACATGTTTAGTCAATTTGTTGAGTAAGTTAATCGCTTTATCGACATTTGGCTGATTGCTATTATTATCAGCAGACTCATTAATCGCTATGTTTTGTTGAATATCCAAGTATTCGTTAATATCGGCGATTAACGCTTTGTTGTTAAATAGGTAGGTTCGCATACATAAGTTGGTCAGAGTCACTTGCGGTTCAAGCCACCATTCGTCTAACACTTTTCTGACTTTTGATGATCCACTTGCACCACACAAGCAAACCCCCATTTGTAATTGAAACATGATTCCGTCTAGCGGAATGGTATCATCATATAAGTCTAGTGCCGAGATTAATTGATGCGATTTTAACCACTTTAAGTAATCATCAGCACGTTTTTCGGCAAGTTGTTCGGCACTTTGGCTTCGTTCATTGAATTCTTGTTCAAAACGTTTAAATTTGTCTTGCGATAGGCGATCCCAATAGAATTTTTGAAACTCTTTTTCAGACAGTTCTTCCGTTTTTTGCTTGATTAAGGCTTCTTCGGCATTTTGAAATATTTCCCGACTTTTATTATTCGATAGATCACCAATTGCAGGAAGGGGGATTTTGTCGTTACCCCAATTTGCAACCTTTTCCCACTGTTTATTGTGCTTGATTAGTTGCCTGATTCGATGGTTATGAAAAGATTGTTTAAAACCTAATAGCTGGCGGTAGACAATTAAACGGTGTTCGTTGGATATGCCTTCTGAATCCTTGTGTTCCATCCATGGTTTCATCTGGTGTTCAAGTGCTTGATGATACCGATTATTTAAACTTTGGGTAATACCAATGGCATCATTAACGACTATGGCAACCCCTTGCTGTTTTTTTAGAAAGTTTTCAAAGTGCATATGATTATTGTGTAAATCCTTACCATTTTCTCCGCCAAGAGTGATTAATTTTTTATAGTGAGGAATATAAGAAACATATCCATCATCTGGTGTATTAGGGTTAACAACTAATTATTTATTAAAAATAAATTTCTGCATCGCAGTGCTGTAATCTTCTAACCATTTTTTCAATCTCCTATGTTATTTATGCTTTATTTAACGCTTTGATTAATATTGTATTTTTATTAGAATATTATTTAATATAGAAGAATAAAGGTGATGAAAAATGCCTTTGATTAGTCTAATTTAAACTTTGTCATAATCGTTATTCAAAATTAATATTACCCATATTATCAATTAAATAATAACTTACCTTATGTTGTTCAGTCATAAGCTTGTCTGTTTCTATATCAATGCAATATTCTGATTCTATTATTTCAAATTTCTTATTTTTATAAATACGTGTTCTTTTATTGATTGAGCACTCTGCTTGTGCACCATCCACAACAATCATTTTGCTAATCAGTTGATTACTCTTATCAAAAATCTGTAATTCAAGAGTTGGAAGGTTATAATATGAATCTTGATCATTACGATCCCAATAAGCAAAAAGGAACACATTTAGCTTGTTATCAAGCAGAAGCTTTTTAAATAATATAGCTTCACCTGTGTAAGGTTTTCTATGATCAACCATGCTTAATAAAGGTGTATTGGGATCATAAAGCGCATTCAATGGATTTTTTTCATCATATATTTGATTATTATCCGCAAAAAAGTCTTTCAAAGAATGATAGGAAGATGTTTTTTTTTGAATATCCTTTAAATTCATAAAGGATATTATTAAGATTTTTATCTTCTGCAAAAGAAAAGAACGAGACTAATAAAATGCATATATAGAAAAATGGAAATCTGATCATTTTTAATCCTGTACATTTATAATTAAGTTAAAATCAAAACCGCATATATGTAAATGATGATGATATCTATATCCATTTGGCGGATCTTTTTTCATATGTTTTGTATATTTAAGTAAAGTATTTGATTGTTTCTTATATGTAAGATATTCCGAATACATTAACGACGTTCTAGCCCAACCAAATTTATATAATGCAGTATTAAATTTTTCTTGCTCATCAAAATCAAAAGTTGAATAAGATAGCAACATTGGCTCACCATTTCTCTTTTCTGATATATACCTTAGGTCGCCTGCAATCCCATTTATATGAGATTTGCTCTCTACAGATTTAGCGTCATGAGTGCTAAATCCGTTAAAGCCTAAATAATCAGCATTTAGTTCTAACATAGCGCCGAGCAACCCAGCAAAACAACTAGGATTTATATACCATCTATGATGATCACTATTAAATGTTGCAAATTTTGCTTTAACACTACCATCAGAAGAAATGTAACCATTTTCAAATTCCTTAACATTAATTAATTCCACGTTTTGTGCTTGTGGAATATTTCCTCTTGCCATAGCCTTAGTCACATGAACAGTAAAAATACCTAACTCATGTATTTTTTTATTCTTATCATGATAGACATATTTATATTTTCGCTCAAAACCAGGGAGTATGTTTCATGTATATGCTTTTCGATTTTTCCATCTTGATAGATATGATATGTCACAATGCCTGCTTTAAATTTAAAGTAATTCATAAGGGCAACTGATGCATAAACCAAACTTTACCATTTTGACTTAAAGTGGCAGGTGTTGATGAAGTTTCAGTTTGTTTAGTTGAGGGGGGTGATGTTTTACTGTTTTCAGTGGTCGCATCACTTTGTTGTGTCTGCTGCTTTTCTAATGCTTGTATTTTGCCATATAAAGCTAATTGTCCTTGTGTCAATTTCTTTTCGGGTGCATCTTCATAACCATCTGGAAAACGTTGATAATCTCTTTTTTGTTGTTCTAAGCCTTGTTTTATTGATTCTTTTTTGCTTGCGTCCATCTTACTAACATATGCATCACGTTTTGCTTCATCGCCGTCTTTTATATAACCCAAATAGTTTTCCGCATCATCGGTCATTTCACTGTTTAATGCTTCCCATTCCGGTCGCTTTCCTTCTGCATCCAGCTCTTCATACCATTCACTTTTATAATTTACTAGTAAAGCAATTAAGATTTAAGGGTTTTCATTTTTATCAATAAATACAAGCATCAATAGCTGAACAATGAAGCCATTTTTTTATGATTTTATTTTTCGATGTAGTATACTCAATATGATAAAATTCATTATTCTTCGTCAATAAATGAACTACATCACCTTTAATTAAATACATTTTTGTTTGTTTATTCATATTGGGATTATTGAATAAATAAGACTTCATGACTAAATTATAAGCATTTTCATAATTAATTTTAATATTACCCTTAACACAATGACCTTTTTCTTTACCATTTTTCCACCCATCAAATGTAGGCCTTACTTCACCAAATAACTCATCGTTATTGAAGAAACTATCCAAATTAATTTTAATGTGGCTATAACAATATTTTACTGTGAATTTTCCGTTTGATGACCATTCCTGTGTTTCATAGCTTACTTTATTAAGCATATATAAATTAGTATTTTTATCTAAACCTATATCATAATAAATTTTGAAATACCCTCTATCAGGAAAAGATGTAATTACTCTTATTAAATTATTTTCATCATAACGAGTTAATAATCTCTCAAAACGATTGCCACCATCTTCATCAAAACTAGGGATTTTTGTAATCAAATTGTTATTATGATAAAGTTCAATTACATTCCTTTTATTTTCTGTATCAATAATTGCCTTATTAATCACATTGTGATTAATATTAAATGTCAATTTCTCAGCATATGAATACCTAAAGAAAACAATCAAAAAGACAAATAATATTAGTTTAAATTTTATTGATACATTCATCATAATCAAAAATCTCTTTTAATTTGTTTGTGTATTTAATACGCTCATTTAAATGATTGTATCCCCCATTAACTAAATATGTTACCTGCTCCACATGATCTCGATCAGCGACTATATTAATATCTATTGTGGTATAATTAGCCATTTTGGTTTTTTTATAATATTGCCATTCTCCATTTAGTTTGGTACTACTTTTAAGATATTCTCCTTTATCTAGCAATTTTCCTCTTGTCCAAAAATAACCTCCCACATCTATTGCAATATGTAAATCACTATTTAATACTTCGTAATCTTTTTCAAAATCAAACTTACCCAAAAAGTTAAAATATTGTTTATATCCTATAGTACCATTTTTATTTCCAGCATGGGTTAGTTGAATTATTCCTCTACCTCTCCAAGGATCATATGAAAAACTTTCACCATATTCTTTTAAAGTTTGAAATTTATCAGACTCTACAAAAGATTGAGCTATAAAGTGTATTTTCCTTATACATGTATTAATATTATATTTTTTCATCATTTGATTTAATTCTTCAGTAAAACGTTGATAAGTTTTATCTTTATTATCTAATTTACAATTCTTTTTTGAAAACAACTCTAAAGTATTTAAACCAGCTGATTGCCTTAACTGT
Source organism: Gilliamella sp. B2887 (assembly GCF_026537015.1). Lineage (NCBI taxonomy): Bacteria > Pseudomonadati > Pseudomonadota > Gammaproteobacteria > Orbales > Orbaceae > Gilliamella > Gilliamella sp. B2887. Next base: position 319 of record NZ_JAFNMX010000013.1, on the reverse strand, counting down.
TTAACTATCATTTCAATATCGTTAACATCAAAATCCCGATTACAATAACATCGTTTAAACATCTGTATTGCAATCGGGTGCATAAACCAAACTTTACCATTTTGACTTAAAGTGGCAGGCGTTGATGATGTTTCGGTTTGTTGCTTTGAGCTGTCTTCTGTTTTATCTTTTTCTGTTTCAGTGTCACTTTGTTCTGTCTGTTGACTTTGCTTAGCTAATCCTTTAGCGACATCATCCCACCACAGCATTTTTGTCGCTTTTTCTTTGGTTTTTTCCCATAATTTATACTTATCTTCTAACCCATTTATTATGCCCAATA
>NZ_JAFNMX010000012.1:83533-89885 GCF_026537015.1 Gilliamella sp. B2887 | reverse complement strand
ACAAGATATCCAAATAAACAGTGTAGAGAGTAAAGTGGACATTAGCGCAGCGCAAGAAATAACCTTTATTTGTGGAGGCTCGTACCTTAAAATCAGCGAGGCGGGGATCGAGCTTGGCTCGCCAGAGAATGTTTATCTTAAATGTAATGCGATGCAAAAAATGTCACCAAATAGCATGAATCACTCAACTGAGTTAAGTGATTCTGTCGATTGCCAAGTGACACAAAGGCAACAAGTGAAAGATCAAAACGGTTGTTTCAATCTGGACTAATTAAAACAAAGGGATGTGATAAAAATGCTAAAGTGTGGACAAACGCCGATTGATTTAACATTAATATCTGCACAAGCAATGAATATTGCAAAGCAATTGATCGATGGTTCACGGGATTATAAAAATCGTTGCTTAGTGATACTCGATCCCTTTTTAAACCCGATTAACGAATCGTTTATGAAGTACTATCAATTTCGCATTCGTTTATATCCAATTCCAATCCGCCATCAATCCGTTTTACCCAAAAGGTATCCATGGTTAATTGAACTTGATTTGACGGATAAATATGAACGCGCCGTATTAACGTATATGGTAGATAAAGCATTAAAACAATTAACTCCTCAGTCTATTGCATCGGGTCAAGGCCAACAATATTGCGCTTGGTTATTTAGTTCAGAAAAAACAAAATCCATTATACAACAACTAAGTAACATGACCTTGCAACGAAATAACAAAATATTGTTACGTTATTACGATCCAGCTGTGTTTTTTCAGTTGTTACATCTACTCAATCCTGCTCAAAAAAGCCGGTTATTCGGCATCATAGAGATGTGGGCAGTATTAAATCGCCAGGGTGAATTAATCATTCACCAAAATGAGGGGAAGATGAGTTCAAATTTTAGCGGTGAACTTTTTATTACCCATAAACAGTATCAACAATTGCAATGTATTGGAATGAATAACATGCTTATCCAAGCAGACAAATTAACCCATCCACAAAAAAAGACAGATGAAATTGAAAATCTACAAACCATTATGCCTTGTCTGCTCCGTTTAAAGGCAAAAAAAATTGAGGATAAAGACTTTCATTTGGAGTGGGCAAAATTAGCGCTAAAATTTGGGAAGGATTTTGATGTTTCTTCACATCTTTATGAAAAAATTGAAAATTTATCAACGGTAAGTGAATATTATCCAATATTAAAAAAATTACACAATTTAAGTCCTCAAGATTGGCAAGCACTAGCCTTAAAAAATAAGGAAGAGAAAGCATGACAGATCCAAAAACAACATCAAATTGTGGATGCCAAACACAGGGGATTGCAATATTACCGGTTAGATACACTGTTGTGCCCAAATACTTAAAAAGTACCCAACCCCATTGGGCAAACTCATCAAATGTAATCAATTTACCCTTATCAGAAGGCTATCAGTATCATGTAAGAACATTACGTGAAGGTTTTTTATACCTTTACATACCCGACAAACTGGGTAGCAAATGGCAAATCTATTCGATTGATAGTAAAGGACATATTATTAAGCAATCTTCACATCATGCCGCTCAACCGATTGCTGACTCAGAACAAAATTCGGATTATCATTGTCCTGAAGTAAAATCCAATCCATGTCATGATGCGTTTATCACTTTAGCTTATCCTGAACACTTAACCAAAGTCTATTTTGCTTTTAGTGAATACAAATGGTCGGATAACACCATTCAAAAATACGAAAACAATCCCGAACAACGCATGCAAATGATTGACATTTCACAATGGGAAGGTAACGCCGAAAGTGCAACCACGGCTAACCTAAGCAATATTCAAAGTATAGTAGACTTTGATCCTAACGTGGACAGAGAACAACTACCTTATGATGAAAATCGACAGCTTATTTTCAGTAAAGATAATAAACAGGGTCAAAAATGGGTAACATTTCCTGACACGTTTAGCCAAAGTCGTGACAAACAATACCAATTTGACAAAACACTATTGGATAAAAACAGCACGTGTGAACCGTGGGGGCGATTAACATCGGATTCAAGCGAACACTTAGCCAAAACGCTAGCTAAATATAGCCCAAGCAAAAAACCCATGATTATTGCTATTGAAGATCCGATTGGCATTACAACCGAACTCAATGGTTATTATAACGACGCTTATGTCAGGGTTTTACAATTTCAACAAGAACGCCGACTAGAATATGAAGCCTTAGCCTGTATTGAACATGGAAAACATTTAGCAGGGTTAAAAAAATTTTCAGATGATTATTCTTTTCCACCTGAAGAATATTATCATATAAAGGGCATCATGAAATCAGGCAAAATAGACGACAACCCTGATAGACCCATGACCAATACCCGTAATGGATTACTAGCATTAATCCGTAATGAACTATATGGTAAAGCAGGCAGCTATAATTATTTCCACGAGTTTAAAAGTTTTTGTGAAGTAGATTTAAATACCCCTCATCCTTATCCTCAACTGACTATATATGATATGTATGTTAATAGGGAAGCACTTAATGCTTCAAGAGGACAGCAAGTCCTTCATAGACCAGGTGAAGCTGAAAAAATCAAAGAACTTCAAAAAAATTTAGTACAAAAATATACAAACACCCTTAAAGACTTTTATAGCCAAGAATCGGCGTTAAAAGCAAAACGCGAAACCGATACCAAAAAATTTTTAAAAAAATATGATGACTTGGTCAATACTAAGCCTTTTGAAGACAGGCAAAAAGAGTTACTCGAATTAGTCGATAAAAAATACCAAAGCCGTTCAAAACAGCTGATTACTTGGATTAAAGATAGTAATTTTTATTCCACCGCCTACCATGATCTTGACGGCAATCAACTCTATGAGTTGGACGAAGACTTTCATCCTAAAATTAAAGAGCATAAACAAACATTTGAAAACGTGCTTCAAGAAGCCCTTAAGCATAATGAAATCACGCCAGACGATTTAGAAGAACTTAGAAAAGTAAATATCGAAGGCATAATATTTTTATTTACCATTACTAATGCGACTCAAGGGCTAGAATTATGTGAACAGGGTAAAGCTTTTTTAGACACCTTTACAAATTTAGATTATGCCAAAACGACAGATGACAACGTCAACGGCATGTTATGGCGAATGTTTGCTTATCATAATGATGACATGTTAAGCATGATCAACCAAGTCTTGAACGAAGCCGCAAAGCCAGAAAACAAATCTGTTGTTGAAACATCAGTTGATCTATTGATGGAAAAGCTTGAACACCTACCTTTTAATAAAATAGCCTTAAGATATAAAAAAGTACATGATGTGCTGTTGACCTTGGGCGAACTTAAACGTAATGATCCATTGGGTCGAATAAAAGAAAACTTGTTTTCGGTTAAACTGTTAGGCATTCCAATCACCCTTAAAATCAAAGGGTTGACAGGCGGTGAATTAAGAACGCTGAAACAAACAAAATTACTGCAACCCATTTTTGACCGCGTTGCTAACTCGTTATACCATGCTAGTACGGTAATATATAAAGCCTTATCATTAACCACAGCTGGGGTATTAAAAACAACGGCGATAACTTATTTACATTTAGAATTTCAACTCATTGCCGGATTGATTAATTTAGACCCGGGGCCTAATTTTGGCACAGCAACTGTACCCCTGTATCATCCTCGTTGGAAGCTTGCCACCCGAATGGCGGTGAACAAAGCCCGAACACTATTAAATGACGCTATCGTTAGCTTGGACAGGCGTCTTAATATTTTGTTTAATCGCACGTTGTCACAAGATAAAGCCAACAAAGTGTTTCATTTTATTTTTAAAGCCAGCGATGCCGACCCAGGGATATCAAAAACCCTGTCAAGGTCACTTAAATCGATGCGCATGTCAGCCGTAGTTGCCATGCTCGAACTGTATAACTTTAATTCGATCAGTAAAACCAATCCTAATCTGGAACAGGATGAATTTTATAGTAACTTAAAAACATCAGCCGGTTTTGCCTTAGCGGCGGCCTCGGTTGAACTTATGGCAATGATCACCGCCGTGTCTAAAGGAACGCAGAATGTATTTTTTAGTCTAGGTAAAGCTTTATCAGGGGTATTAGGGGGGATAGCATCTTTTTGTCTGATTCCAATAGCTTCTGATAAATTAAGTGAAAGCGATAAGGTAAGCTTAACAATTTTATTAATTATTAAAATAGTATTGTTAGGTGCAATGGGAACTGCATCTGCACTTATAGGATTATCTTATCATTTTGTCTGGTGTCGAAGTTTTTTAACCTCAAAAATGATGTTGGCTATTTTTGAGAAGGTTGGAAAACATATCGGTGTTAAAAAAGTGGCTTCGATTGTCGCTGTACGGTTGGTCTTGATGCGATCAGCGGGTTGGATAGGACTGGCGCTTATGGTCTTTGATTTTGCCATTGATTATTTTAGCGATGATAACTTTGAAACTTGGTTAAAACGTTGTGCACTGCGTACCGATAAATATTTAATGCCACATAATAAATTCAAAATTTATCAAACGCCCGAACAACAAAGCTCAGCTTATCAAGATGATGTATTAAAGGATATGTTTAATATTGACGATGAAGCACAAACCAATAACAATCAAGCAAATAAAGACAACACCAACGCCATTGATGTTGACGAATCATTAGCACTAATCGAACAAGATTTACATAAAAGGGGTTTTTTACATGTCTAAACGGTATCGCATTTTAAAAGGCACGGTCAGCCAGCTACAAATTATTGATGACCCAAAAGAGCTAGGCTCAAATAATGTCGGCTTAATCGCCATGATAGGGGCGTTGATTACCGGGGCGTTTGGCGTGGCGGCCGCCTTATTGACCACGCTGTCAGTGGGCAGCATTACCTTAGAAGGCAAAAAATTTAGTTGCTATGTAGGGCGTAAATTTGTCGAAGGCAAATTAACCCACGTTGGTTTTAAAAATGGCGATTATGTTGAAATGGTCGTGGATAAAAGCGATGATGATAACCAGTATCAATCTTATGCGGTTCGAATACCGAAAACCCACGCTTTATATTTTCCTCGTTCAGTAAGTATGCCAACTTTGCTTGGGTTAAAGTATTCAGCAATAGGGGGAGGAGTATTTTGTTTATTAACTTATCTAATTTGTGTGGTTATAGTCTATTTTAGTATGGATAGCGGTTTTTTTCTGTTTTTACCACTTTTTACAGTTGTCATGCTCTGTTTTTTCTGTTTTATCACACTTTTATTTTTCTTGTTAATGGGGGGGCGTTACTCTTTTATCGGTAATCGCATTTTTGCCACCTTAGGCTATCCTAAACCTTGGTCACATGATACGTCAGTTGAACATGAGCGTTTTAAAAAATTAAATCGCTCGGGCGATCCTGAGCTGTATGATGATCCCCAAACCCCCGAATTTGAACGAATCAAAATACGAGACGCCAAAGCTACTTATTACTGCCGAACGCCAATCGTACCAGATTGGGTCGAGGTGATTGATGAACGGGGTTTTACGCCTGATATTAATAATCCACCACCCAGATTAAATCATACGGAACAGTAACAGTATGGTTAAACGGTATAGTATTTTAAAAGGCACAGTCAGCCAACTACAAATCATTGATGACCCAAAAGAGATTGGCTCGAATAATGTTGGCTTAATCGCCATGATAGGGGCGCTAATTACCGGGGCGTTTGGCGTGGCGGCCGCGTTATTGACTACGCTGTCAATGGGTAGCATTACCTTAGAAGGCAAAAAATTTAGTTGCTATGTCGGGCGTAAATTTGTCGAAGGCAAATTAACCCATATTAGTTTTAAAAATGGCGATTATGTGGAAATGGTTGTGGATAAAAGCGATGATGATAACCAGTATCAATCGTATGCGGTTCGAATACCGAAAACCCACGCTTTATACTTTCCTCACGCAGTGGATACACCGACTTTGCTTCGGTTAAAATATTCTGCTATAGGGAGTGGTGTATTATGTTTATTAACTTATCTGCTTTGTGTGGTTATGCTCTATTTTTATATGGATAGTGATTTTTTTCTGAATTTTTTGCTTTTTACTGCTGTTATGTTTAGTTTATTTGTTCTTTTTTCAATTATCTTATTTTTATTAACAGGTGGTCGTTACTCTTTTATCGGTAATCGTATTTTTGCGACATTAGGTTACCCCAAACCTTGGTTACATGAAACGTTAGATGAACATTTACGTTTTAAAAAATTAAACCGATCGGGCGATCCTGAACTGTATGACGATCCGCAAACCCCCGAATTTGAACGAATTAGAAAACTAGATCGTAATGCCACTTATTACTGCCGAACGCCCATTATACCGGATTGGGTCGAGGTGATTGATGAGCGGGGTTTTACGCCAGATATGGATAATCA
>NZ_JAFNMX010000012.1:0-83436 GCF_026537015.1 Gilliamella sp. B2887 | reverse complement strand
CAGCAATAGCCGCTGGTGTATTAAGTTTATTAGCTTATTTATTTTTCTTTATTATGCTTTTAACTGATTTAAATGAAGATTTTTTTTCAATTTGGCTATTTTTACTATATCCACTCTTATTGGTTTTTCTGCTATTTTGATTATGCTTTTTTTCTTAACGGGTGGTCGTTACTCTTTTATCGGTAATCGCATTTTTGCCACATTAGGCTACCCCAAACCTTGGTCTCATGATACGTCAGCTGAACATGAGCGTTTTAAAAAATTAAATCGCTCGGGCGATCCTGAACTGTATGACGATCCGCAAACCCCCGAATTTGAACGCATCAAAATACGAGACGCCAAAGCCACTTATTACTGCCGTACGCCCATTATACCGGATTGGGTCGAGGTGATTGATGAGCGGGGTTTTACGCCAGATATGGATAATCCACCACCCAAATTAAATCACACGGAACAGTAACAGTATGGCTAAACGGTATAGTATTTTAAAAGGCACAGTCAGCCAGCTACAAATTATCGATGACCCAAAAGAGATTGGCTCGAATAATGTCGGCTTAATCGCCATGATAGGGGCGCTAATTACCGGGGCGTTTGGCGTGGCGGCCGCCTTATTGACCACGCTGTCAGTGGGCAGCATTACCTTAGAAGGCAAAAAATTCCGTTGCTATGTGGGGCGTAAATTTGTCGAAGGCAAATTAACCCATATTAGATTTAAAAATGGGGATTATGTGGAAATGGTCGTGGATAAAAGCGATGATGATAACAATTATCAATCGTATGCGGTTCGAATACCGAAAACCCATGCTTTATACTTTCCTCACGCAGTGGATACACCGGCTTTGCTTCGATTAAAATATTGTGCTATAGGGAGTGGCGTATTATGTTTATTAACTTATCTGATTGGTGTGGTTATTGTTTATTTTAGTATGGATAGCGAATTTTTTCTATTTCTATTATTTTATACTTTTACCGCTTTTTTTATGTTTTTTGTTCTTTTAATTATGTTTTTTTTACTAGCGGGTGGTCGTTACTCTTTTATCGGTAATCGCATTTTTGCCACATTAGGCTACCCCAAACCTTGGTCTCATGATACGTCAGCTGAACATGAGCGTTTTAAAAAATTAAATCGCTCGGGCGATCCTGAACTGTATGACGATCCGCAAACCCCCGAATTTGAACGAATCAAAATACGAGACGCCAAAGCCACTTATTACTGCCGTACGCCCATTATACCGGATTGGGTCGAGGTGATTGATGAACGGGGTTTTACGCCTGATATTAATAATCAACCACCCAAATTAAATCACACGGAACAGTAACAGTATGGCAAAACAGTATCGCATTTTAAAAGGCACAGTCAGCCAGCTACAAATCATTGATGACCCAAAAGAGATTGGCTCGAATAATGTCGGCTTAATCGCCATGATAGGGGCGCTAATTACCGGGGCGTTTGGCGTGGCGGCCGCCTTATTGACCACGCTGTCAGTGGGCAGCATTACCTTGCAAGGAAAACATTTTAGTTGCTATGTGGGGCGAAAATTTGTCGAAGGCAAATTAACCCACGTTGGTTTTAAAAATGGCGATTATGTGGAAATGGTCGTGGATAAAATTGATGATAACTTTTATCAATCATATGCTGTAAGAATCCCTAAAACTCATGCTTTATATTTTCCTCTTTTACAATAATTTGGTACAAAAAGATACTTAACTCCACCATTAAATAGGTTGTTATCTTAATATCAAAGACTAGCGTTTATTATTTAGGTATCGATTGGTGGAGTTATTGCTCGTATTATAACAATTATAGGTATTTAATAATATGTTTAGATTTACATATTTTAATATGGGTACCAAAAAAGCATGGTAATTGTATCTTTATGTTTTTTAAACATACAATATAGAATTTGATACTAATTTGTACTGTTTTTAATGTTTATTAAAAGATATTAAAAGTTGAATTGGTGCCAGTGGTCGGACTCGAACCGACACGCTTTTAAGGGCGGCGGATTTTGAATCCGCTGCGTCTACCAATTTCGCCACACTGGCATTAGAAGTGTAAATAAGTAAACGTGGGCATTATACTAAGCTTTGCGATATCTGCAACAATTATTATTGCAAAGTGCTTTGTTTGCCTAAAAATGCATCTATTACCTGAGTTTATATCATTTAGGTTTAATTTTATCGACAACCTTTGGAACAAAAAGATATATAAGAATGTTTTGAATAATGGATTTTATCTATGCGTTTTAGACAGGTAATCGATAAAAAATGAAAGTGCTATTTGAAATTGATATTACAATTTATTGAATCTTATTAATTCTATATTTGTATAAATTTCATCCGAAATATTAAAAACAGTTTAAAATAGTAACATAAAGACATAAAAACGGTTGCAAATTATTCTAAAACGGGTAGTTTATATATTACATTTGTTTGTTTGTTTTTTGTAAGTTTTTCGTAAACTTCCAATGAGATCAATATCAATAGAATTACACCAACTATAATAATCATGTTGTTTAATAAAAATAATTAAAAATTACTATTAAAAAATATATAAATATTAACTCTTACAATATGTAAGGATTATGCAAGGAGAAAGTTATGAAAAATGAATTATTCGAATTCATTAATCAGTTGTACCTAAATTTTATTCATAATCATTATGCTTTAAAAGGTGATGGAATGAATTTAATCCTTTCTTTATTACCTGTTGTTCATAATGAACAACTAAACCGATACTGGTATAACGCTATCATTTATATCAGTGTAGCTAACATTTTATCTGCTAATTCTCAACTCCTTATTACCAATAAAACGTTTCATATGTAATACAACTGGGTATTAACTAATGCAATGTCAAATAAAAATAGGATAAGCAAATGAACGATAAATTGCAGCAACTCTTAGAGGAATATAAATTAAATTATGATAAATTTAATTTTGGTCATTATTTGGATTTTGACCATACCGAAAATGCTTTAAAAATTGGTTTAGTTGGATGCTTTTATTTAAACGAATCTTATAAAACTGAAAAGCGTCAAGCAATTAACCAAGTCCTAGCATTATATGATAAAAATTGGGGAAAAAACCTTAATTATGGCTTTGGGAATGGTGATCCCAATACTTTATATCGTTATCACGCCATCAGTTTAGCTCAAAAAATAATACTTAATAATGGATTTTATGCAGATACTTTAAGTTTTTATTGGAGTAATGTTGATAAACTGTATTTGATCCCTGACTATTTAATTAAAGTTCTGTCAAGATCAGAATTTCTCGAAAAAGAGTATAATACAGTGAGTTATTTACAATTTTATTTGCCGATTTATGAACTAAAAGATTTTGGAGTTGATAAAATAATAGAATTCATCCGACAAGTCAGCCAAATTTTAAAACCTTTACATGGTTTTTTTGGTTTAGGTATAAGACAACGTTATAAATATTATGATTATCAATATTTAGAAGGTGAGTTAGCTCGTAAATATTTAGGTTTAGATATTTCCACTGATGAAGAAGATAAACATTTTAGAGACGGATTTAAAAGCATTAACTGGTTAACTATACTCAGTGAAGAACTTTTTACTGAAAAATTAGGGAGTATCGATGAAGTTAAACAGCAAAATAGTGATGAGGGAGTGATTTTCCATCCCTACACTGGTGGAGTAGTTGTTCAAGCAGGGGAAGTGCCCGAACTTTGTGATATTAGCCATAATCCTTATCCCAAACATTATGTTAATGCTAATGCTTTATTAAAGCCAGCACGTGCGCCAATGATTGCTTCATTTGGTTTTACTTCAAACAACGGTAAAATTCAAGATAGTCAGACTTCTAAAGAATGGCAAGGTCGTTTTGACGATGCCACTCCAACCGATCTTCCAACTGAAGAATCTGAAGATGAGAAAGATGCTGAGCCTTAATACTACTTGGAATGTTTTATAGACATTCTATCTCATTAGTTAAACATATTTTAAATAAAATTATAAATTACCAGACCTTTCACTCTTAACATGAGTTGTTTGTGTGATTGTTGAAAGGTTTTAGGTCGGTATCAACTTGGATTTAATTCTATTTTTATAAATATGGTTATTTTTTTATTGCTATGATATTTATTTCAAAATATTTCAGATTAGCCGTACATTTTAGTAAAAAACGTTTTTTAATTACAAATTCTGGACGTAATAACCTTATTTAAGTAAATAAAAAATGAATTAATATAAAAAGATACTAAATAAACACTTTTAAGCTTTAAGCTCAACTAATCAGCAAAATAAGACGAGATTCTTTTAGCATACATATGTCTTTGTACAATAAATCATACGTTCATAAAAATATTGGCATAATTGATAAAATCCTTAAATAATAGGATCAATCATCTTTATAAGGTAAATGAGAAATTTAGATAATGATTATCGAAGTACTTAAATTAAAAAACGATGCACTTATTTGTGGATATTTAATTGAATCTTAGAGATTACTTGAAAATACCTGATAATGACCTTTCGTTCATTTAAAACTTAAGCATTAATAATTGGAGCGGGAAACGAGGTTCGAACTCAATAATATAACAGATCTTGTATTCTAACTCTGTAATTTCATATCTAAAATCATCTTATTTTTTATCATGATTTATTCTTTGTTTTTCATATAATTAGCATCAAATAAACTTAACTTTATTACTCCTAAAATTTATTTAAATAAATTCTTTGAATCCTTTTTTAACTTTACTGACTCTTTATTAATGCAATTTAGTATTCAATTTAAAAAAATAGAGAGAGGTGAATAATGAGTATTAAAAAAAATGTTCCTAGTCTTGAGCGTGTATGTAGAATTTTTGTTGGTGCATGTATTGCTTGCTTAGGTTTCCTTTTTGCTCCAACTGCTTTAGTTATGTGGATAGCTATAGCGATTGGAGGCGTTTTAACTTGTACTGGAATTACAGGTTTTTGCCCTATGTATTCCATTGCAAAAAGGAAAATCGATTAGAAAAAATCGGACTGTATTTTCCTTGAAGTATAAATAAAGTTCTATTTCACTCAAGGGAATTGCAGACTGAGCTCAATAACTTGGGAGGTGAATATATGTTTCAAAGTAGTTCTGTCACGGTTCATTTGTTCCGAGGATGTCTTGGATTCGGGTTGTTAGGTTTATCTATCTATCTATCTATTTATTCAGGGGCTTTTGTTAACCGTAATATTGGGAGTTATTTCTGCTATTTGTGGATTTTTTGTGTTACGTGGCTGTCCGGCTTGCTGGGTTATAGGTCTCATACTTACCCTCTCTAACTCGGGTAAAACTTGTGAACCATGCACAAAAAAAATAAATGATTTATACATATAAGATAATTTTAGGTTGCATGGTTTTTCTTAGCATGAAATCTAGTAGTTCTAAGAATTATTCCAATGGAACGATACAACCTATTTTTATTCAAAGAAATGAACGTCATAAAAGGATGGTAGAGGTTGCTGATGTCGCAAGAAGATAAGGAAAAATCATTTTTAAATAATATTCGCAAAAATTTGAAAAAATATATTTTTGGTCTGGGGTTAATAATTGGTTGTGTTGTAGTAGTTCGAATGGTTTGGCACGGTTATTTTTTTGAAGAGACAAATAACGCTTATGTTCATGGACATGTAAGTATGGTGTCTACTCGAGTACCTGAAATTATATCTGATATCCTAGTAGAAGATAATCAGAAAGTAAAAAAAGGTGATGTATTAGCTATTTTAGAATCAACAGATCAAAATATTAAAATAGAGCAAATTAAAGCTGAAATAGCGCTAATTGAAGTTCAATACCAACAAATTAGTGCAGAAATTGTTGCACAAAAAGCAGAAGCTGATGCCTTAAAATTTCAAGTAGCGCGATTCATTGCCGAAAAAAAGCGTGCTGAATCTGAGGTTTTTCGTTCAAAAACTTTATATAAAGAAAATAAAAAAGCCATCTCAACAAATGAAATGAATTTAGCCATTGCTGCAAATGATGTTGCTATTGCTGATTTACATGCTGCAATTCAACGGGAATAAGCGGCTAGAGAAAAAGTTGTAGCTCAAGAATATTTTAACAAAGCACAGTTAGAACAAAAAAAGGTCTTGCTTTCACGCCTTAAAGAAGCAGAAGTACAGTTGGGTTATCATAAAATCATTTCTCCAGTTGATGGATATATTGGTAAAAAAAATATTGAAATTGGTAATCGAGTACAACCAGGGCAGCAGTTATTTGCAATTGTACAAGAGGATCGATGGGTTATTGCTAATTTTAAGGAAACACAGTTGGATGGACTTAAAAAAGGACAAGAAGTAACTATCACAATTGATGCTATCCCAAATAAAAAATTTATCGGTGTTATTGATAGCCTCTCTCCTGCTTCTGGGGCTCAATTCTCACTACTCCCTCCCGATAATGCAACGGGCAATTTTACTAAAATTGTACAAAGAATTCCTATCAAAATTACTTTTGTTTCAACCGATATTGAAAGAGTTTTTCTCGGGATGTCTGCAACAGTTGAAATTGATAAACGTCAATAATTTATAAAAAAATAAGGATGATAAGATAATAAGATGCCAACTTTGAAAAAGAATCTTGCCAAAGAAAATATATCAACAGAAAAAGTAAATACTAGAAATTGGATTGCAGTCCTTGCTGCTATTCTTGGTGTCTTTATGGCTATTCTAGATGTTCAAATTACTAATGCTTCTCTCAAAGATATTTTGGGGACGATTTCGGATAGATTTTTTATCAATTGCTTTTTCAGATTCTCAATACTGCTAAGTTTTATATTTCAAAAAAATATAAAATATTTGAATCCTTTTTATCAGACTAAGACTCTTTTATGTACAAGGAGAAAGGAGGGTAGTTATGAAAAAAATTGATGAAAATCTTATTATGCTGGCCCGCTCAGGTGATCAGGTCGCTTTGATTGAATTATTGGAAAAATGCCAACCAGATCTAAATCGTTTTTCGCGAAAAGTTTGCTCTTCAGCAGAGGACGCTGAGGATGCAGTACAAATGGCTCTTTGGATTTTATATAAAAAAATAGAGCTTCTGCGAACAATCTCAGCACTTTCTACTTGGTTGTTTCGCATTGTAGAGCGCGAGTGTTATAAAATCTTTAGATTAAACAAAAATAGTTTACTTATGGACGCAAATGATATGGAAAAGTTATTTGCTGATGGTAACGTTACTAACTCCGAACAATCAATATTGAGGCTCGACTTAAGTAAAGCAATCATTTCCCTTCCTGTTACTTACCGAACAGTATTAATCCTAAGAGATGTCAATGAATTAACAGCGCCAGAGGTGGCTGAAATTTTGGGAATAAGTATTGAAGCAGTGAAAAGTAGGCTGCATAGAGCGAGAAATATTATTCGGAAAAGATTGGAACTTAGTGGACATTAAAGCTAAGAATAATATTCAAAAGTTGATAACTAGGGATTAGTATGTTTGTTATAGGGACGATAAATGAAAAAAATGAATATTCAATAGGATAATGATAATAATATTTGTTCAGAAGTAAAAAATATAGGTAATTTGATCAACTCTTTAGTAAAAGTCATCAAAGAAACTTATGTAGCACCTAATGTTGGTTTAGTACCAGACAATCTTTCTCAGAAAATTTTTATTCCAGGTTCTGGGTTGAATGGTCAGAATTATTGTTTTCTCATCGATATACAAAGTTCAGAAGTGATATGCTGGACAATTAATCAGCATAATTATTTCCAACACATTTATTCTAATATGTTCGGTGTAGATAATATGAAAGCTCCTTGAAATCGAACTCCTCATAATTATATTGAAGTTTCTCATTTTATTCATTCTGCTGAGATCTATAATGATTGGGTTTATGTTAGCTTTTTCATGGAGGATTTATTCTTGGACTTGATATAAATACAGAAAAATACAAAATAATATATAATAAAAGTATTGATTATCACCCAATGTATTCATCAACTCAACGAATCAAAAATGGCAAAATATATTTCAGCCGCTGGCCATCTATTGATACTTTTTATAGAGCAGCGTAAACAAGCAAAAAAGTTGCAATTGAGTGTGGCGTTTATAATATTGAGGATGATCAATTTGACATATTACACCGCTTAAATGGTCCTGATGCGATCCATTTTACAGATACATCTCCAGATGAAGATACTATTTTTCTTGTTGAAATGTCTCAGAGCCAGAATATTCCCTATCTCTTTAGATGATGAATTAGAAACTCTAACAACAAAAAATAAAAAGAAATTTGTTGAAGGCAAACTTAGTTTATCTGAAATGATTTCAATATTCAAAGATGGGAAGCAAATTAATCGTTACTATTTACCTTCTGGACCTGCTGATATCGAGTGGGATGATAAAGAAGATAATATATTTTATTTATTTTCACATAATTTAGTAACAAATAATAAATATCTTTATACATTTGGTAACGCCAAAATTGATAAGTATTATTTAACTGAAGGAAATATTAAGTTAAATAGCCGTTATAGTTTAGGCGGATTATTACGTGGACAATCTTACACTCATAATCAAATTGATAACTGATCTAGGAGTATCTATTTTCTATACTCTTAAACAAAAGTGACGCTTATAAAAAGATATTTTCATCACTTACCTTCATTCATTTGGTGAAGAAAAAATTTCTGGACCAATTACATATGCTTCTATCTTCTCAATGTTATGTCGTGATATGGAGAATAATGATGAAGATTAAAAACTTATTAGCTTTAAAAGATAGACAATTCTATTTTTTTATTAACTTTGCTTTGAGTGAAGGGTGGAATGTAAAGTTATCTTCCAAAGGAAATGTTCAGCTACGGCGTAAAGGTTATGCCAGCATCTATAACGCAGGTTACTTATTAAAAAGACAGCAATATTTGTCAAAAAAATAATGCCAAATTGCATTTTTTAAATTAACCTGCCAAGTTTCTGAAAAACGAAGTTCAACTGTTCGTACTCCTGTAAGTAGTAAGAACTTTAATCCTAACACTGTTACTCTACTTCCTTTATAGTTTGATAATTTACCTAGTAATTCTGGTAATTCATCAACCTGAATAAAAGGATAGCGCTTATTACGACGATAGAGAATCGCTGCATTATCTAAATCAGATGTAGGATTAATTCGTAATTCTTCAGTAATAACAGCGTAACGAAAAATTTCATCTAACCAACTTCTTATTTTCTCGGCTATTGATAATGCTCCACGAGCCTCAACCTTACTTAAGATTGACAATAAATCACTTCTTGTGACATTTTTCAGTGATTTATCTTTTAAGGCAGAAAATATCGCCTTTAAAGGCACGTAGGATCTGTAATTCTGTGCTTCCTCGACCATTGTTCTTTTTTTCTTAGAGGGTTTTGCATTCAATTTTCTCAATTTACATATAAGCCAGTTTTCAGCAAACTCAATAAATGAAACACTTAAATGTTCTTCTGGCGTTATAGAATTAACATATGCTTCATTTTTTTCTAATCTAGGGTCAATATTATTGGATAATTTATTTTGAGCAAAAGAACGTAAATATCTAGCTTTCTTTAGATCCGTTTTTGGATAAGAACCAAAGACATTCTGGTTTGTCTACCATTCTAAGAAAAACGGAATAGCCAATATTTTGAACCGCTAGAATAAATATTAAGAAATACTTCATCTCCATCTTTGAGTGTATATTCTTTTTCTTTGGTTTTGGCTGCTTTGTTTTGAAATCAGATAATAAAGTCATAAAAACGCCTTATGTTATCAATAAATAAATGTAAGGATAGTGAGTCAATATTTTAGATAAACTGTTCAAAAAATATATCTATTACAATAACCTATTTTTTGGACTAATTTTTCACGGAAGACAATGGATTAACTTGTTCTACAGCGGAAAAATAAATCACTGTAAACATTTAAATTCCTAGATTTTCAGGCTTTAATCGATTCCAATGGGGGTTATATTGGAGCGGGAAACGAGGTTCGAACTCGCGACCTCAACCTTGGCAAGGTTGCGCTCTACCAACTGAGCTATTCCCGCGTAAGAAGTGTTTGTTAATGGTGCCCGGGGCGAGACTTGAACTCGCACGGCCAAAAAGGCCGAGGGATTTTAAATCCCTTGTGTCTACCGATTTCACCACCCGGGCTAAAAACAAATTATCAAAAAGTAATTTGCTTTGGATGCTGTGCATTTTACCTATCTTAGCTTTTCAGTCAATAGAAATTTTAAATAAATTGATTGATTGCTTAATGTTTAACTTGTTCATGGTTTAAAGATATTCTTTTACTGATTTAAAGTAGATATGTACCGTTTTATTGGATTGATTGTTATACAATAAAATTACACATGAAAAGTTAAAAAAACATCGTATTACTCTTCATCTAATAGATCATTATGCGCTATCCATAAATATTGCAACATGGATAAGAGGGTTAAAGCTGTAGCAAGTAATAAAGTTATTAAACCTGCATAAATAACAATATCACAAGGACGCCAAAGTAACCAAGTTAATGCAGTCATTTGAGCAATGGTTTTAATTTTACCAATACATGACACAGCAACATGATTACGTTTGCCAATCTCGGCCATCCATTCACGCAAGGCTGATATGATAATTTCACGGGATACAATAATAATTGCTGGAATCGAGATCCACCATGCCTGATAATATTGAGTTATTAATACTAATGCAATTGTTACCATGATCTTATCTGCAACCGGATCCAAGAAAGCACCAAACTTCGTAGTTTGCCCTAGACGGCGAGCAAGATAACCATCAAAAATATCCGTTATCGCTGCGATTAAAAAAATGAGCGCTGAAAAAAAACCAGACCATTCATGAGGTAGAAGATAAAACGTTAATACCAAAAAAGGAATTAAAATGACTCGAAATAGTGTTAAGAATGTTGGTAGGTTAATTTTCATGTGAAATAAGCTCTTTTTTTTATTTTATTAATCAAAGTATTAGTGATAATAAAAAAATAGTGTTCTTTTAATACTTATGTTGCCTGAAATATGTTATTTTTTCAATGTGTTATTGTTGTAAATTTAGATAAATTTTTTCAGCTAATGGTTTAGAAATACCTTGTACTTGAGCTATTTCATCAATACTGGCATTTTTTAACTCTCTTAATCCGCCAAAATGGTTTAAAAGTGCTTTTCGTCTTTTTGCTCCTATACCATTAATGTGTTCTAATGCGCTGTCCGTAAGTTGCTTTGTCCCTTTTTTACGTTGTCCCACAATAGCATGATCGTGAGATGCGTTACGAATTTGTTGGATAAGCAATAGAGCAGGGGAACGATCATCAAGATAATGACCTGTACCATGTGCTTCAAAAAATAGTGTTTCGAGTCCTTCTTTTCTTTCTGCACCTTTAGCTACACCGATTAAAATTGGATGATTTTTATCCCAATTAACATCTAACTGTTCAAATACTTGTAATGCCTGGTTAAGTTGACCTTTACCACCATCAATAAAGATGATATCTGGAACTTTTTCATTAGGCAGATCTTTTTTATTATAACGACGTGTTAAGACTTGTTCCATCGCAGCATAATCATCACCTGGCGTAATACCTGAGATATTATAGCGACGAAATTCAGATTTAACTGGTCCGTTTTCATCAAATACGACACAAGAGGCAATGGTATTTTTACCCATAAAGTGACTGATATCAAAGCACTCCATACGATTGATTTTATCAATCCCTAAAAATGTTTTAAGTGCATCATAGCGTTGTTTTATGGTTGAATTCTCCAATAACTTGTTTTTAACAGCTGTTTGGGCATTGACTGTAGCAATATTAAGTAGTTTTAAATTATCACCTTTAGGTTCATCAACTAATTTAACTTGATGCTGTGCAATGATAGATAAGGTTTCTTCCATTGCTTGTTTATCTGATAATGAAAAATTCAATAAAATCTTTTGAGGAATATTTCTATTTTGATTACCTTGCAAGTAAAATTGACCTAAAAAGGTTTCAATGACTTCTTCTAATTCAGTATTTGATGGCACTTTAGGATAATATGAACGGTGACCGAAGGTTTGTCCATTGCGAATAAATAAAACATAAATACAAGCTAAACCAAACTCATAATGGAATCCAATTACATCAAGATTATCATTATTATTGTATATAGCTTGTTTTTCATTGATATGTTTTATTGCTTGTAGCTGATCTCGTAATGCGGCGGCTTTCTCGAAATTAAGATCATTACTTGCTTTATGCATATCCTCAGTTATTTTTTGTAGAATCTGTTCTGAGCGTCCAGACAAAAATAATCTAACATAATTAACTTGTTCATTATAATCTTCGTCACTGACTAATCCTGATACACATGGTCCTAAACAACGTTTAATTTGGTATTGTAAACATGGACGTGTACGATTGCGATAAGTGCTATCCAAACATTGTCTAATTGGAAAGGTTTTTTGTAGCAGGGCTAAAATCTGTTTAACTGCATATCCACTTGGATAAGGTCCAAAAAACTCATCTTTTTTTCGATTAATTGCACCACGGTAAAGTGACAATTGTGGATGACGTTCTTTACTAAGCTTTATAAATGGATAACTTTTATCGTCTTTTAATAATACATTATAACGAGGTTGATATTTTTTAATGTAAGTTTGTTCAAGTAATAAAGCTTCAGTTTCGGTGTTGGTAATGGTAAATTCAACATGATGGATATGACTGACTAGCCTATCGGTCTTAAGCGTTTTTTTGCTACTGTTGAAATAGCTTTTTAATCGGTTGTAGAGATCTTTGGCTTTACCCACATAAATAATGGTCTGTTTATCATTGAACATTTGATAAATACCAGGTTTATGTGGGACTGTTTTTAAAAATGATGTTGAATCAAATTGGCTCATATTAGTTTTCAAATGTGAGGGCTTTTTTCTCTATTATCCTCATAATGGTGCTTAAAAGCCCATTTATCAAGAGGTAAACTGACCCTGCAACGACAAAAATTGAAAAATCGTAATAATCTCCATTTAGTTGATTGCTATATCCCATAATATCCATAACCGGAATCATAGAAGCTAAAGCGGTGCCTTTTACTACAAAAACCACTTCATTAGAATAAGTAGAAAGTGCTCGTTTTAATGCATAAGGCATAATAATTTTTAATGTTTGTATTTTATTCATACCTAAAGCTTCACACGCTTGCCACTGACCTTGTGGTACAGATTTTAAAGCTCCATAAAATATTTGCGTAGTATAGGCAGCGCTATTAAGTGTTAATGCAAGATAAGCACAGAACCAAGGTGAGGAGATAATCTCATAAAATGTTGGTACTTTACTTAAAACATCGCCAAATTGTGATGGTCCATAGTAGATTAAAAATAGCTGAACTAATAGCGGTGAACCAGTAAATATAATAATATAGGCACGTATAATTTTTTTAATTAAACAAGAATTTATTGACAATAAGCAAGAAAAGATAACCGCTAGGAGTCCTGCTGAAATAATGCCTAAAATACCTAAACTTAAGGTATCAGGAAGTCCTTGTAAAATGACTTTAAGATAGTAAATAAAATTATCAAACATAACGTGACCTTATAAACTCTTAGCGGATTTTGGTTGTTCAAAATAGGTTGAGCGCTTTTCGATTCGCGTAATAACCTTTTGGCTTAAAATAGAAATTATTAAATAAATAAGCATCGCAATGAAATACCATAGAAAAGGTTGATTGGTCCGAGCGATGATGGTTTTTGTTTGCATCATCAAATCATCGATGGCAATTGCTGAAACTAACGCGGTATCTTTTAATAAAATCAACCATTGATTGCTCAAACCAGGTAAAGCATGACGCCACATTTGCGGCAGAATAATTCGAAAGAACGTTCGCGCTTTGCTCAATCCCAATACTTGTGCCGCTTGCTTTTGACCATTTGAAATTGCTTTAAAAGCGCCGCGTAATGTTTGAGATGCATAAACAGCATAAAGTAATGAAAGTGCAGTTACACCACATAAAAATGGATCGGGTTTAGTGTTTGCTATATCGATTTGCACCGTAAATGAAGTAAATCCAAGTGAAATTGCTATGCCATCATCTAATGACATCAATAATAATGGTAGTCCAGTATAAATTGCCACCACAATTAATAATTCGGGTAGGGCACGGATAGTCAAATTAAATAAGGACATTAACCATGCAACGGGTTTAAAAGGAGCAGATTCTAACAGCGTAAAGATAAAGGCAAATATGATGCCGACAATTAATGACACAAAGGCTAATGATAATGTGATTGACGTTGCTTGCACTAATGGCAAGATATATCCGTCCATCGAAGATAGAATCCAGTTTGTTCCGTTGGATAGAAAGTCTGACATAAAAAAACCGTATTTAAATTAAAAAAATAAATTCGCCGCAGTGTTTGCGGCGAGATCATAAAGGCATTAAGAATTAAATTTTAACGACTAATTATTAAACCATTTTTTATAAATAGCTTCTAATTCTCCATTTGCTTTTAGCTTATCGATTGCTTGATTGAATTTTTCACGAAGTTCATCATTACCTTTACGTAAAGCGATGCTTAAACCCTCACCAAAAAATTCATGATCAGTAATCTTATCACCTAATGGTACAATTTCGGTATCTTTTCCTAACCAGTCACTTGCTACGAATGAACTTGCAACAATAGCATCAATACGTTTAGCTTTTAAATCAAGAAATGCAAATTGGTAACTATCATAACTAACAGGTTTAATATCAGGGAATTTTTCATTCAAATATTTTAAATAAGTCGTACCTTTTTGAATACCAACACGTTTTCCTTTAAGTTGTTCTAAACTGGTTAGGGTATCTTTTAATGTAATAAATTGAATTGAACTATCATCGTAATATATTTTAGTAAAATCAATTTGTTTTTGTCTTTCAGCTGTGACATCTATACCAGCAATTGCTGCATCAATTCGTCGAGTTTTTAAACTAGGAATTAAACCATCAAACGACTGGTTAACAATTTTGCAAGAAACATTCATTTCACTACAAATTTTGTTAATGATATCAATATCAAAACCTACAATTTCATTTTTATCATTAGTAAATTCAAAAGGTGCATAAGTTGCTTCTGTACCGATGATAAGGTTTTCGGCAGCTTGAGCAACAAATGTTGCACTTGCTAATAAAACGGCTAATAATGTTTTCTTCATATTTTCACCTAATTAGATATTATTTAATGTGATAAATAAGCTTTAAATTCTTTGGTTTTAGGATGCGCAAAGCATTCTAATTGTCCTTGCTCAATAATTTTACCGTGTTCCATATAAATCACTTGTGAAGCAACTTTACGAGCAAAATCCACTTCATGTGTAACTATAATTTGTGTAATTCCTGTTTGTGATAATTCATTAATAATATCTGCTATTTGCGATGTAATAGCAGGATCTAATGCTGCTGTTGGCTCATCAAACAATAAGATTTGTGGCTCCATCATCAATGCTCTAGCTATAGCTACACGTTGTTGTTGTCCTCCTGAGAGATGAAGAGGATAGCGGTGTGCCATATCATCGATTCGCAAACGTTTTAAAATTGACATTGCTTTGTCACTGGCCTCATTTTTTGATATTTTTAATACTTGACAAGGCGCTTCAATTAGATTTTCAAGTACTGTTAAATGCGGCCATAAATTATAATTCTGGAAAACCATACCAACATTTTTACGAAGTAAACGAATTGTTGATTCATTGATTTTTTTTGAGAAATCAAAATGAGAGTCAGCAATGGTCATTTCGCCAGATGTTGGAATTTCAAGTAAATTAAATACTTTTAATAAAGAGCTTTTTCCTGCACCACTCTGACCAAGTAATACGATGGTTTCACCCAGTGGATAGCATAACGAAACATCATTTAAAGCCTGATGAGAACCATAAAAGCAATTAATATGGTTTAGTTCAATATTCATTCTTCATTTTCTTAAATTTAAATTGACTAAATATTACTTTTTTTTGCATAAAAATGCAATCTAATTTATGAGACAATAATTTTAACCGTTTTTTTATTGAAATGTACCCTTAATCTGAAACTTTTTTACAAAAAATAAATTAGTGAAAATTATTGATTATTGGATATGATTGGAATTACAGGACCAAGATATTTTGGTTCTTTAGTAAGAATATAAAGGTCAATAAAGGCACTGACACGAGCAAATATTTCACGGATACGGACAAATTTCATACTTTTAGGGGATGGAACTGCAAAGCATTGTGCCTGTATTCCTTGTTCAAGTGCAATAAAAATTGCACGTTCGCAATGAAACTCTTGAGTAATAATTGTGAAATCATTTGTATCAAAAACTTTATTAGCACGAACAATTGAATCAAAAGTTCTAAAACCTGCGTAATCAAGAACAATCGATTTTCTAGGAATGCCAGCTTTAATTAAATCTTTCTGCATAGTGATTGGTTCATTATAGCTTAATAGAGCATTATCTCCACTAAGTAAAAGATAATCTACTTTACCTTGCCAATAAAGATCGATTGCTCCATCGATGCGATTCCGATAAAATCCATTCAATCCACCACCACGAACATATTTGGATGTTCCAAGTACTACACCAACAGCACGATAAGGTAGTTTATTCTCATCGTGATAAATATAAGGTGCCGTTTTATAGCTGATCCAATAGTCAAGAATAAGAATCGCAAATATTGTAATCAAGCACAAACCCATAAAACAAGCTGAAAGCTTTTTTAAATTCATGCTAAAACCAATCAAAAATAAATATCATTATTGGAAATAAAAAAGGTGCTGTCAATGATGTCATAATACCACATAAAACAAGTGATAAGGAACTATAGGCTCCTTCGTTATAATCAACTTCAATGCAACGAGCTGTTCCAACAGCATGCGAAACGGCTCCTATAGCAAGCCCTCGAGCAGAAGCGGAATTTATTTTAACAAGATTCAATATTTGATGCCCAAAAATTCCACCTAATGTACCTACTAATATTACACATAATGCCGCTATAGAGGGCACACCTCCTTGATCTGTAGCAATCGTTACTGCAATGGCAGTAGTTACTGATTTGGGTAAAACTGAGGCGGCAATGGTGTTATTACCACCTAACCAAAATGCAATACAAACACCAGTTATCATTGAAGAAATTGACGCAGTAAATGTGATAAACATTATCGATTTCCAACGAGCTTTAATTTGAGGAATAAGTTCATATAAAGGATAGGCAAGAGCTACAACTGAATAAGGCAACAAATCATTAATAATTTGTACGTTTGATACGTATTGCGCATAACTGGTTTTAGTAATTAATAAAATTGGAATTAAAACAATAACCGATATAACTAATGGATTAAATAAAGGATTTTTTAATTTAAATGAAATTCTACGAATAATGAGAAATACACAAATTGTTAATGGTAGCATCCATATCATGGTTGCTTCTCCTGATCTTTAGATAGAATTTTTTTACTTTTTAGAGTCATTTTTGGGAAGTTTTCGGTTAGAAGAGCAGTGAAAATTAATACAATAATTGATCCACCTACACTACTAAAAATAATGGGGATCCAGTTCTCTAATAAAAGTGAATAATTATCCATTATGCCCATTGCAGCAGGAATGAAAAGAATTGTCATATAACGCATAAATAGATTACAGCTGTTTTTGATCCAACATGTAGGGATCAATTGAAATGCAAGTAAGAAAAATAGAAGTAGCAAACCAATAATACTGCCAGGAATCATTATCGGTATTATTTTTGAGATTATATTACCTAGCCATAAACAGAAAGTAAGAATAATCAATCCTCGACCATAGCTAAAAAGCGTATAATACAAAGAATAAAGTCGATGCTTTATTGTAGCGTGTTTGGCTAAAAAATGTTTCATAATATGATATATGCTAAATATTTCAAACTTTAATTATGATGATAATTTCTATCTGTCATTCCAATGATATTAATAGAATCGACCATATCATACGCCCGTCAAATTCAATTATCCAACTAAATAATGACAATAGTTATAAAGTTGTTTAATAATTGCTAATTTTTCAGGTTGTTGAACATACATTTCAGCCAATAATTCTAAACTTAATAAATAATCTTGGATTTTGAGTGTATTAAGTTTATCTCGACAATAGTTAAGCCAAATTGTTTGTTCTCGCTCGGTCAATGCTTGCGGATAGTTTCGAGCTTTATATCTAAAAAATAGAGTAGTCAAACGAGGATCATCAAATGCTAAAGAGAGACTATCTAATAGCTGTGTAGGCGTTGTTCGAATCGTTTCACAGCGTAATTTATCTTGATTATTGAAAAAGCCTTTGTAAATTTGAGTATCTACATCTGAATTATTTGGATAATCATTATTAACATTAAATAATTCTTGCATTTTATTCTGAAGTAATTTCTGATTTTTTTGTAACTTTTGTTGATTAATCAAACATTGTTCTACATCAAGACTTAATCGCTTTGCATTTTCAGGTAACAAGGTTCTTAGTGGAGCGACAATAGGGCATTTATTTGTATGAATTAACTTTAATGGAATTCGTGACTCTCCAAGCTCAAGATCTTCCGTCTTTGTATACAGTTTTTCTTTTATTTGTTCAACGGGTAAATTAATAAGAAGGTCAATATCACCTGCTAAATCACATAGAACAGCTGCATTATTTTGTAATGGATGCCAAATTATTGGAGCAACTAATGATAGATTACCTCGATAACTACCCAGCATGCCTGATACATGAACAATAGGGGTCATGTTGACAACATCAATAAGTTCAGCAACTTTATTTTTATTACGTAAAAAGAAAAAATAATTAAATAATTTGCTCTGTTTTTCTTTTATAAGCTTAGCCATAGCAATGGTTGCATAAACATCAGACATAGCATCATGAGCATGCTCATGCTCAATATTATTTGCTTGAGTCAGTTGTTCCAAACGAAAGCTAGGTAGCCCATTATCGTTAGTTGGCCAATTAATACCGTCTGGTCTTAAAGCATAACAAGCCCTAACAACGTCAAGAAGATCCCACCTCGAATTACCGTTTTGCCAGCTATATGAATAGGGATCGTAAAAGTTACGATATAAAATATTACGAGTAACCTC
Organism: Gilliamella sp. B2887; assembly: GCF_026537015.1. NCBI lineage: Bacteria > Pseudomonadati > Pseudomonadota > Gammaproteobacteria > Orbales > Orbaceae > Gilliamella > Gilliamella sp. B2887. The sequence goes on along the minus strand of NZ_JAFNMX010000012.1, from coordinate 64,402 downwards.
ATCATCAAACCGAATATTGTTATATCCTAAAATACATGTATTGGGTTCACTAAAAGCTTGATAAATTTGTTTGGTAAATTCAGCTTCACAAACGCCATTTTGATTTGCTTTCTGAGGTGTAATACCAGTAATTAGTACAGCTTCGGGATTTGGTAAATAATCTTGAGCAATTTGACAATAAATAACTAAAGGATCTTCAATGATATTTAAATCATTGTCAGTTCGAATCCCCGCAAATTGAGCTGGGCGATCCAAAGCTGGATTAATACCAAAAGTTTCATAATCATGAAAGTAAAAAGTTGGTTGCTCGACGTTATTTTTCATTGTTTAATTATGTTTTTGCTTGTTATCTGTAAAACGTGTTAGCACAAAGGTTTTAAACTATTTTGTACAGATTGAGTACATAATTTTGTTTTTAAATGTGTACAAAATATAATTATGGCTCTCAGTGATACAAAATTAAGAATACTTTTTAAACAAACCTAATATTGGTTTGCTATACCCTATTTATGGCAATGATTTTGGTGTAAGAATATCACAAAAAGAGACAATTGCCTTTCAATTTTAGTATAGATGTAATGTTAACGATTTAATTTTAATCCATGAATAATGTTCATTATTGAAATAGAACATGATAAATAATAACAGAATGATGAGATAAATGGGATATAACAAAATAAACAGGGAAATAATGAAATTGTTTTTTGAAAAAGTGTTACAAGATATGAAATAAAAAATTGCCTAAAAAATTTTGCTCTAAAATTAATTAGGCGTCATTAAAATCAAACAATGTTGGTTGTTTTTCTTTTATCATTCGTTTATGAACTCGGTCGATTACTTTTCTGATACCTCGTTCTGTCATTTTATATTTTTGACTTAGTTCTGCGTAGTTATTGCCTTTAAATGCGTCATAGATTTGCAAGTCTCGTTGGTTTAGTTTAAATCTGTAGTCGCGTGGAAACGTAATGTTCTGACCGCCGAACAGTTCTGAAATTGTATTTGCAATACTATCGCCAAGATGAACCGCAATATCTTCAGGTAGACCATAATCCATGGCTTCATTAGCCACAGATAATGATATATGCGTTAGTAGTTCATGACGTTTAATAGATATTGCAGACTTGGTCATAATTTACGCTCCTGTTTTCTTCTTATACCAATCTAGTGCGCCTGGTATATTTTTTTCTAATTTACTAAAGTCAACACCAGCCCTATACATCTGTTCAAAATACTCTTCATTACTGCTACGAGCGGGTTTGTCTTCTTCTTTATGTTCAACGTACGCAAATAAATGTTTAGTAGAATCATAAACTGACTTTAGATAATTATGATTTTTAAACGGTTTGTACTCACTAGTTAAACGCTTAGCGTGAATATTATTAACCGTTTCCCGTAGCGCGTGTGCTAGATGCCTACTTGGTTGAAAAAGTTGTAGTACCTCATTTATTAAATTTACCGCTCGTGAGTTACTCAAATTTGATTTTTGAGTACGAAACAAACCAATATAGGCAATCATCGGCTTAGCACAGCCATAGTTTAAATTACTTACTAATATAAGTAGTTCTCTGCCTGAATCATCCTCTACCAATGCTTCTAAATTAATTTCATTATGACAAATTGGGCAACGTTTTAATTTCATTTTTATTCCTTGTTACGTGACGCGTTCTAGCCAACTTTTTAGGCTTTCAATTACAACCATTGCTTGTTTTTGAGTAATCCAATCCATCACTTCAACACCAGTAATACGTTTTACATAAGAATTGATAGCTTTTTCAGAACGATTTTTGATTTCACCTGCATCAGCTAGCTCTAGCCATAATGAGCGTATTTTTTTATGAACTGGTTCTGTAGCAGTTATCTTCCCTGTTTTTTTTGATGATTTAACTTTAAAACCTTTTGATTTAAGGTGATTTAGAATTTTTTCCAGTTCCCAAACTGTCATATCCTTGGTACTAGTTTTTTTAGTTATATTCATTAATAGATGACGATAGGTATCGTCATCAAGATTAAGTTGAGATTTTGCAATATGAATCAGCTTGATATATTTAGATTTCATCTATTTACCCCTTATTAATGATGGAGAATAACCTGAATTTGATACACCATGATTCAATTGAGCGGTTTTACCTTGTAAGTAACCAATAAATTGTGAAGAATCTGAACCATTACACTTTTTAGCATCTCTAACCTTAGCTGGCGATAACTCTTTTGTCTTTCTATATTCAGCTAATAGATTTAGTTCCTCATCAGTCATTGCAAAATCTTCAATTAATTGATAAACACCATTAACCCAGCCAACACAGAACGCATCAGCTCGGTTAATTTTAGTGATTTTTTTACAATTACCATTTTGTTGCGATAAGAATTCTTTCCGAGCTTTAACTAATTGAACACTTAAAACGTCAAAGGTATAAGCGGCTAATTGTGGTCGTTCCCTTAGTCCATAAAATGAAACCTTTCGTTTATTGTTTTCCCGAGTAAAATAAGCTCGCACGCCAAATGCGCTTGAAATGATACTTACTAATATTGAAAAATATCTTGGTGGTTTCTCTGCATTTGAAGGGGCATGTTTTGACACATGTTCCTCAATTTCAGATAATTCCACATCTTTATTACTGATATTATGTTTTACCATCAATTTGATGGCTTGATTCATAGCAATAGCAGCTTCGTTGGGATTTGTTGATTTTGCTAACGCTAAAAGTTTTTTGATTTTTTCAATATACTTTTCATTATTATTTGTCATAAAAACACCTTAAAAAACTAACAAAACGCTGTTTTAATGTTTTAGCTGATTTTAATTTTACATATTCAGCATAAAGTTCATCGTACAGCTTTCCATCAACATAACCCTGACCAGTTACTTCACGCATAAATGAATGTTCATGGCTGATTGAAATATAATGGTCGGGCATATAACGTTTAGGGCTAGAAAATTTACCCATTAGCTAATTCCTCTAGCTCGTCAATGATGCGATCCGCTTCAAATTCAGATAAACCATACTCTTTACAGTGAACTATAAAATTAGCTGTCTGGCTTAATATAAATTGATGCAAAATATAAAAATCTTGTGTTTGCATGATTAGATAACCTCCTGTTCAAAAGGCACTATCGCAAAATCTTCTACATCTTTTTTAATGGTAATACCTGGCACATGAGCGACAACGTTTGGTTCATTCAAAATAGCTTCTTTATTAACTTCTTCTTTTGTACGAATAAATCGTTCCAGTTTTAGCTTTTTTAGTGTTTCTATAACCGTTTCTAAACCACGAATAACACACGACGGTGGGCGGTTACGCCATTGCACTTCACCAGTAACTAAATTGGCTGATTTAACTTTACCATTGTTTGTTAAAACATCACGGTTTGCTTCGCACCAAATTTGGATACCTTTTTGTATTTCTGTCGCCTTCTTTTTTAACACTTCAATACTTGATGAATAACTTTCTGTAATATCTGCAATTTTGTCGTTCATTTCGGTTTCTAATCGGATTAATTCACGCTGTATATCGCCCAAATATTTAATAGCTTCTGATGCTTGTTCTTTAGATTGCACAACATAGATTGATGCGGTAGCTTTAATACGTTTTTTAGTCTTTATCATTTCTATAGCTCCTATTCGATTAATGCAAGCGACTAATATCACGTTCTTTCCATATAACTCGACAGCCATTTAATTCAAACTGCCCAAATCGATAGTGCCCTTCGTGTCGATAATACGTTGCTTGACCAGCATCTATATATTTATTGCACTTAGGGTGATGCTCAATTTCAATAGTTGGCTTTGAAAGTGAATCATGATAAAAACCAATGACAGTTAATTCTTCATTAGATAATATATTTACAGCCTTATTAACCGCATTGATGTTATTACTGATTAGTTGGTTCTTTTTCATCAGATATCTCCTCGATCTTTGATACACTCAACAATTATTTCACCTGTAACTTTTGGCGCACCAATGCGTGCAGCTAGATTTAATGCGTTAGAAACAAGGTTATTTACTGCTAATGGATAGCATAATGATCGCACTTGTTTTTCACCTCGACGTGTTGTTGCAACACGTAACCGATTGATGATTTCAGTAAATGCAGATGAATCAAATAATGTTGTATAGTCCATATCAACACGTGAAAATTTATGCTTGATATATTCTTCAACTTTAAAATCAAGTGGTTTTAAGTTCACAACTTCGCAGCGTTGCACAACTTCACGAACCTCTGGGTTATACTCTGATAGTTTTGTTTGTAGCTCTGTTTGTCCAATTAGAATTATTGATAGTAATTTTTTAAAACCTTCTTGCAGTTCATAAAATCGCTTTAGATGCTTTAGCGTTGGAATTGGTAATCCGTGTGCTTCTTCAATAATTAACAGATGTTTACGACCTGATAGCGCACTATTTTTCAGTAATTCGTGCATTTGCCTTGCACGGGCTTCTGCACTACGTTTTGGTTTAGCTTGGGGGTTGATAGCGCTTATAATTGCACTACTTATATCCATACTTTTGAGCGATTTTCCTTTAACCTCATTGTCTTCTAAACCTAGTACATACGGCTCGATAACAGTTATTGGCTCATGATTAATATTGATCCAATCAATTAAATCATGTCGCAATGTCGATTTACCGCTTCCCGATTCACCTATCACTGACAGCATTCCACCATGCTTGGCTGTTTGACGCATTGCTGCACGAACGTAACGGATATCATCAGATAGATAAACATCAGCGTCTTCGGTCATTTCGTCAGTGAACGGGTCACGAGGAATGCGAAAATGTGCACGCGCATCTCGATTTATAGTTTGTTTTCGTAGTAACATATAGGCTGACTCCTTTGTTAAATGTTCATTTTCATTTGAGTCAACTGGCACAGCGTCGTCCGCCAAGATTTCGGCTGTGTCAGTTTCTTCTTCAAAAATATTTAGTAAATAATCATTGCTTAAACCTAATTTTATTAATGCCTTTTCAATCTTCTGCTTTAGTTCTTCATGTTTAATAGAGCGTGGCCAAATATTGTGATTAACGAGCTGGCTAATTACTGCTTGGCTGATTGAATTGCCTTTATAATCAATATGTTTAGCGAGTTGCGCCTGTTTGATATTGAATTGCTTCATTACGCTTTTTAATTTCAACATTATTTAACACTCCTAAAACCTGTTGTACCGTCTGCGATTGCTGTAACGGGCGTTGTAAATGTACGAATCAGTGATTCTAACGAATCAGTGATTCTAACGAATCTTCGGGAACACCATCTTGATAACGAGCGGATAGCCACTTATTTTCATCAGTTGTTAATCTGCGACCGATTGAACTGGTAATACGCATTAAAGCCGCGGTTAGCGTTAATGTTGTGGTAGCTGGCTTTAAATGTTCCGGTGTTTCAATTTCATTGCCTTTTTGTTCAAAGTAAGCAGGATGATTAATATCTCCTAGATAACTGAGTGTATTGAGCTGACCGCCGAACGGTGCTACTTGTTTTTGCTTCGCTTTTTTGATTTCATCTTCGGTCATGTTTGGGTATGCCACTTGATCCATCGCTTTTGTTGCTTGTTCAATTTCAGTATCACCTTTAGATTTATATTCCTCGCCAATCACTGGTGCATCTAAACGTTGTCCAAACTTATCAAAATTGCGATCTGGATCAACACGATAAATCAGTGCTTCACCGTCATAACGGGGGACTTCAATTTGAATAGCACAATCACCGTAAACTAATGAACGCACACTGACTTTATCTTTAACAGTAATACCATCTAAGCCTTTTAAACTATAAATCAGTGAACTGTCAGCTTGAGGATGTTTGAAACTAATGGTTAAATCCGCTTTAACTTGGCGCTCTTGTTCTCGACTTGCCATTAATGCTTGGCAAATTTCTACTGACGGCAATATTCGTAATTGTTCTGCTGTAATATGCTGCCAAAGCGATTGACGTGATACAGGTTCAGCAAGTCCAATACGACGTAAACGTGTATCTTGTCCTGGCAGTCTGTTGGCGTTATAGGCTTCTGCCCAGTTCATTGCTGCATGATTTAATTCATCAATACTGCTAACTGGTTGAAATTTTAAACGACTTTCGAACTGTGTTTCGATGATATTATTGGCATTTTCCACACCACCTTTGGCACGCGCATTACCTGCCTCGTGCTCAAGGTATTTCACTTCCAAATGGTCCAATAAGTTTTTGATAGCTGATGAAGTATTGGATGAACCTTTATCCCAGTAAAGCAGCTGTGGTACACCATGAAATAAACGTCCATCTTGCTTACCCCACGCAAACATTAAAAATTGGAATAATGAATGTTGGTTTTCGCCAGCAGCTTCAACATACCACGGTATAATCATTCCTGATGCCTTGTCGTATAAAGTGTAACGCCAAACCTTATATTTAACTTTTGCGTAATTTTCTAACTTGTTTTTATAAAAATCCCGATCCCGCATAATATGTTGTTTATTTTTCATGTAATAAATCAAACATAGTGACGGATCGATTTCGTGAACGTGGTTCGGATGTAATGCACGTAATGATTGCACAGGGTTAGCAGCTTGTTGTGCTTTTACATTTAGCTTCCTTTGTCTCATCAAACGGTTTAGAGTTGCATTACTCACATTAATCTCATGCCCGTTTTGCTCAAGTATGCCACGAGCGGTGGTGGTGAACATGGTTTGTTTGCCATTATCACGTACTGATTCACGGTTCATTGTTGCCAGTGCTAACAATGAATCAGTTGAAACAAATATTTTTCCTTTATCCGTTCTAGCCTTACGCTCACTTGACCAACCGCAAACTTTTTTTAACTGTCTGTAGATTGTTTGTCTTGAATAACCTAAAAATGTTTGTGCTTCATCCAATATCTGACCACGTTGACCGTGACCAGCATTATCAAGTTTGATGGCAACATTATTTAGATATTCACGAATATTCGGCGCGATCATCATAATCACCTGTGTTTAATTGTTTAATGCTTCATTAATAATGTTGTCACCATCGCTCAATGCAGGTTCAATATCATCGGCAAAGTTCATCCATAATTCACGGTAAGTGGTTTTGGACTGTGCAACAGTTAGTTTTAACGATTCGTGTAGTGTCATCAATGTGATCACCAGTGATAGTGGTAATGAGTATGGTTGTTCAGGGTCATAATTAGGATCACTTTTTATGTTCTCTTTTTGGAAGTTATCCATTAATTGCACATATTGGCGTTGTTGTTCTAGTAGTTCATCAATGCGTGATTGTGTTTCTGCTATCTGTTTTTTAAATGGCTCTAAACGCTCATCAAGTGGTACGGTTTTCATTTCAAATTGAGCCAATTTGATTGCTAATTCTTCCTTTTCTTTCGCTACATCAGCATTACGTTTGCTTAATGCTTTGTAGTCAGCTTGCAAATTACTATTTTCTTTTTTGAGCTGCTCTTTTTCTTTAGCATTTTTAGCAATAAACTCTTCTGCTAACTCAACTAAGGCTTCTTTATCGCCTGCTTTAGCAACTTCAATTAATGCCGTTTTTTGGTCTTCGGGCAGTTTGCGGTATTGGCGTAATTCACGGTAGCCAATGCCCATTTGAGACATACTTTCAAGAGCCTCTTCTCCGAATTCTTTTAAATTTTGAATATCTAAATCAGCCTTCTGTACAGATATACCTAATAAATTACAAAATTCTTCCCAAGTTCCTGTTAAAAAGTCATAACCGTTAGGACTTTTTTTACCTTTCAAATTACGATATAGTTTGTTTTCTTTAACAAAATTTAATTTAGAAGTCCTAACTGTTAGGGAAAATTTAGCAAAAGCATCAGCCATTTGAGCCTGACCTAAAAGTTGGTTAACTAGGTCACGTTCTTCGTTATATTCACTTTGAATACTAGTCATGGTATTCATTGCGTCATTAATCCCTTGCTCATCAATTGCAGGTAGTTCAATTTCTTCTTTTGCTTTGTTTGCTTGTCTTGCCATTTTGGTTATCCTTATCTTGCACCAGCCGTAATACGCTGATTGATTTCTGTTATTTGGTCTTGCATTTTAGTGATGTGAATTGCATGTGCTTGGGCTATTTGCAACATTTGCACACTATGAGCAAACAAACCATTATCTAACTTAATTACTAGTCCTTCCTCGATTAGTGTTTGAAGTGAACGCGTTACATTAACAGGTGATTCATTGATCATCTTTGCGATATCGCCATTAGATAAACCCGTTAATGTATAACCTTTAAGCGCTTTTAGTACCTTAAGTATCCGAGTACCAGATGTTGAAATTTGTGATTTGTTCATGTTTTTCGCCCTTTTTCTGTATATGAAAAACTGTTACAATCAGCATTAGTAAGCTTGTTTTAAGCCAAGTTTTACTGCTATATCGTGTGTTTTACCGCGATGAGCACGACTTAAACCGTTTAAAACGTTATAAACAACAACGGGGTGGTAACCATTTTCAATCGCCCAGGATTTGATAGTTTTACCTTTTTGTTGAAATTGTTGTTTAACTTGTTCGGGAGTGAGAACTTTAGACATTTTTAGCTCCTTGGATATAAGTTATTAATAAGTGATTTATAAATTATGGTATAAATATTTATACCTGTCAAGATAAAAAGTATGCAAAAAAATATCGGATTAAGACTAAAAGAAGAACGTGAACGTATGGGCCTTAGCCAAGTTGCTATGGGAGAAATTGCTAATGTAAAGAAATTAACTCAACTTAATTATGAAAAAGGTGAGAGATTTCCCGATGCGTTATATTTATCTACATTAGCCAATTTTGGGTTAGATGTTCAATATGTTGTAACTGGTATTAGAACAACAAATAATTTATCTATTGATGAGCAAGATTTAATTGACAAATTTAGAACAGCACCATTGGCAATTAAAGCGGCAGCCTTAGGTGCACTAACGGCAGGAACGGCTCAGCAGGCAGGGGTTAATATTTCGAATAATACAATTCGAGGTGAAGGTCAAATTGCTGGTGGAAATATTTATACAACTAGGAGGCGGAAAACAAAGTGACGGTTAGACTTCAGGATAATACGGCAGAACAAATAGCTGGTAGAGATATTTATAATATTACGTCAAGTAATGATGAAGAGTTAGATACTCGCCCGTTGGTTCCCGCTCAACGAAAATCACTTCATAGTTTAATTTCTGATATTGAAAACTATGGGGAGTTAACGGTACGGGAACTATGGCTTAAACTACACGCTACTCTTGGTGTTTGTAGTATTAATGAAATAACTGTTTCACAATTTCCTATTGCTGATAAATTTTTAACTGATGAATTTGAAGCAGCTAAAGAAAAAGCATCTTGCAAAATGCTTATCCATTTGATTCTTTGTGAAATTAATGACAAAGATGAATTAAAAAATAAGATGAATCATTACAGTAAGCGGCAATTTTGTACTTCAGATTTAAAACGGCTTAATAAAATGCAGTTACAAAATGTATTAAATTATGTTGAAGAACTTTCTAATTTAGAGAAATTAAATAATCAAAATTTATATAACCAAACAATAACTTTATTCAGAACTCAAATAAAACCCACGTTAGCAATATTTGCCGTGGGTTTTATTTTGGGGGCGATTATTTTTTAAGGATTAAAGATGAAAAAATTATGGTTATTTTGTATTTCGATTTTATTAGTGAGTTGTTATAACCCAAGTAAGTTGGCTGTTGACTTAGGAAAAGAGAGAGCTGAAAAACACTTGAAAGATCCAAAATTTAGCCGAGTATACTTTGTAGAAGAAAATAATAGTTCCGATGATGCATTTCGTAGTTATGTCTGTGGCTATGCTGATTTTAAAGACATGTATGGTAATTATTATGGTTTCCCTCTTCGTTTTTTTGTTAAAGTTGATATTACAAAAAATGGTTCACTAATCGATACAGAAACATCGAACTTTACTATTGAACCATTGATTAATAAAGAATGGTTTGAGAAAAAATGGAAAGCTAATTGTAATAAAAATGATTAAATTTGGGATTGGCTGAAGCACTCAAAGATGCGAATAGGCGGTTGGAGCAATTAAAAGAAGTTGAAGAGAAGAATTGTAGCGAATAAAAAATATTTTTATGTAAGGAATTAAATAATGACAAATCAAACAGAATTTTCAATTGTTTATGGTGGTGACGCATACTCGGATAATCAAATTGATGCCAGAACATTAGGTAATGCACTTTCTTCACTAGCCACACTAATAGAGCATTCAGATAAATTATTAAATGGTGAAGGTGCATCCCCTAAACTTACAGTAAAAGCCCATAAAGAAGGCTCTTTTGAAGTTATCTGTGAAGCTATAGATATATCACGAAATACATTAGAAGCCTTAGGTTTAACAACAGGTACTGGAACAGCAATTGGATCCATTTGGGCTGCGCTTGATATAATTAAAGGTAAAAAGATAGCTGAAATTAACACAGATAAAAGATCTGGTATATCTAAATTAACAGTTGGTAATAAAGAACTTGAATGTACAGAAGATGTAAAAAAATTACTAACAAGCCAAGCTATAAGAAAAGAAATTGACCAGTTAGTCTATAAACCATTACAAACTGAGAAATCATCTTTATTTAAATTAAAATCAGATGATCAAGAAATACTTACAGAAGTGGAAAAAAACTCAGCAAAAAGCTTTAAAAAAAAGAATGTTCTCGTTCAAAAAGATATAGAAACAGAAGAAAAAGAAGTGAATGTACATTTCGCAAAAGTTAATTTTTCTTCAGTTAGAGGATGGAGCATTATTTTACCTTCAGGTGAACAAATTACAGTAGCGATGAATGATGAAAATTTTTTAGAACGTGTTAATACAAATCAAACTAGATTTTCCAAAGATGATTTATTTGTTGTATTATTACGAACAGAAACAGTAACAGAAGAAGATATAATAACAAAAACAACTTATTCTATTGATAGAGTTATTAGGCATCGTGCAGCTAAAGAGCGCAGAATAATTTAGGTAAAATTATGTCCATTTTTGATATTGTAACTTGTATAACAATATTCATCGTAACCATTTTATTAGTTAAAGGTGGGATAGTTTGGTTATATACTAAATTTAAACCTTTAAAATATATTCAATTAACTGTAACTGATAACAATGGTGTAAAACATAGTAAAAAATTATTTCTAGATGATGAAAATTTTATTGATGAAATTTTGGATATAAGAAAAAAACAAAAATTAGTACGAGGAAAGCATCGTGCTAAGTAAAAAGGCCTATTTAGCTTTTCAGGCTTTTTTGGTGTCTGTTTTTACACCGTTGTTAGATAACCTGTGCGCTTTACATGAATGGACTATTGGGTATAAAACTTACAGCCCTGCAGTTTCCGTTTTTATTGCTTATTATATTGTTGTTTTTTCCTCTCGTTATTCATTCAAAAGTTTAGAAAAATGTAGATACGAACATGCGCAAACTGAGTATTTGGAAAAGATAAATAAACAGCTTGGCATGGATATCTCTGATGAAAAAAGAGTTGAATTAGAAGAATTGCGAGATGATATTTTATCTAAAGAACTTGATATTTATCAATTACAATTGAATGCTTGTCAAAATGACTTTAAAAAGAGCTTGGAAGACTAAAATTAATCTGCCCCCGTTCAAATTACATTTCAAGTAAGTAAGATCATAATAACCTCATACATTACTAATTAATTATGAGGTTTTTTATGGAACACCCTATCAAAAAATTATCCCAAATTCGTCTGCTTAAATGGTATTTAGTCGCTATTACTTTATTTGCAATTATTACGCTACTATCACCTCAACAGTTGCCTGTTGTAGTTTATAAACTATCTCTTGTTTTACTTTCTGCTGTTGTTGGTTATCACCTTGACCGTGCGCTTTTCCCTTATGCATCTCCTGGAGGTTATTTATATAACGATTGGAAAGAGTTTGGTCCTGATTTTTATACCAAGCAATATATTGAGTCTTTAGAAAACAATGAACAACCAGAGGCAATGGATTCCAAAATGTGTGCGGAATACCCTGTTCTTGATGAGTATCGAACTCTGTTTGCGGTTGTTCTGATTCGTCGGGCGTTGATTGTTTCCGCTGTGATTCTTGGCGTAACACTTGGATTATAGCCATGCGTTGCTTAACCTTACTTATTGTATTTATGCTATTTAGTTGTCATTTAACGCCTGCTATAGCAGGTGTACCAAATGATGCTAAGCAACATCAACGGGAACTGACACGTAATGCACGTGCAATTTTTGGTCTTGATGCGCCAATTGCATTGTTTGCAGCGCAAATTCATCAGGAATCAAGATGGAAAGTAAACGCAAAATCACATGTGGGTGCTCAAGGTTTGGCTCAGTTTATGCCAACTACGGCTGATTGGATTGCAGGGGCTTACCCTAAATCATTGGGTAGTAATGAGCCGTACAACCCATCTTGGGCACTGCGTGCCTTAGTTCAATATGATTATTGGTTATATCAACGTGTAAATAAAGTGGCTAGTGATTGTGACCACTGGGGATTTGTTTTATCAGCTTATAACGGTGGTTTGGGTTGGGTTAATCGTGATCGTCAGCGAGCAAAACGAGAATACCAAGATGCCACACACTACTGGGGTGTAGTTGAAAATATTAATGGCGGACGTAAGAGCATTAATTTTAAAGAAAACCGTGATTATCCGATTCGCATTATCTACCGTTGGCAGCCTGTTTATATTTCTGAGAATTGGGGTTTAGGAGTTTGTAATGATTAAAAATATATACAAATTAATCAAAAGTTTTTTTGTGAGCAATAAAAGTTATTTTTTGTTGGGAATAATTTTGATTGTTGGTTTTGGTTCACTTTACCAATTAGGTATCAGTCATGGCAAATCAATGGCTAAACAAGAATATATTGCTTTAGAAGCACAACAAGCAATGGATACTTTAAGTCAATTGATTGAGAGCACAAAGCAACTAACTAAAACCGCTAATGATGCAAGTTATTCATTGTCACAGCAGATAGCAGAAAGGAAATTATATGATGAACAATCAACTCAAGCATTACAGGATGCACTTAACAAAACGGCTAATGATCGCAGTCATTGCGTGTTTGATAATAGTGTCTTGCAGTTCATCGACTCAGCCCATGCAAATGCCGCTCAAGCAACAACCCATGGTTTTACCAGCACAACTGACGGTACCATGCGAATTACCCGTAAAACGGCGAAATAATACGGCGGATGGTTTAGCTGAAGCCTTAAAACATCTTTATGATCAATACGGGCAGTGCTCAGGTCGACTTATTGAACTAATAAAATATATCAACGAGGTAAACAATGGATAACGCTGATTTAGCATCAACTGTTGAAATGGAAGCACGAGAACGAATATTAGCAAAACATCAAGCAAAAACGGGAGTATCAAGCCTGTATTGTCGAATCTGTGAAGAGCTTATAGCTGAAGCACGTCGAAAGTTAGTCGTTACTGATTTATGTATTGAATGTGCAGTATTGGAAGAAAAAAGGAATAAACAACGATGAATTTTAATGAACTTACCTTTAACTGGCAGTTTCTGCAATGGGCTGTAATGGCGGTGGTTGGCGTTTACTCATGGTTAATTGGTCGCCAATCGGCTAGCCAAAAAGAGCTACTAGACTTACGTATTCGAGTAACACAAGTTGAAGAGACGGTTAAGTCATTACCAACTCAGCATCAGGTAACAAAATTGATTGAAAAATTAAGTAGTAATGAAGCTACTTTAAATCAGTTATCTGATCGGCTTTCAGGATTATCTCGTCAATTAGATAACATTAACCAATTTTTATTAAAGAACAAGTGAGGAATTATGAGCTACGCTGAATTTTTAAAAGAAGATCAACGTTTGGTTATTTTGCGTATCTTATATGAAATGCCAAGTTATAGCAGTAATTCTAGTATTATCTATAGTGCGTTAGATCACTATGGCCACGCTATTAGTCGTGATCAAGTTAAAACCCATTTAAGTTGGCTTGGACAACAAGACTTAATTAAAACCGAAACAATCGGTAGTGTTGTTGTTGCTCGTTTAACCGATTTTGGTGCTGATGTGGCCACTGGTAAAGTTGTTGTGCCTGGTGTAAAACGTCCAAGCGCAGGAGCGTAATTATGGGACGTAAATCAACGATCCACAAACTAGAGCCTGAGGTACGTAGTTATATTGAGAAACTACTACGAGCAGATCAACTTACTCTTGATGAAATGATTGCAGAGCTGCAACAAAAATTCCCAAGTACTGATACGCCAAGCCGTTCTAGTCTTCACCGCTATCAAAAAGGTTTTAATGAAATGACTAATAGCTTACGTGAAATTGAAACAGCATCACGTATTTTGGTTGATGAACTTGGTGATAGTGTTGATGATAAATCAGGGGCACTACTTGCTCAGGCTGTTACAACGCTGGCAACGCGTGCTGCATTTAAGGCGCATGAATCAGAAGATATCACTATCAAGGATATTAGTTTTTTAGCGAAAGCCGCTAAAGAAGCCATGCAAGCCCGTCAATTAAGTTTTAAAGAGCGGCAGGAAATCGAAAAAGCAGCACGTGACAAGTTATTGCGCGAGCAAGAGTCAAATCTTAATAGTGTAGCCAAAGCACAAGGTCTTGATGAAAATTCAATCCAATTCTGGAAAGAAAAAGTATTAGGGATCAAATAATGAAGCAACTTGCATCCACCGTTAGAGTGATTGAATGGGAGGAATTACCCGCCCGTGCCCGTGATATTCCTGATAATTTTAATCCGTTATTTGATGGCGTGTTGATGAAACACCAAATTGAAGCGTTAAAAATTCAAGCTGCTATTTTAGCTATTCCGAAAGGTCGTCGTACAGGTATTACTTTTGCATTCAGTTTTGAAGCGGTACTTGTCGCTGGTGCTCGTAAATCTGCTGGTGGTATGAATGTTTTCTATATTGGTGACACAAAAGAAAAAGGCCTTGAATTTATCGGCTATTGTGCCAAGTTTTCTAAAGTTATTGCCGAGCAACAATCATCATCAGTATCAAGTATTGAAGAGTTTCTATTTGAAGATGTTGATGAAAATAAAAATTCACGTTATATCACGGCGTACCGAATTCGTTTTTCATCAGGCTATCAAATTACGGCGTTATCTTCTCGTCCCGCTAATATCCGTGGTTTACAAGGTTTAGTCATTATTGATGAGGCTGCGTTTCACCAAGACGTACAATGTGTACTTGATGCCGCAACAGCTTTATTAATCTGGGGAGGTCGCATCATCGTTATTTCATCACATAATGGTAAATTCAATCCATTTAATCAATTTGTTATCGATATCGAAAACGGTATATATGGTGACACAGCACAAGTTTACCGAGTGACATTTGATGATGCTGTTGCTAACGGTCTATATGAACGTGTTTGTTATATGAAAGGAGAAGAGCCAACCATTGAGTCAAAAAAGAAATGGTATACAACAATTCGTAATTCATACGGACCAAATAAAGCCGCTATGCGTGAAGAGCTTGATGCTATTCCTCGTGATGGTCAAGGTGTCTGTATTCCGGGTGTTTGGATTGAACGTGCTATGCGTGAGGAACGTCCAGTATTGCGCTTGATCTGCGGTGATGATTTTGCTGAAAAAGATGAATTAGATCGCATTTCGTGGTGTGATAACTGGATTCAGCAAGATATAGAGCCATTGATAGCAGTCTTAAATCACCAACATGAGCATGTTTTTGGAATGGACTTTGCTAGACATCGCCATTTTTCAGTTATTTGGCCAATGGCTATTGAACAAAATTTAATGCGTAAAGTGCCATTTTCGGTTGAGTTAAATAATGTACCATCCGCTCAACAACAGCAGATTTTATTTTTTATTATTAGCAAATTACCGCGCTTAATGGGTGGTGCAATGGATGCTACGGGCCCTGGCATGGTTTTAGCTGAATATACAGCAGATAAATTTGGTCGACCATTTATTGCAGAAATTAATTTAAACCGCCAATGGTATGGACTGTGGATGCAAAAATTTATCAGCGCATTTGAAGATGGCACAATTGATATTCCACGTGATTCAAATATTGAGCAAGATTTACGTGCCGTACGCTCTGTTGACGGAATTCCAATGGTACCGAAACTGGAGAGGAAAGACTTAAAAGATCCTGATTTAGTTCGCCACGGTGACTCTGCAATTGCTGGCTGCTTAGCTTGGTATGCAACGTTAAATAAAACGGCACAAATTGAGGGACAATCAACAGGCGAGCGTGATATTTATCATCAGTTATATGGTTATGTGAATGATTCATCATTTGGACAATTTGCCGATACTGGTTTTGGAACAGTTCGTGGCGGTAACGATTTTGGAGGATTTATTTGATGTTATGGTCTAAAGGCAAAAAGCCAAGCGTTGAAACTGGCCGTGAAGTAGCCGGAACAGGTGATGGTAATGATATTACTCGTCCCTATGTGGGTGCACTAGCGCTACCCGATGATAGTGTGCTTCATAATCGGGGTGGTGGCCGTTTAGATATTTATAAAGAAGTTTTAAACGACGATGAAGTTAAATCAGCCTTCACCCAGCGTCAAGATGCGGTGATTTCACGCGAATGGAAAGTTGACTCAGGAGGTGATAAACCAATTGATACCGAAGCTGCCGACGCGATGAGTGAGTTACTAAAATCGATTGGATTTGACCGAGTGACTAAGTTAATGCACTACGGTGTTTTTTATGGTTATGCTGTGGCGGAGTTAATTTATGGCATCAAAGATAATCTATATTGGATTGACGATATCAAAGTTCGTGATCGCCGTCGTTTTCGCTTTACTCCAACCGGTGAACTGCGTTTACTGACACAAAATAATATGCATGAGGGGATAGCATGCGAAGCACCGTATTTTTGGCATTATGCAACTGGTGCCGATCATGATGATGAACCGTATGGACTTGGACTTGCTCACTGGCTTTACTGGCCAAGCTTTTTTAAACGCAATGATATTAAGTTCTGGCTTATATTTCTTGAAAAGTTTGGTATGCCAACTGCGGTAGGTAAATATGGAACAGGCGCAACAACCGAACAAAAACGTGATCTGTTGTCTCTAACTCGTGCTATTCAAACTGATAGCGGAATTATTATGCCGGAAGGTATGACGCTGGAATTATTGCAAATCGCCCGGTCTGGAGCTGGCGATTACAAAGCTTTTTACGACTCAATGAATGAAGCAATCAGGCGCGTGACCGTTGGGCAAATCACTTCTTCAGGTGGTGCATCTAGTTCAATCGGTGGTGATGAGTCATTACAAGCTGCGGTACTAACATCAATTGCTAAATCAGATTCTGATGTAATGTGTGAAAGCTGGAATCGTGGACCTGGTACATGGTTTACACAGATGAATTTTCCCGGTGCTGCTGTTCCTCAGGTTTCACGTATTTTTGATGAACCAGAAGATTTAAAATCAATGTCAGAACGTGATAAAAATATTATTGAATCCACTGGCTACCGCCCAACGTTAGCTCATGTGCAAGATACGTACGGCGGGGAATGGGAAGAAAAACCGCAACCAGCACCAGCAGAACCGATTGATGTGCAATCTTTAAAAAACGTTGATTTTGCCGAACAGCAACCGAATAACTTTGCACCTGTGTTGCAATCAAATCGTTTAAATACCGAGATGCAACCTATTACCGACCAATGGATTAATCAAATTAAAGAACTGGTTGATAGCGTACAATCATTAGAAGAATTACGTGATAAGTTATTTAAGCTAATTCCCGATATGCAATTAGATGAATATGCAAAGGTCATGGCTGAAGCATTAACAGCAGCTAATTTAGCAGGTCGCACAGAACTACTTGAGGATAGCAAAAATGGTTAATGTCGCATATGGCTCGTTGCCATTTAAAGAGCAAATTGAATTCTTCAGACGTAAAGCAAATGTGCCCACAAACAGCTATGTAGATATCTACAATAATGAGCATGATTATGCCTTTGTTGTGGCGGGTGCTAATCGTAATGCATTACTAAATGATTTTCGTGCAGCTATTGATAAAGCAATTAGCCAAGGTACTACACTGGATGAGTTCCGTAAAGACTTTGCTGAGATAGTAGAACGTTATGGTTGGAGTTATAACGGCAGTTTTAACTGGCGTACTCGTATCATCTATGAAACGAATTTAAATTCATCTTATCAAGCTGGACGTTATCAACAATTACGTGATGCTAAATTTCCATATATGGAATATTTGCATAGTGATTATGTTGAACACCCTCGTGAACTTCATCAAAGTTGGGATCATCTGGTATTAGATTTTAATGATCCTTGGTGGAATACTCACTTTCCACCCAATGGCTATGGTTGTCAATGTCGTGTTCGTGGGCGAACTAAAGGTGATTTAAAAAGAATGGGAAAACACCAACCTGACAAAGCACCAACAATAAATTGGGTTGATAGAGTGATTGGTGAAAATAGTGGTAATCCGCGTATTGTAAGAGTGCCAGAAGGGATTGACCCAAGTTTTGAACATATCCCCGGACAATCAAGACTTGATAATTTTGTACCAAATCCATTAGATACAGATCCAACTTTAAAACGAGGTTTACCATCAAGCAAAGCAACTGATGAATGGCCAGCTATCCGTGAAGTAAGTAAAAATAGACTGTTAGAAAAAGGCCTAACTGAAGCAGATTATGCCAATATTTTCTTAAATAAATTTGGCGCAACGTTAACTAAACCAGCTATTTTTAAAGATGTAGCCGGTGATGCATTAGTAATCGGTAAACAGCTTTTCACTGTTAGCAAAACTGGTGAATTGAAAGTTACAAAACGTGGTCGTGAGCAATTTTTATTGTTACTTGCGGATTCGTTAAAACTGCCCGATGAAATTTGGACAAGAATGGAATACTTTGATCATCTACAAAAATCGGTAGTTCGTCGGCGTTATATCTCGCGTTTTATGATTGATGGTGAAGTTAAGCCAATGCTTGCGGTATTTGAAGTGGGTGATGATGGTTGGCTCGGTGTGACGACATTTGCGCCTGATAACCCCGACTATCTAGAGCAACTGAGGGTTGGTGTTCGAGTGTTTAAACGAACATAAAATAAAACCCAATCACCGCCACGATTGGGTCGCTGTACGTGGGATTCGAGGCTTTGGCGGAAGCTGCCCGTACATACAAACTAGTATAGGTGAAAAAATGACTGGCGTAAATATTGAGTTTAATATACAAGATGCACTTGATGCTATGCTTTATATTGAAGCAGCCATAGATGATACTCAACGTTTATTTAGTCATATGGGCGAAGTATTACTTGATATTCATGAAGCACGCTTTAATGCACAAGAATCTCCAGACGGTATACCATGGCAAGCATTATCACCGTGGTATCAACAATCTAAACCCAAACAAAAAGATAAAATTTTAACGCTAGATGGTAATCTAAGAAGTACGTTGCATTGGCAGATTGAAGGTAATACATTATTGTTTGGTACCAATCTAGTGTACGGTGCTATCCATCAATTTGGCGGAATTATTAAACCCGTCAGCGCTAATGCATTAAATGTTGGTGGTCGTCCAGTAAAACAATTGGTAATTCCAGCAAGACCATGGCTAGGTATTAGTGCCCAAGATAAATTGCTATTGGTCGATGTTGTGCGTGAGCACTTGGGTTTTGCTTAAAACGCAATATAACGCGTTTTAAGCCACTTTACTAAAAAAGGCTAATTAGTTTGTTTACGAATCACTTTAATCGTGTTGTAAATGCTTTATAATAAGTTTTTAGTGTATATTTCTTCTATTATTTTGCCGTTCCCCTTTCCAAATCATTAAAAAATTATCTGCCCGCGTTCAGATTACCCTTTTCTCAAAATAAGTCATGATGCTCTATATCAATTTGTTGGAGCATTTTTTATGGCACTTATCCCCGTTTTTAAACCTGGTACGCATACTGCGGTAGATGGTCGAAAAATCACTTTTACTTTAGAAAACTGTATTGATTTAGCTGAAAGCTATGATCCAACGCTATCTGAAGCACCTGCTGTAATTGGTCACCCCAAATTAACTGCTCCTGCGTATGCGTGGGCAAAATCATTTGAAGTAAAAGATGGTTTGGTTTATGCCAAGTTAGATCAGATTAATCCAGAATTTGCTGAAGCCTATAATGCGGGAAGTTATAAAAAACGTTCACTTTCAATTTATTTACCAGATTCTCCAGGCAATCCTAAACCCGGTCATTACTATGCTCGGCATATCGGCTTTTTAGGTGCTGCAGCGCCGGCCATTAAAGGCTTGCCTGACGCCAGTTTTGCCGAATCTGACGGCAAGCAAGGTGCTGCCGAGTTCTCGATGGCTGATGAAGAATTTGATGAGAATTTGATTTCAATTTTAACTAATTTGCGTGACCTGCTGATTGAAAAAGCTGACATTGCCAGTGCTGACTTATTTTTACCGCAATGGCGCCTTGAATCATTGCGTGCAATATCCGACAGAAAACAAAAGGAGAAAGAAAAAATGCCACAACCTTTAGACGCTAGCTTTGCCGAACAACAAGCAGCAATTGATGCTAAGAATGCTGAACTAGCCAAACGTGAACAAGCATTGCTAGAAAAAGAACAAACTAACAAGCGTGCGGAATTTACTGCCTTTGCTGATGAATTAGTTAAAGATGGGAAATTATTACCTGCTCATAAAACTACAGTCGTAGAAGTATTTATGTCACTAGGCAATGAACCGATTTCATTTGCTGAAGGTGATGCAACTGTTAACAGTTTCCAAGTTGATTTAATCAAAAAAATACTTTCAGAGCGTCCTGCTTTTATGAACTTTGCTGAAAAATCGGCTGCTAGTGATAGTGAAGATAACGTTGATAAACAAGATCCAAAAGTTATTGCTGATGCGGCCAAAGCCTATCAAAAAGAACAGGCAGACAAAGGCAATACAATTTCAATTAGCCAAGCAGTTACGCATGTAACCAAAGCTAAAAAGTAAGAGCATTAATTACAGGATGATTATTAATATCAGCATCATTTTAATTTTAACCAAAAGGTTTTTTATATGAATATTCCAGGATTAACAGTAGCAAAAACCGCTGAAGGCGAAGTCAAACCACGCGTGATTGTCTGTCATGGTAGTGAAGATGGGCTAGCAAAAACAGCGATTGACGGTAACTCATTATTAATCGGTGTATCAACAATTGTTGGTGGCGGTGACGGTGAGGTTTTTGATGTTGTGCGCAGTGGGTTGGCACAAGTTTTTTATAGCGAAACAATTGCGATTGGTGATCCAATCACAGCAAATGCCGATGGTCGAGCGAAAAAAGCAAACAGTGGTGATTTTATTGTTGGTTTTGCTGAAGAAAATGGTAATGAAGGTGAGTTAGGCTCAATTTGGATTGCACCAAGTAAGCAAGCTTAATTTTTATTTAACTAATTGTCCATGGCCTTTGATAAACAATTTTATAAATAGGAGTTTTATATGCAACGTCCTTTTCCCGTTGAACCGCAGTTGACTGCAATTGCTATCGCGTACCGTAATAATAAGTTAATTGCCGATGAGGTTTTGCCCCGTGTGCCTGTTTCTAGCACATCATTTAAATGGCTTGAATTTGATTTTTCAGAGCGATTTACTTTGCCTAATACCAAAGTTGGTAGGACGTCACAACCGAATCAAGTTGAGTTTAGTGCCAAAGAAAAAGAAAGCTCAGTTGAAGATTGGGGACTCGATAGCCCTGTCCCTCAAGATGATATTGATACAGCCATTACAGGCTATAACCCACTTGGTCATGCCGTTGAGGCCACGACTGATTTAATTTTGTTAGATCGTGAGGTTCGAGCTGCAAATTTGCTATTTAATGGTGCAAATTACAGCAATAAACAAACATTAACTTCTGCACAGCAATGGAATAATCCTGATAGTGACCCAGTAGCATTAATAACGGATGCATTCGATGCAATGGTTCAGCGTCCAAATATCGGCACACTAGGACGTCGAGTTGCCACAATATTACGTCGTCATCCAAAGATTGTTTCAGCATATCATGGAAATGCCGGTGAAAGTGGTTTAGTTCCTCTCGGATTTTTAGCTGACTTATTAGAGTTAGAAGCTATTTATGTCGGTGATGCATTTTTAAATAGTGCAAAACCAGGTAAATCGCCAGCATTACTTCGTGCTTGGGGCAATAAAGCATCATTCACGGTACGCAATAAATTAGCAAATACTAAAGGTGGTGTGACGTTCGGTTATACAGCTCAATTTAAAGATCGTGTTTCGGGTTCGATTGTTGATCCTGATATCGGTTTACGTGGTGGTCAACGTGTTCGAGTCGGTGAATCGGTCAAAGAGCTAGTTGTGGCTAAAGATGCGGGCTATTTGTTTGAAAATGTTATTCCTGCAAATGGCTAATAATGTGAACTAAAACCAACAATAAATTATTGTTGGTTTGAGGGAGATAAGATGAATGTTCCATATATTACATTGCTTAACCTCGCTGAGCGCCCGGGTCTTATTGAACTGTCGCAAACAGTTGCTCAAGATGGTGAGATCCCTGTTTCGAGTGATTTACTTAGTGCAATTATTCATAAACAAGATACGTCTTCCTGGTCGACGGATGATGTGGCTGCGGCTCATGCAACGATTTCGCGCATTACTGAGTCAATCAACGATTCGGAAGCTGAAATCAATGGTTTTTTGCGTCAGCGTGGGCATAAGCTGCCATTAACTGTTGTGCCTCGATTATTGACAGATTGGGCACGCATTATTGTTCGTTACAAATTACATCGCAATCGTGTTTCTGATGAAAAAAGCGATCCTATCGTGCGTGATTACAAACAAGTTCTGGGCTTTCTAAAAATGGTCGCTGAAGGGAAATATTCGCTTGGTATTGATGACGCTTTGCCTGTCGCAGGTGGTGTACCAAAACAGACTGGACCGGTAAGAGTATTTGATATGAACACATTACGGGATTTTGGACGATGAGTAGCGCACCATTTGATGTATCAGTTATTGCAGAAAAACTAAAAGGTTTAATATCTGATAAAACCTTAGTTTTTGTTGGTACCAGTGCTGAATACAGCAAGCTGACTGATTTAACTTCAGTGCCTACCCCTGCTGCTTACGTTTTGCTTGGTAAGGAAACGCCGAATGATAAGCAAACAGGAACACGGCAGTCAGTAAGTGTTAATTTTGGTGTTGTGGTTGTTGCACGTGATATTTCAAGTCAAGCAACCAATATTCAAAATGTTAAACAACTAGCAAATCCAGTGATTGGTGCAGTGCGTGATTTGTTGATTGGTAAAACAGTTCAATTTATTGATGGAGTTCGTCCAGTCTCATGGGTTGGTGGGCAAACGTTAGGTTTTCAAAACGGCGTACTAGTGTGGATTGATTCATTTCAAACCCAACACTTCATTGGTAGCCGATAAAAGTTTAGGAGAAATATATGTCAGATTTATTAATGAGTTTGCAAGGTACCATAAACCTTGCCACCCGTAATACCGCCAGTTCACCAGCCCGCCCTGGTGCATTTCGGCATGTGGGTACCGCTGACTCTTGCGAGATGGAGTTAAGTGTTGAAACGGTAACACAAAATGAATCATATACAGGGCAACGTCTACAAGTTGGTGAATTAACACTGGGTAAAAGTGGTACGTTAAATCTTACGTTAAAAGATTGATCAATCGAAAACATTGCGTTGGCGCTTTACGGTGAAAAAATTACTGTTGATGCGGGTATTGTTACTGATGAAAAATTACCAACCGACTTAGTCATTGGTGACCGCATAAAGTTAGCTAACCCTTTTGTTGCTGATGTTGAGTTAAAAATTGCTGATGGAACTACATTAGTATTAGGCACAGATTATGAAATCGAATCAGCCCATGCAGGATTAATCAAATTATTAACTACAACGGCATTAACCGCAACGATAGATTATTCATACGCTAAGACTGAAAGCTTGGGCATTTTTACCCGTCAACCGCCTGAGCGTTGGTTTATGCTCGATGGTATCAATACTGACCGTGAAAATGAACATGTAATTGTGGAGCTATTCCGCGTTAAATTCAATCCAATTTCTAACTTCTCGTTACTACACAATGAGGGATACGGTGAATTACCACTTACTGCCACGGTCTTGGCTGATATGAGTCAAAACAAGGATAGTTCACTTGGTTATTTTGGCTCATACGTTCAAAAGGCGAAATAAATTTATTTTATTATGCGGTGATGTGTCACCGCTAATTATTCAACTCTCTAATTTTATTAGTAGGTAAATAACATGGCAGAAAAAGTGACAGCAACAAAAGAAGAATCAAATGATTTAGCAACATTAATGCCGAATCGTGAGATCGTGCTAGCTGGTGAAACAATTACAGTACGTGAATATTCATTTAAAGATGCACTAACTATTGGTAACGAAATTGACCAGTTCGTGACATTAATTGTTACAGAAATGAACGGTACAAACAAAATCACTATTGAGCAAGCCGACACAATTATTATGGGTAATTTAGAGTTGGTTTATTCATTAATCAGTACCTCTATTCAAAAACCGATTTCATTTATTGAAGCGTTGTCATATGAAGATGGTTTGCAACTATTAGATTGGTGGTGGGTTGTTAATTCTCGTTTTTTTATGAACGCGGTAACCCGCAAAATCATTCGGCAAAACGCTGCAAAACAGGCAAATCAGTAAGCTGGAGTGAAGTTTTTACATTATTAATTAAAAATGGACATGATGCGCAGCAGTTACCGCATTACACGCAACGCCAATTACTGCTGTATTACGATGAATCAATTAAGTTACAAAATCGAGAACGAGCCAATAGAGTTGAAGATATTTGTGTTGGCTTTAATGGTGGTAAACAAGTTACAAAGTTTGTAAAACAGTTACGCGGAGAGCAATAATAATGGCTAATAACGATATGAATATTGCAATGAAGTTCACTGCTGACGTGAATCGTGCTAAAAAAAATATTCATGAAGTGAGTGATGAAGTTAAAGATTCAGCAAAAACCATTCAAGAAGCAAACCGCAAAAACGCTGAAAGTTTTCAAAAATTATTTAATCAACAATCTGAATCATGGAAAAGAGTTCATATTGAATCTTTGTGGGATGATTACATCAAAGAGCAAGAAAAACTTGCTAAGGCACAAGAGGCAGCGACAAAAGTTACTAAAGCTCATCAAAAAGAGGTTGAGAAATTAAAATCTGGGTTGGATCAATTATTAGCAAGTATTGATCCAGCAACTAAAGGTTTAAGCCGATTAGATGCATTAGAAAGCAAATTAAGAAAATCAAAAAAAGCGGGCGTGATTGATAGTGATACGTTTGATGATTATCTTGGAAAAATCAATAACCAACGTGCTGCATTATCAACGGTTGAAACGCTAAATGAAAGTACTAAAAAATTAGATTTAAATACCAAAGGCGCCCGTCGTAGTATCGCCAGTATGTTTAAACAATTAGCGAACGGTAATTTTGCATCAGCGGGAAACTCATTGCTAACAATTGGTAATATGACTGGGCGATTACCGCCATTATTTAGCGCTGCCACATTATCGGTGGGTGTTTTCATCGCGACTTTTTACAAAATGTCCCAAGTGATAAGTACGATAATTTCAGACCAAGACCGGTTTAATCGTGCCTTAATTTCAACGGGTAATTATGCCGGTGCTACCGCAGGCGGGCTTGAGGCTATGTCTCAGCGTATCGGTAAAATTAATCATAACTACAGTGAAACACGTGGTGTTATTGCAGAACTGACATCAGCGGGGCGATTATCAGCAAAAACGATTGAAAATATTGCTACTGCATCAGCCTATATGGCAACTGTGACAGAAAAAAGTGCCCAAGACGCCGTTCAATCATTTAAAGGTATTGAAAATTCGGTCACTAGCTGGGCTGTTGAAAGTAATAAACAATATCACTTTTTAGATCTGGCTACTTATCAGCGTATAAGCGCATTAGAAGAACAAGGTAGAACCGAAGAGGCTATTGCAATCGCTACAGATAAATATGCTTCAGAGATGGAAGTCAGCGCTAATAAGATGAAAGAACAGCTAAATTGGTTAGAAAATGCGTGGCGACGCTTCAAAAATGGGGTTAGTGTTCTAGGTAATGAGTTAAAGAAAGAGCTTAAGTTTGATTTAGGATTATCAAGCTTAGAAGAAGATATTGAAAGAATGGAGAAAGCTAAAAAAAGAGGTTTTTTTATTGTTCCTGGGTCAGTATCTATTCCATATACTAAAAATGATGATAAAGCATTACAAGAAAAACAGACTCAACGAGATAAACTTCAAAAAGAAGCACAAGAAAAGCATGACACAGATGTAATTAATGAAAAAGCAATCAATGCCCAAAAGGAGCTTAATGAGCTACATAAACAAAATGCCAGTGATGCTGAAAAACAAGCCAAAGCGGTTGATGAATTACGTAAAAAATATGAAGTACTGTGGGCTGATGAAAAGGGTCGTAAAGATTTACAAGCACAAGGAGTTAAATCAAAAGACGGTAAATCATTTTCAGGCGGTCAATATGATAAAGATGTAAAAGAAATCACGGATAAACAGCTAAGACAATATAACGAACAATTAAAAAATAAAGTTGCGTTACAAGAAAAAAGCACAGCAGTTGCTAAAGCACTTTACGAAATTGAAAAAGGTCAGTATAAAAACGCTAGCCCAGAGCTCAAAAAAGAGATTATCGCTAATGCTCAATTGATAGATGAGCAAGAAGCAAAGAAAAAAGCAATACAAGAATCAGCCCGAGCGGCAAAATCTGCAGCACGTGAAACAGAGCAATTTATAAAATCGCTGGAATCACAAGCTGATAAGCAGACACAAAAAACATATGCAACTCGGCAAACGTTGATTGATTCTCAAAAATTAACATTAGAGCAACGTAATCGAGCTAATGCGGCAAATAATGCAATTACAGCACACGAAAATAAAAAACTTAATGACGAATTACAAAATCAACTCAATTCGTTATTGTTTGACCCAACCAGAATTAAAACAGCAGAAATTGATAGATGGTATCAAGCCGTTATAGCGCAACTTAAAGCCAATAAAAATATTGAAGGTATTGATTTAATTGACCAGTTATTGCCACTAAAAAAAGCTGAAGCAAATCTTGCCGAAATTTTAGCAAAAGTTCAGCAAGCACAATCACAACAGTCAATAAAAGAACAAAGTATACAAGCACAAGTAACTGCTGGTTTAATTACACAAATTGAAGGACAAAGCCAATTAGTTGATTTGCACAAGCAAACAGCGCAAGAACTTGCCAAATATTTACCTACTTTGCAAGCTATGACAACGCTTCCGGGTCAAGTTGGGGAAAATGCACAAAAAGCACTTGCTACACTTCAGCTGCAAATTGCAGAACTAAATAAAACTACCGATGCATTAACCAATGCATTTAAAAACGGGTTGCAAAGCGGTATCCAAGGTAGTCTTGATTCTTTAGCAAAAGGTACGTTTGAATTAAAAGACGCATTATTAAACCTTGCACAAAGTATCGTATCAGCAATGGCTCAGGTAGCAAGTAAAGGTCTTGCTGATATTGCCATGAATCAACTCAGTAATTTGGGTAAATCACTTTTTAGCTCAATAACCGATACAGCAGAAAATGCCAGTGCTATCGCTTCAGCAGAATTGATGAGCACAGCAATAACCTCTGCGACAAGTGTTGGTTCGGTTGAACTGGGCACTTCATTAACTACCGCAATGACAACGGGCACCGCAGGATTAACAGGTGCAATGGCAGGCGCATTTTCAAGTGGTGCAGCGACCTTATACACAGCAATTACATCGGCTAGTGCGGGTAGTTCTGCTATGTCTGGGTTAGCCGGTGCAGCATCTGTTGTGGCAGCGACTGGTGGTTATATCAGTGGACCCGGTACAAGCACATCAGATTCAATCCCTGCTCGCTTATCAAACGGTGAATTTGTTGTGAAAGCTGAATCTGTGAAAAAATACGGTCTCGACTATCTTCACGCTATCAATACGGGACGATTACATTATTATGCAACAGGTGGACCTGTTAGCAATGTCAATATTCCAAAAGCGCCATTACTTGATGATAACCAACAACGCAAAAGCTCACCAACTGTATTAAGTCCCGTTATTCAGCAAGAACTATTCATTGATGCGGGTGATATGGTCAGTCGTGGCATTAATAGTGTGACGGGTGGTAGAGCATTTAAAACATTTATTCGAGCAAATAGACAAACAATTAAACAAGATTTGGAGATTTAATCTATGGCGTATCAAAGTGGAATTGCAGATAACGAAATCGATTTACTGGATAAATTAAATCTATTTTTAACAACTGATAGTGAATTAGTTAAAACAGGTGATAACTGGACAGAAATTTACAGCGGCGAAACTGCAGCTACAGCAACTATAGCAAAACGAAAATCATATGCATGGAGTGCGCCGGGAGCGACTGTTGGCAATAATATTTATGTTGCGTGTAAAACAGATAATAGCATTTTAAATGATACTTATAATCTTTATTTCTGCGGTGGAACCTACTTTAATGTTGAATTAATCAATCAACCCAATGACATATTTAGCGGTATGTTAAATTGCACACAAGTTGGACTATTTGCTGATAATAATCCACTACATTACTGGTTTTTTGCTAATAATCGTCGTTTTGTTGTGGTAACAAAAATGACAACTGTTTATTCAAGTTGTTATTGCGGATTTATGCTACCAAACGCATTGCCAAATGAGTACCCTTATCCACTTGTCATTGCAGGTAGTTGTAATAATGAATTACTGCGATATTCAATCACAACAGATTATTTTTCCTCAATTATCGACCCGCGTAACAATCATTTTTATGTATTTACCCCAGCGCAATCATGGCAACAGTTTTATGGTTCAAAAGGTAGCCAAACAATGTTAGTTTATCCAAGAGGTATTGAACAATTTTATTATTATGGCAATAAAAAAATCAATGCATTAACTGCATCACCTGATAGCTACTCACCACTTTATCCTGTTTCCATTGTTGACGTGACAAAAGGTGCAACTCAATTTTGGGGAGCGTTAGATGGTGTTTACTGGGTACCAGGATTAAGTCGAGCGGCAGAAGATACGATTAAAACCGATGATGGTCGCGAATTTATTATTTTTCAAAACGGTTTTCGTGTAACAAATATTGATTTTTTTGCAATTGAAAAAATATAGGATAGGAGCTAAACATGGCATATCAAACGGGTAACGCCTCGTCGGTTATGGATTTATTATCAAAATTGGCGACATTTGCACAATCAGTTAATGGGTGGGTTGTTGATAAAATTAATACTAAAGAAAAAGAACTCTATTTACATAATGAAAAATGTTTTTGGAGCCTAAAAGTTGGCACATCAAATTCACTCCCCACGTTGTACATTGCCATCAATAATCAGTTTAAAGCAAATTTACCCTGGGACAATCAAACAGGCTCAAGCTCGTTTAACGGTAAAGCAAATTTCTATCGTTATTATTGGGGTGCTGGTACTAATTTTCATAATGAACCATTTGCATCATATACATTTTTAGCAACAGCACAATATATTCATGTTGTTGTACGTGTCGATTCTCGTCGTTTTCGTCATTTTGGTATTGGAACAATAAAAAAAGATGGAATTTACAATGGTGGTCATTATGCGTACGGAACACATTCAACAAACACTAATGATACAAGTTACGCATCATATCCCTTCACCAGTGATATGTACTTGTATATCGGATCGCTCCCTTGGCGTACATTCGCTAACGTTATTAGAGTTGAGGACAAAGATTATTTTTTTGGCGCAAATGAGTCAGGTTATGAAGGAATAGGCGCAATGGGTATTGGTGATGCAACAATTCGGCGTGACTATAAACCCCACCCTGATATGTTGCTTGTTGAGGCAAGTTTATCTCAATTTAATAATTTGATAACGTTGGTGCCACAATCCATTTATCTGCATTTGGCTAGCAAACAATATCAACGCATCGGTGTAGTTCCTGATTTTTATGTTGCCAGAATTGATGGTGTTGTTCCTGGTACTATTCGTGAAATTAATGGTGAAAAATATTATTGCTGTGCGGCAACAATGTTTCAAACTGTCACAGATAAAGTTCAAGATGAAGATAACAGTTATGACCTTGGCTACTTTTATAGAGTAATTGAGTGATGAGTACCAAACATACAGGATACGTTATTAATGGTTTGAAAAAGCTACGTGGTCAGCGCAGCTTTGATTTGCAACAATACCAAGGTATGGCTCGTCTCTCCTTTGTCGTTGAAGACAAAACAGGGCCAGTTACACGCGGAATACCGTTGCAGTTATTCAATGTGCGAAAAGGTTACATTACACAATCATTTTTAAATATTATTTATAACAAGCTCTATATTAATCCATCCACTATTGATGTTGGTTATGTTAGTAATCAACGCACTATAGAAGTATCAATTTTCAACGGTTATTTCAGCAGTAAAATTTTGACTGATATTACCTATAGTGACAAACAAGGGGTCACTGTCAGTAATGTGGCGTTACCACTTTTATTTAGTCGATTAAGCTTAAAAGTGTTATCGATTGATATTGATAGTCATGGCACGGATAGCATTGACTGCACAATTTCGTTTCATTTTTTAAACGCTGAAACCGTTACATTAGTTGTTAGCGGTAATCGTTCGCTACCGCTTTCCCTCTCACCGAATTGGTCGCAAGGTATTACTGAAACATTAGAATGGAAAACCAATATACATCAATCACAAACAGGGGCAGAACAGCGAGTAGCAATGCGATTAACACCACGTCGCACATTTGAATTTCAAATACTTATCCATCAACATGAACGTCGACAAATTGAAAATATACTATTTCATAACTATTTAAGCTCATTTTCATTGCCGATTTATAGTGATAGTGCATTACTGGATAAAGAAATCAAACCAGG
This sequence comes from Gilliamella sp. B2887, assembly GCF_026537015.1. Classification (NCBI taxonomy): domain Bacteria; kingdom Pseudomonadati; phylum Pseudomonadota; class Gammaproteobacteria; order Orbales; family Orbaceae; genus Gilliamella; species Gilliamella sp. B2887. The sequence continues at coordinate 33,563 of NZ_JAFNMX010000012.1, read as the reverse complement.
TGATAAGACAATCTATTTATCAACTATCGGGCGAGACTATCGTGTTGGCGGTAATCTAACAGTTATGAATGATAGTAATACGATTGTGTCCAATATTGAGTCAATTACAAATTCAAGTATTACTCTATCCGAACCAATATATACAGCTGTTTTAAAAGGTGCCAAAGTATTTCCTATTAAATCGGCAAAATTGACTGAACCACCTAAAATTATCAGGCGAACAGATGAATTAGCAACCGCAGAGTTACGATTTTTAATTGTTGAAAAAAATGACATTAACGTTAATGTTGAACTACCTATGTACAATAATTTTTATGTACTGGAGCAAGAACCAGATTGGTCAGATGATGTACATGTTTCATATGAATCAATGCGACGTGAAATCGACAATCAAACTGGTATCGTGTACTACTCAGATAGCGCAAATCGTGTTTTTATTACTCAATCCCATGAATTTTTAATTAATGGTCGTAATAAACAACTTGAACTGCGTGCCTTGTTTTATGCCCTCCGTGGTCGCCAAAAACCAATTTTTGTACCCTCGTTTAGCAATGATTGCAAACTAGTTGATGATGCAACCAGTGAAATTTTAGATATTGAACAAAATAACATGACTGAAACTTATCTCGGTAGACAGTTCTTAAGAATTTTACTGAGAGGTAACCGCATTTTATATCGTGAAATTGTCAACGTAAAAAGCAATAACAAAGGTGGACTTCGGTTGTTGCTCAATAAAAAAGTTGCATTTATGTGCCAAGAAGTAATCAAAATATCCATAATGCGTCTATGCCGTTTAAATGATGACAAAGTTGTATGGGAGCATTTAACTGATGCTGACGGCACGGCAAAAATAAACGTTACATTTAGGGAGGTACGGTATGAGTTGGAATGAGTTTGAGTATTCTGTTGCAAATGGTCAACCATTAACACTGTATGAGTTTAAAAGGCAGAATTTGTATTACCACTATACAAATGCCGATCGCTCAATAATGGTTAATAATGCGCTATGGGAAGCGATTGCAATTAGTGATAATGGATTATCAGCAAGCAGTAATAATAATGTCGAAATTATCTTACCGGTTACGAATAAAGTGGTTTCTTTTTACCGAGGTGTGCCACCGAGTACATCGGTAAAAATTAGAATTTATCGCATGCATTATCATGATAATCAACAAGAGTTACGGGTGGTATGGGTAGGTAATATCACTGAAGTCAAACGTGAAAAAATTGGTGAAGCCAAAATTATCACCACTAATATTGTTAATACATTTGGTCGTCAGGGATTAAGGTTGACCTGGGGCAGAAAGTGCCCTCATGCACTTTATGATAGTAGATGTAAGGTTAAAGCCCGTCATTATGTCATTTCAGGATTAGAGATCACCGCATTAGATGGTAAATCAATTACATTTAATGTACCACAAGATATTAATAATGGTTACTTTAGTGGTGGCTATATTGAATATGAGTTTGAAGGTCTAACAGAAAGGCGAGGTATTCGCATGCATAACAACAATAATTTAAGCCTATATGGTGGAACTTACGGCTTAAGTGTTGGTTTGATAATTAATGTATACCCTGGTTGTGATAATACAATTAATACCTGTGAAAATAAATTTAATAACCATTTGAATTATGGTGGTTGTCCACATATGCCCGGCAAATCACCGTATAGCATTACTAAATTATTCTAGGAGGTTCATTATGTGGTGGGCGATTGCGCGTTTTGTTGTTGTACTGGTTGCATCCTATTTTCTAAATCAAGCATTAGCCAAAAAACATAATAATAAGGTTAATGCAGCAACGTTTGATGACTTTGATTATCCTCAGCCAACAGAAGGAACACCACAGTGTGTGTTTTTTGGTGACTGTTGGACTGCGGATTGGTTTGTGCTGGCTTATGGAAATTATCGTTATGAAGCAATTAGAAAATAGTATATGGATAACTATGGCCGATATTCGCCGAGGAGGTGGTTGTGCGTGGGGTCTAAAAGCTTGGTTTAAACACTATAAACTGAGTTTTAATGATTTTGTTCAAAATGGTGGGATTGATAGCGAAACAATTTTAAGTACAGGTGATGCGTTAGCTATTCGTATTGTTGAACTGGCAAAACAAAGAGTACAGAAGAGGTAAGTATGGGCAGTAAAAAAAAGAAAACAACTATTGGCTATAAATACTACTTCAGTATTCAGTCAGGCCTTGGGCGTGGACCGATTAATGAGTTAGTTGCCATTACTGCTGATGATAAAACAGTTTTTGCAGGTAAAGCAAATGAAGTCACTGTTAGCAAATCAATTTATATTGATAAGCCGAATTTGTTTGGTGGTACTAATGTTGGTGGTGAAGGTGGAATTAAAGGCATATTTGAAATTGCAATGGGTAATGCAGATCAGGAGCCAACTAGTCGTGTAAAAAATTTACTGGGCGGCGTTGTGCCTGGTTTTCGGGGCATGGTTACGACGTTCTTTGACGGTTTAATTAGTGCTTATTCAGCAAGTCCAAAACCGTGGAAATATAGAGTCAGACGTACAACACAAGGTTGGTCAAATAACGAAGTATGGTACCCAGAGAAATGTATCATCATGTTATATGATGATACATCAACAATTCATGAAAAAGATAATGGAATAAATAGCAATTTAAGAACTATTCATGCAATGAATCCTGCGCATATTTTGATAGAGTGCGGAACTAACAATGATTGGGGACGAGGATTGCAACTATATGAGGATTTTGATTTAGATTCATTTAAAACTGCTGCTGATATTCTATATAGTGAAAAATTCGGTTTATGCTTTCGTTACAATCGACAAGATGGATTAGATACATTTATACAGCAGGTGTTAGATCATATAGGCGCAGTACAATATGCCGATTTAACAACAGGAAAAATTAAACTAAAACTGATTCGTGATAATTACAAAAAAGAAGATTTACCATTGTTTAATTATGATAATGGTATTTTAGTGGTACAGGACGACGATAGTAGCGCTTCCGATAATGTACCAAATGAAATTGCCGTAAAATGGCATAATCCAGTAACGAACGAGGATAGTGAAGTTCGGGCACAAAATTTAGGTGCAATTCAAGCTGTTGGTTTAATCAGTAGCTCTATTGAATATAAAGCACTACCCACATTTGAGCTGGCTGCACGTGTTGCACAGCGAGAACTGGAATCTGGAATTGCGGGTTTAAGGCGTTTAACAATTCAGTTTGATCGCCGCGGTGAAATATTAACTCCTGCTGATTGTTTTCGGGTATCACTGCCAGACAGGGATATCAAAGATATGGTCATGCGGGTTGGCTCTATTAACGAGCACGAAGATGGAATGATTGAAATCACCGCAATTCAGGATGTTTTTGGATTGGCAGATACAGTTTATAACAGTGGTAATCAATCTGGAACAGGGCTAGTTCAAGATACAACACCAAGGCCAGTTGAAAATTATATGTTATTCGAATCTCCCTATTTTGCAATGAGCCAGTTATCAAATCATGATGTTAATAACGAGTCAGGCTATATGCTCCTAGTTTCTGCTCAGCCAAATTCACAGTCAATTAACTATTTATTACAAACGGCAACTGAAGGGGCTGATTTTACAATAAAAGGAACATGTGACTTTACACCAAGTGCGGTATTAATAAGTAAACGTCAGTTAAGTAAAGTAGATACACAATTAAGCGTGATTTTTAACAAAAATATGACAGATGTTTCAATTGGCAGCGCAGCTATTATTGGTAATGAAATCATTCGAATTGATGCATTTGATGAGTTAAATGGCACCGTAACAATAGCAAGGGGATGTGCAGACACATTACCACAAACACATAGTAAAGATTCGTTTATCTGGTTTTTTGATAGCCTATTTGAAACGGACGGCATTGAATATTTAAAAGGTGAAGTTGCTTATGTTCAACAGTTAACACAAACTAATACTGGAACACTCAGTGCAAATAAAGCTCCTATTCGAGCACTAAAATTTAACGCAAGAGCCGCACGACCATACCCTCCAGCTAATTTACAGGTTAATGGTGTTATTACAGAGACAATAACACTAAAAGAACAAGAAACAATAGTATTAACATGGTTACATAGAAACAAAGAAATACAACAAGATAATCTCATTGCATATAATGAGGGCAATATTGATAAACCAGAAACTGTTGAATATCATATTGAATATTATTTAGCTGGTGAACTAAAGAAAACAGTAGTAACAAATGAAAATTCTCACGAATTGGAAATTAATGACACTGAACGTTTTGATGAAATTCGGATTTACACATACGACACAAAATCCGAGTTAGAAAGTTTACAAAAATACATTTTACAAATTAAAGCTTAATATTTGTAATTTGTTTTCATATGATGAAAAATACAAAATAGTTAATTATCACTTAATTTGAGCGTGATTTATCACGCTCGGCATCACATTATTAATCTGAATTAATCTGACTAAGTATTTATATAAATGTGATGAAATTATAGAAAATTTGTGAATCTAGTAATCTCATGAAATATTAGTTAATTCCAATGTAAGAAAAAAGTTCTATTTAATAAATGAGCTTCGCTATGGTAGGGGCCATTTATGCAAATAAGAATTATGGTGGATAAAGATTTTTTATTATTTATGGGTATTTGGTGATAGATCATTTACTTAAATTAAAAATTTTGTATAAACCAATAAAATATTTGTGACGTTGTAACTTTAAATTAAAAGTACAACATCACTATAAAAGTATTATCTCTAAAAGTATTAATTGTTTATCATCCATTTCATTTAAAATTTGATCTATTTATTCTCTTCTAATTCTTTTAAAAATTGAGTTAAATGATCTTTCCACAAATTAGCCGACAAGGTGGTACTATGCCCACTGGTTTCGTTACTTGCAGGTATTAATACATAATGAGCATGAGGAATTTTTTTTAGGGCTTTTTCCATCAGACCAACAGTCGGTGGGTTTCTTTCATCATCTTCTGAGTTTATTGCTAATACATGTGCTTTAATTTTAATTAAATCTTTAGTTGGATCATAGTTTCTTGCTGCATCAAATTGAAATAAAAAATCATTAGTATCCATTGTAATGCGTTCTTTTAATCTACTGGCTAATAGTTCTTCTGCTTTTGCGGTACTATATGCCTTATTTTGCCAAGCAATATCACCTCCGTTGGTTGCTATATTGTAGTAATTATATACTGTTTGAAAATTTTCAGGCTGCTTATCATAAAATCCATTTTTCCAATTTGGATCGCTTTTAATAGCATTAATAACCATTTTTCTCATAATCCAATTTCGACTAGACATAGGGGCAGGGGTTGCTGCCATTGGTACTGCAGCAGTCATAAAATCAGGATACATTGTAACCCATTTCCAAGTATTCATTCCTCCCATCGAATTACCTATAATAAGGTATAAATGATCTATTTTTAATCCATTTTTTATTAATTGGTATTGTGCATTAACCATATCCGCATAATCATAATGTGGAAAATCACCTTTCATACCATCCGAAGGTTTTGATGATTGTCCTGTACCTATAGCATCAGGAAGAATAATAAAGTACTTTTCTGCATCTAATGGCATTCCTTTATCAAATAAAGCATGGCCAAAACTATCATTTAACATTGATTCTCCATTACCAGTAGTTCCATGTAATATTAAAACTGGCTTATTTTCTGGATTTCCAAGAGTTATATAATGTATTGATAATTTTGGCATTGTATTGCCATCATTAAATTTGAAATGATTAATAATGTAATTCGATTCATTTTTATTATTAAAATCAAGACAGAACCCTAAAGAAGGAATTATAAGTAAAACGAATAGTTTTTTCTTAAAATTGACCATAATTTATTTTGTGTAATTGCTATTTATTTTCACAATTTAGCTCTACTGGATTTAAATAGGAAATGAATATTTTGTTAATTGTGATTAATCTCTCAATATTTAGTTAGAATCAACATTTAGAATTGATCATTTTATTATTTAAAAAATTTTGTGTTATACGAAAGATCACATAAAAAATGCAAATAGATTAAAATTGAAAGATTATTATTAGGATATAGAAAACAATGAAGAGCTTTAATTTAATTTAGTTAAAATTGAATATCAATTTGGTTGAAAAATAAAAAAGGAATGAATTGATAACATTCCTTTTTTTATTATGAATAATCGATAATTTTTATTCTTTTGGTGCACTCTCAATTACGTTTGCTAACTTTTCAAGAGTTATTCTGAGCGGTTTAGGCATAGATTCTAATTCAATTGAATCCATTAAGTTTTTAACGTAGAGACCAAGCTCAGTATCACCTTCAACAATTAATCGACGTTGAAAAAAGAGAGTATCAGGGTCTTGACGTCTAGTAGCAATCATTATTAGATCATTCGCATTGCCAATAAAGCTTACATCAGCAATTTCCTCTCGACTGACAACTAATTTATTCTCGATTAGACTAACAAACCATACTAATTGTAGATCCGTAACTTGAATTTTAAGCCAGCGATTTTCTAAAAAATCAAGATCACCATCCTCAAGTGAATGTTTAAACTGTATTTGTAACAATTGTTCAATAACTTGTTTTTTTAAATTAAAAGGAATACAGCGTAAGGTAATTCCTAACACTTGAGGTGCTTTATCCACAAATGTTGTATGTATTTTTCCTAATAAATTATGCTGGCTTTCTATCATTTACACATCTCCAGAGATCATTTTCTCATAAATATCTAAATCAGTGTTTAGATGTTCGAAAGTTTCTTCACTTACTTCATTACGAATTTTCATTTGTAATAATGCTGTACGTTCTGCACCAATTGCAACCAAGCGCATACGTCTTTCAAGGTTCTCAGCTTCTAGTGCTTTTTGTTCTAAATCTTTAAGACCTGTTCTACGTCTTAATGAACCAATAACACGTGAGCCAACTTCGTGGATTATCTCTTGATCTAAACCCGCTTCAGATGTTTCTTGCAGTAAATTGTTTTGCATTTTTTCAAGACTAACAATAGCTTCTTCTGCCATTTGTCCTTTCACAGTTAAAATTTCATTGTCTTGTTTAGAATTATCTAAAATTACACTTCCTCGTAATAAAATAGGTAATATCACGACCGCGACAATCAATGAAATTAAGATAATTCCTGTAGCAATAAAGACCAATTGATATCGTCCAGCAATAGTCATTGGAATGGATAATACACCAGCTAAAGTAATTGCTCCACGAACACCAGCGAAAGTTGAAATTAATAGATCGCGGTTTGTATATGACCTAAATGCTAAAGGTCGTTTTGTCCCAAATGGCATAGTTGGCATCTGTTTCATCGCCCAAAGCCAAGCAAATCTTGTTCCCATTAACACGATAAAAACAAATAAAACAATAAAGCATAATTGCCATAACTCAATTGACGCATCTGTTTGATTTTCAGCAAAAGTGTTATTTAAAATACTAGGCAGTTGAATACCTAACAGAACAAAAACAAATCCGTTAAATACAAAAGTTAACATTGACCATGCACTATCTGATTGTAAACGTGTTGTCAAAGGTGCATTACGCATCATACCAGAATGATTAACGGTCATACCGGCACTTACAGCTGCTAAAATGCCGGAACAATGACATTCTTCAGCAATAATATAAGCCGCAAATGGTAGTAAGAATAATAATACGATTTGGATTGCTGGGTCATTATTAGTAAGCTTATTTATTTTACGTAAAATCCTTGCATATAACCAAGTAAATAAAACACCAACCGCTAAACCGCCGATAGCAACGACAAAAAAAGATAAACTAATTTGCCATAAATTAAATTCAAGCAGTCCTGTTGCAATTGCAATCGCAAACTTCAAAGAAACTAGACCAGAAGCGTCATTCATTAATGCTTCACCTTCAATAATTTCCATTTTTTCTTTGTCTATACGACCTTTACCAACAATACCACTCAAGGCAACAGCATCGGTAGGTGATAAGACAGCTGCGAGGGCTAAGGCTGCTGCTAATTGGACATTTGGTAACATCCAATGAAGAATGTAACCTAAAGCGATAATTGAGATAACCACCAATACAAGTGCTAATCCAACAATTTCTCTGAAATTATATACAAAGTCTTTTACTGATGTTTTTCGACCATCAGCAAACAGTAAGGGAGGTATAAATAAAACAAGAAAGAGTTCTGGATCGAATTTTACGTAAACACCAAAAGCGGCAAGAATGCAACCTAATAATATTTGCATTAGCGGTAAAGGTATTTGAATTGGTAACATTTTAACAACGACACCAGAAAGTGATACAATTAATACGAGAAGTAAAATTATTGAAAAAAGTTCCATAGCTTGTCTTTTATTTATCCTATAATCCTATTGTTATCATTTGATTATATCGGATTTTTATCATAATTTCAGGTTAAATTTCATAAAATTACTTTTTTTTTGTTCAGATAAAATTATTAATCAAAAAAACAACAATCTAAATAAAGGTTCTGCATGGAAAATTGGCAAAGAGCATTTGTTTTGCATACTCGTACTCAAACTGAAAGCAGTTTATTCGTTGATCTTTTTGTTGAAAGTGGAGGCAAAATAACCGTTTTAGCTAAAGGAGCTCGACGAAAGAATTCTACTTTAAAAGGCCTTTTACAGCCGTTTACCCCTTTAATTGTACAATGTTCTGGCAAGGGTAATATAAAAATATTGCGTCAGGTAGAAGCGATGTCACTCACTTTACCACTAGTTTCGGTTTCATTATATAGCGCTTTTTATTTAAATGAATTATTACACCGCGTATTAATTGCAGATACTGATATGCCAACACTTTTTGACGATTATTTAAAAAGTTTGCAACAACTGGCACAACAAATTCCTGCTGAGAATGTACTGCGTATTTTTGAACTTTCATTATTAGAAAATTTAGGTTATCACGTAGATTTTTTTCATTGTAGCGTAACAGGTGATGATATTGTTGAATCAATGTATTATCAATATCAATCCGAAAATGGATTTATCAGTAGTTTATTAAGAAATAGTACCAGTTTCACTGGTGAACAGGTATTGGCTTTAGGAAACCGTGTTTTTAATAGTCCTGATACATTAAAAGCCGCTAAACGTTTTACTCGAATGGCTTTAAAACCTTACGTAGGTTCAAAGCCCTTTAAGAGTAGAGAATTATTTCTAAAAATATAACTTTATAAAATGATTAACGATAAATTTTTTAAATTATTGATATAATTTTATCTAGTTAATTTATTAATTAAAAAATTAAGTTGATTAGCAAATTTTTCGCGATCCTTATATGAAAATGGAGCAGGTCCTTTAGTTTGGATTCCACTTGCTCGCAGTGTTTCCATAAAATCTCTCATCACTAGTCGCTCTTTAATTGAATCTAAAGTATAAATTTCACCTCTAGGCGTAAGAACAAAAGCACCTTTCTTTAATACATCGGATGCTAATGGTATATCTGATGTAATAACTAAATCATTGAGTTCAACAAGTTCGACAATTTTGTTATCCGCTTTATCAAAGCCATTTTCCACTAGTAATCTAGTAATAAAAGGTGAAGAGGGAATATTTAACCATTGATTAGCAATTAACTTCGTATTGATTGATTTACGAATCGCGTTTCGAAATAAAATTTCTTTAATTGGGTTAGGGCATGCATCAGCATCGATCCAAATGTTCATAATAGTATCAATAAATAATTTAACTTAAACAGTAATGAATCATAAAGCATTTAAAACGTTTTAGTATTCAAATTTTGTCCAAAAGTTTTATTTTAACTATCTCTTTCAGTATACTGAAAGAGATTCATTATTAATATTAATAAGGTTACTATTTTTATTTGAAATCCTTATGATAAATGGTAGTATACGCGATCTATTATTTTATATGCAATATTTACACATGTGCGCTTTCGTGTGGCGCACCACTGTTATAAGGATTTATTATGCCAATTATTACTCTTCCTGACGGAAGTCAACGTCAATTTGATAAACCAGTGACTGTTCTAGAAGTTGCACAAAGTATTGGAGCAGGGCTTGCTAAGGCGTGTATTGCTGGGCGTGTAAATGGTCAACGTAAAGATGCCTGTGATGTAATTGATGAGGATGCAACATTGGCGATTATTACAGCCAAAGATGAAGACGGTTTAGAGATTATTCGTCACTCTTGTGCCCATTTATTAGGTCATGCTATTAAACAATTATGGCCTAACACGCAAATGGCGATTGGTCCCACTATTGACAATGGTTTCTATTACGATATCGATTTAGACCATTCTTTAACTCAGGAAGATCTTGATGCTTTAGAAAAACGTATGCACGAATTAGCAAAAAAAGATTATGAAGTAAAAAAGGAAGTTGTAAGCTGGGAACGCGCTAGAGAAGTATTTTGGGAACGTCGTGAACCATATAAAATTGCCATTTTAGACGAAAATATTTCTAAGGATTCAACACCAGCTCTTTATCATCATGAAGAATATATTGATATGTGCCGAGGACCGCATGTTCCGAATATGCGTTTTTGTCATCATTTTAAACTGCAAAAAATCGCTGGTGCTTATTGGCGTGGTAATAGTGATAATAAAATGTTACAGCGCATTTATGGCACAGCTTGGGCGGATAAAAAACAACTAGATAGTTATTTACAATTTTTAGAAGAAGCAGCAAAACGGGATCACCGTAAAATTGGTAAACAACTAGATCTTTATCATATGCAAGAAGAAGCACCAGGTATGGTATTTTGGCATAATGATGGTTGGATTATATTTCGTGAACTAGAAGTTTTTGTTCGTACCAAACTAAAAGAATATAATTATCAAGAAGTAAAAGGTCCATTTATGATGGATCGCGTATTATGGGAAAAAACAGGTCATTGGGGCAACTATAAAGAATTAATGTTTGTTACTTCATCTGAAAATCGTGAATATTGTATTAAACCAATGAACTGCCCAGGTCATGTGCAAATTTTTAATCAAGGACTAAAATCTTATCGTGATTTGCCTTTACGTATGGCTGAGTTTGGTAGTTGCCATCGTAATGAACCTTCTGGTTCACTACATGGTCTAATGCGAGTTCGTGGCTTTACCCAAGATGATGCGCACATATTCTGCACGGAAGAGCAAATTCGAGGTGAGGTAAATAGTTGTATTAAAATGGTTTATGATACTTACCGTACCTTTGGTTTTATAGATATTACTGTGAAATTATCAACTCGCCCAGAAAAACGTATTGGTAAAGATGAAACATGGGATTTAGCTGAAAAAGATTTAGCGGAATGTTTAACTGAAAATGGTATTGAATTTGAATATTTACCTGGCGAAGGTGCATTTTATGGACCAAAGATTGAATTTACTTTACATGATTGTTTAGGGCGAGCGTGGCAATGTGGTACAGTTCAACTTGATTTTATGCTACCTGAGCGTCTAGATGCGACCTACGTTGGTGAAGATAACGAACGTCATACACCAGTAATGATCCATAGAGCAATTTTAGGTTCCATGGAGCGTTTCATGGGAATATTGACCGAAAATTGTGCAGGTTTTTTCCCAACATGGCTTGCTCCTTTGCAAGTTGCAGTAATAAATATTACGGATAATCAAGCTGAATATGCTAAACAATTAACCGAGCAATTGCAAAAAGTTGGAATTAGAGCAAAAGCGGACTTGAGAAATGAGAAAATTGGGTTTAAAATTCGGGAGCATACTCTAAAACGTGTTCCGTATATGTTTGTTTGTGGAGACAAAGAAATGCAATCAGGAACAATTTCAGTTCGAACTCGTCAAGGTAAAGATCTTGGTAGCTTTGAAGTGAAACATGTTATAGAATTGTTGCTTAATGAAATTCATAGTCGTTCATTGGAACAGATGGATTAACGATAAATTAATTTGGAGGAATGAGATATTAAAGTCAGTAAACGTATTCAGTCAACACGCGCACATAAGATCAATGATGAAATTACTGCTCGTGAGGTGAGGTTAACCGGCGTCGATGGTGAGCAGCTCGGTATAGTAAGCTTAGAAGAAGCTTTAAAACAAGCGGAAGAAGCAACTTTAGATTTAGTCGAAATAAGCCCTAATGCAGAGCCACCTGTTTGTCGAATTATGGATTATGGCAAGTTCCTCTATGAAAAGAGTAAAGCAACAAAAGAACAGAAGAAAAAGCAAAAGGTTGTTCAGGTTAAGGAAATTAAGTTCCGACCTGGTACAGATGAAGGCGACTATCAGGTAAAACTCCGCAGCCTGATTCGCTTTCTTGAAGATGGCGATAAAGCTAAAGTCACGCTCCGTTTTCGTGGACGTGAAATGGCTCACCAACAGTTAGGTACTGAGATGCTTGATCGTATTAAGGAAGACTTAGCTGATTTGGCAATTATTGAATCTTATCCAACTAAGATTGAAGGTCGTCAAATGGTAATGGTGTTAGCGCCGAAGAAGAAGTAATGGTTTTGCAAGTTATTTTTTAGTTTTCTAAAAATTACACCATTATTTTATTTTTATTAACAATGCGAAGTGGAAATTAATAAAATGCCTAAAATTAAAACTGTAAAAGGCGCAGCAAAGCGCTTTAAAAAAACAGCTTCTGGTGGCTTTAAGCATAAGCAAGCGAACAAAAGCCATATCCTAACCAAAAAATCAACTAAGCGTAAACGTCATTTACGCGGTTTGACTACCGTGTCAAAAGGCGATTTAGGTTTAGTTACTGCGTGTGTTCCATACGCTTAATTTATTGGTTAATTAATTAGAGGATATAGTTTATGGCTCGTGTTAAACGTGGTGTTATTGCTCGTGCACGTCACAAGAAAATTTTAAAACAAGCAAAAGGTTATTATGGAGCTCGTTCACGTGTTTATCGTGTAGCTTTCCAAGCAGTAATTAAAGCTGGACAATATGCTTACCGTGACCGTCGTCAGCGTAAACGTCAATTCCGTCAATTATGGATTGTTCGTATTAATGCTGCTGCTCGTCAATGTGGTCTTTCTTATAGCCGTTTTATCAATGGATTAAAGAAAGCTTCAATTGAAATTGATCGTAAAATCCTTGCTGATATTGCTGTATTTGACAAAAATGCATTTGCTGCATTGGTTGAAAAAGCAAAAGCTGCATTAAAATAGCTTTATAAGAGCCGAGTTATCTCGGCTTTTATCATTTTATCGACAATATGATTTAAGAGTTAAGTAATTATGAAATTAGTTGTTTTTCGTTTCTTTTTTAGCGTCATTAAAAATATTCTTTCGTGAGGCAAAGGAAAAACGAAAAATAATTATAAAAGCCTCAGGAGAGGCTTTTTTTATGTAATGAACAATAAGCAGGAGAACTGTATGTCTCAATTAGTTGAACTGGTAAGCAATGCCAAATCCGCTATTGAAAATGCTAACGACATTAATACGATCGAACAGATCAGAGTGGAATATTTTGGTAAAAAAGGCTATTTTACATTGCAGATGGCTTCTTTACGTGATGTTCCTGCCGAAGAACGCCCAGCAGTAGGTCAAAAAATAAATGATGCAAAACAAGAAGTTGTCGAAATATTAAATCAAAAACGCAATCTTTTAGAGCGTCAAATCTTAGACGCAAAACTTGCAAATGAGACAATTGATATTACCTTACCAGGTAAATCACTTGAGTTGGGTGGATTACATCCAGTGACAAAAACAATCAATCGGTTAGTTGATTTTTTTGGAGAACTAGGCTTTGCTGTTGAAACTGGACCAGAAATAGAAGATGATTATCATAACTTTGATGCATTAAATATTCCTGCTCACCATCCTGCTCGTGCTGATCATGATACATTCTGGTTTGATGCAAAACGTTTATTACGTACTCAAACTTCAACTGTTCAAATTCGAACTATGGAAAATCAAAAACCGCCAATACGAATCATTGCTCCAGGTAGAACCTACCGTAATGATTATGATCAGACTCATACTCCAATGTTCCATCAAATGGAAGGATTATTAGTTGATAAAGAAATTAGTTTTACCCATTTAAAAGGTTTGTTACATGATTTTCTTCATTGCTTTTTTGAAGATAATATGGAAATAAGATTTAGACCAGCCTATTTCCCATTTACTGAACCTTCTGCAGAAGTTGATATTAAAGCTAAAAATGGTAAATGGTTGGAAGTACTTGGATGTGGAATGGTTCATCCAAATGTATTGCGTAATGTTGGTATTGATCCTGAAGTTTATAGTGGTTTTGCCTTTGGCATGGGAATTGAAAGATTAACAATGTTACGTTACGGTGTCACTGATTTGCGTTCTTTCTTTGAAAACGATTTACGTTTTTTAAAGCAATTTAATTAATTCTGGAGATCAAAACATGAAATTTAGTGAAAGTTGGCTACGTGAATGGATCAATCCAGAAATTAGTAGCAAAATGCTAGCCGACCAATTAACGATGGCTGGTTTAGAAGTTGATGACATGGAAAAGGTTGCAGGGGATTTTATTGGCGTTGTAATAGGAAAAGTTGTTGAATGTAAACAACATCCTAATGCAGATAAACTTCGTGTAACTAAAGTGGACATTGGTAAAGATGAATTACTTGATATTGTTTGTGGTGCACCAAATTGCCGTCAAGGTTTAATGGTTGCTTGCGCAACTGTTGGGGCTGTTTTACCAGGAGATTTCAGAATCAAATCTGCAAAACTCCGTGGTGAACCTTCAGAAGGAATGTTGTGCTCTTATTCTGAATTAGGTATTGCTGATGATCATAATGGTATTATTGAATTACCTAATAATGCACCGTTAGGAGAAGATATTCGAGAGTATTTAAATCTTAACGATGTGATGATTGATATAAGTGTTACACCAAATCGTGCCGATTGTTTTGGTATTGTTGGTGTTGCTAGAGATATCTCAGCTGTAAACAATATACCAATGAAGGAGCTTAAAGTAGAAAAGGTACCTGCGTCAATTTCTGATACCGTCTCAATTCAAATAGATGTTCCAAAAGCAGCCCCTCGCTACTTAGGAAGAGTGATCAAAAACATCAATATCCATGCCACTACGCCATTATGGATGAAAGAAAAGTTGCGTCGTGGTGGAATCCGTTCAGTTGATGCCGTTGTCGATATTACTAATTATGTATTACTAGAACTTGGTCACCCAATGCATGCGTTTGATTTAGACCAAATTGAAAAAGGCATTATTGTTCGTTATGCTCATCAAGACGAAGAAATCACATTACTTAATGGCAATGAAGTTAAATTGAATGATAAAACTTTAGTTATTGCTGATCATAATAAAGTATTAGCAATTGCAGGAATTATGGGCGGTGAGAAATCAAGTGTAATACAATCCACAAAAAATATTTTTCTTGAGTCCGCTTATTTTGCACCATTAGCAATTGCCGGTAAAGCTCGAGAATATGGTCTACATACCGAGGCTTCTCACCGCTATGAACGAGGTGTGGATCCAGAATTACAATTTGTAGCAATGGAAAGAGCGACGCAATTATTAGTTGATATTTGTAAAGGGGAGGTTGGACCAGTTATTGAAGTTACAAATCAAAGTGGATTACCTTCACAAGCTACCATAAAGTTACGCCGTAACAGAATTGATCGAATCATAGGTTATACAATTGAAACACAAAAAATAACGGATATTTTAGTTCGACTTGGTTGTGAAGTAGACTATCAAGACGATATTTGGATCGTTAAATCACCTAGCTGGCGTTTTGATTTACAAATTGAAGAAGATTTAGTTGAAGAAGTTGCTCGCGTTTATGGATATAACAACATTCCGAATGCAAATATGAAAATTGAATCTGTGATGCAACCAAAACCTGAAAGTAATATATCATTACGCCGGATAAAAGAGTTATTGGTTGATCGTGGTTATCAAGAGGCTGTAACCTATAGTTTTGTTGATCCTAAAATTCAGCACATTCTTCATCCGAATGAAACGGCAATTACTCTACCAAATCCAATTTCCAGTGAAATGTCTGCGATGCGTTTATCACTGTGGTCAGGATTATTAAATGCAGTACTCTATAATCAAAATCGACAACAATCTCGCATACGACTATTTGAAACAGGCTTACGTTTTATACCAGATGAAAAATGTGAGTTCGGTGTACGTCAAGAATTGATGCTTTCTGGGATTATTACTGGTAATTTATATGAAGACCATTGGCAATTACCTAAAAAGAGCGTTGATTATTATGATCTAAAAGGGGACCTTGAAGCAATTTTCTCACTCTTAGGTTGTGATGAACAAGTCCAATTTAACAGAGCAGAATTACCAGCTTTACATCCAGGACAAAGTGCAGCAATCAATCTAAATGAAGAGGTTATTGGTTATTTGGGTGTGTTGCATCCAGAAATCGAAAAAAAATTATCTTTAAATAGTAAAACGCTTGTTTTTGAAATAAATTTAGCTAAAATTAACTTTAAAAAGGTGCCTGTTGCCAAAGACCTTTCAAAATATCCGTCAAACAAACGAGATATAGCGATTATTGTTTCAAATACAATTCCAGCAGCAGAAATTATTTCAGTGTGTAAACAAGCTGGAGGGGAGCAACTTGTGAAAGTTAATCTATTTGATGTCTATCAAGGTGATAACATCGATGTAGATCAAAAAAGTCTCGCTATCAGTTTGATTTTACAAGACAAATCACGTACACTTGAAGAAGAAGATATAACAAACATTGTAAGCAAGTGTGTTACTGCCTTACAAAATCGTTTTAAAGCCCTATTAAGAGAATAATAACTATGACATTAACTAAAGCTGATATTGCAGATCGTCTTACCGAAAAATTTAATATTGATCGTCAAGAAGCTAAAGTCCTTGTTGAACTTTTTTTTGAAGAGATTCGAGTGGCTTTAGAAAAAGGGGAACCAGTGAAATTATCTGGATTTGGTAATTTTGCTATACGTGATAAAAATTCACGCCCTGGTCGTAATCCTAAAACTGGTGAAAGTGTGGATATTTCAGCTCGTCGAGTTGTTACATTTAGACCAGGTATTAAATTTAGAGAGCGAGTAGAAAAGAATTTAGCACTATAGTTTATTATGTAGGATTAAATTCTATACTCTTATTACAATCGCCTTTCTTTAAAATTTAGATTAAGGAAAGGTCGGTTGGATATGGTATAACAAAATAATAATTGAAATAATTTCATAATTAAAGCATAATATAATCTTTCCTATGGAGGCTCTATGGGTCCTCTTGCAACATTTTTTTGCTCATCAGGTCAGGTCCGGAAGGAAGCAGCCAAAGTAAAAAATATGTGTGTGAGATGTGGCTGATAGGGTCTCCACCACAAAATACTTTTATACTAAAATTATCTGTTTTATAATAAAAAATAAGAAATATAAGAAATGATGCATAAGGAAATTTATTTTGAAATTACCGTCTCTTCTTCCAATAGCACTAGCCATATTTTTGAGTGGTTGTTCAGTTTTACCGCATTCTGGACCCAGCTTTTCTTCAATAAAAAATATAAATAAGCAGGATTCCAAAAGAGATGACATTTATAGTAAAGTTAACTTAGTCGATCTAAATGATTCAATCAATTTTACTAAAGATATTAACTCATCCAAAATCCCTATAAAATTTATCAATGAAACAACAAATCAAGTTCAACAAGTTGATCGAATCGGAAAAGGGGATAGTCTAAAAATCTCAATTATTGAAACTCCACCGGCAATATTATTTACAGGTTCAAGTGATACAGGTGCACCAAGAACTGGTTTGACGGATTTGCCAATAGTAACTGTTGATTCAAAGGGACTTATTTCATTACCATTTGTAGGAGTTCTAAAAGTTGATGATAAAAATCCTTCGCAAGTACAAAATGAGATAGTCGAAAAACTATCAGGTATTGCTAATAGACCCCAAATCATTATTACTGTGTTAGAAAAAAGATCGTCAACAGTTACTGTTATTGGGGACAAGTTTAGTGGAAAAATGACCCTTACAGCTAAGGGAGAGCAATTACTAGATGCTGTTGCCATGTTAGGTAACAATATGTACGATATTAAAGATACATTAATACAAGTTACTAGAAATAAAAAAAATAGCCAAATCCCCTTAAGTTTAATTTTATCCAATCCTCAATTTAATATTCAACTTCAACAGAATGATGTAATTACATTAGTTAATAAGCCAAGCTCTTTTATTTCAATGGGTGCCACAGGAGCAACTAAAGAAGTAGCTTTTGAAGCTGTAGGAATTAATTTATCTCAAGCACTCGGTCGCATTGGTGGTTTAAATGACAATAAGGCAAATGCAAAGGGTGTGTTTGTATTTAGATATCAAGATAACTTATTAGTCAATGATAAGAAAGAAACGATTCCAACCGTTTTTCAAATAGACTTAACTAATCCTAATTCATTTTTCATAATGAAAAATTTTCAAATTCAAAATAATGATATTGTTTACGTTGCATCTGCACCTATTATTGAACTACAAAAATTCTTATATGCTGTATTTTCACCTGGTGTAGGGATGATTAATCAAGTTAGCCAAGTTACAGAATAAACTATTAATTGATAGGCTTGATACTACTATGTTTTTATTAATAAAGTTAAAAAAAAGATGGTTGCTGCATTTACTTGTTACATTACCGACTTTAATGTCAATGATATATTTTGGATTGATAGCAGAAAATATATATACATCAGAAGCAACCTATATTATACGATCATCAAATACTCAATCCTCATTAGGAGGATTAGGAAGTTTTTTTTCAAAAGTTGGTCTTTCCCGTTCAAATGATGATTCCTATGTTGTTCTTTCATATATAAAGTCTAGAGATGCATTGTCTTCTATTGAACAATTGTTACCCGTTAAACAATGGTATACCCAAAAAGGGGATATCATTGCTCGTTTTAATGGATTCAACCTTGATTTTATGGATAAAAAAGAATACTTTTATCGTTATATGAGTGATATGATAAATGTCAATTTTGATATTTCTACAGGTATTGCTACAATTAGTGTTAATGCATTCGATATGCAAGATGCTTTTGATATAAATGAAAATTTATTAAAACAAGCGGAAGGATTTGTTAATCAGATAAATTTGCGGGCCAAACAAGATCTTATTACAGCATCTTTAGCCGAGCTAAAAAATGCCGAATTACAAATGAAAAAAGAAGCTCAAGCACTTACTGAGTTTCAAAAAAATAAAAATAAAGATGCTAATCTGGCTGAATATCAACAAATTCTTATAAATAACACTGTTGCAAAACAGCAATTTGAAGCTGCTACATTATCTTTGCGTAATGCTCAAGTGGAGATAACGAAGAAACAGCTTTATTTAGAACGTATAGAGCAACCTAGTGTTTCAGATGTCTCATTTAAACCTTCACGAATCTATAATATCATCACAACTTTTATTATATGCCTGATTATATACGGTATATTTAATTTAATGTTAGCAGGGATAAGGGAGCATAAAGATTGATGAGTGAATTAATTTCTAAAACTCATTTTTTACGCTCATTAATAATACAAGTTAATGTAATAAAAGCTTTAATATTAAGAGAAATTATTACACGATATGGTCGTAATAATATTGGTTTTTTATGGTTATTCGTTGAACCCATGTCATTGACTTTATTGATAAGCTTGATATGGTACTTTTTCAAAGTAGACGCCGTTTCTAATCTTAATATCATTGCATTTGTATTGACAGGTTATCCAATAGTTATGATGTGGCGTAATAGCTCATCTCGGGCTAAGGGTGCAGTTAAAGCTAATCAAGCATTACTCTATCATCATAATATACGTATTTTGGACGTTGTATATGCGCGTATTTTTCTGGAAATGATAGGTGCAAGCGCAGCTCAAATTTTTGTGATGATAATATTTATTTTTTTGGGGCTAATATCTATACCGAATGATCCATTTTATATGCTATGTGCGTGGGGACTAATGTGTTGGTTTTCTCTAGGACTTGGATTAGTAATTTTTGTTTTATCTGCTCGATTTGAATCTTTTGATAAAATATGGGGAACATTAAGTTTTATTTTAATTCCTTTTTCGGGGGCTTTTTTTTGGGTTGATACTTTTCCTAATGAAATTCAAAGTTTGTTACTTTTTTTGCCTCCTGTTCATGGAACTGAAATGTTCCGTTTTGGATATTTTGGATCATCTGTCACCACTCATGAAAGTATAAGTTATTTAATTTTGAGCAATATAGTTCTATTATTTATTGGATTGGCTATGGTTAAAATTAATGAAAACCATATACTTGAGGAAGGGTCATGATCATAGTAGACAATGTTTGTAAAAAATACACTACAAGAAAAGGTTATAAAACCGTTCTAGATAATATTAGTTTTACTCTACATCGAGGAGAAAAACTTGGAATATTAGGTCGTAATGGGGCAGGTAAATCAACATTAATAAGACTTATAAGTCAAATTGAAAAACCAACCTCAGGAACCATTAAACGAAGTATGACTATTTCATGGCCTTTGGCTTTTACAGGGGCTTTTCAGGGTAGTTTGACAGGTATGGATAATCTACGGTTTATATGTAGGATTTATCAGACTGATATAAAAAAGACTAAAGAATATGTTGAAGATTTTGCCGAACTAGGTGATTATTTATATGAACCTATTAAAAAATACTCATCAGGCATGAAAGCGCGTTTAGCTTTTGCTTTATCATTATCAATAGAGTTTGATTGTTACCTTATCGATGAAGTCATAGTTGTAGGGGATTCTAGATTTACACAAAAATGTAAAAAAGAATTATTTGAAAATAAGAAAGATCGTTCTTTAATTTTGGTGTCACATAATATGAACGCTATCAAAAGTTACTGTGATAAAGCAATGGTTTTAGAGGAAGGGCATTTACATCAATTTGACACTATCGATCAAGCTCATCAATATCACACTAAGCAACAACGTTTAACATAAAAGTCATTTAATCTTTTATGCAAAAAGTTGCTATTTTTTCAAAAAAAATTTTCAGAATTAAACACATTCATCATTTTTTCCCTGATTTATTATTTATCTATAAAAATAGAAAAAAAGAAGCTAATGCAATTGCTGGATGGGGATTTCGTACTACCACAAAGAAAGCACGAAAATATGCTACAGAAAATAAACTGCCATTTATTTCACTTGAAGATGGATTTTTACGATCTGTTGGCTTGGGATTAGATGGTTATTTTCCACTTTCACTCATAGCAGATAATATAGGCATTTATTATGATGCTCGTTCTCCATCAGAATTAGAGAGTTTGATAAAAGATAAAAGCCGTTTAGTTTTACATTTGAATGATGCAACGCAAGCGATAAAATTAATCATTGACAACGAAATAACAAAATATAATCATGCGCCAGATTTTATTGGTTTTAATGATAATGAACTTCATGTTGAAAATAAAAAGGTATTGGTGATTGATCAAACAGTTGGAGATATGTCTGTTAATTACGGCGGTGCAGATCCGCAAACTTTTCGTGAAATGTTAGATGAGGCATTAAAGGAAAATCCAACGGCAACTGTATATGTTAAAGCACATACAGATGTAATTAATGGTTATAAAAAAGGTTTTTTAACAAGTAATTTTATTAAAGACACAGTAATTCTGCTTACTGATGATATTAATCCTATTTCATTACTGAAGCAGATTGATAAAGTTTATGTAGTTACCTCTCACATGGGTTTTGAAGCTCTTTTATTAGGTAAAGAAGTTATTACGTTTGGATTACCATGGTATGCTGGATGGGGATTAACAGATGATCGTCATAAAAATATAAAAAGTTTAAAAAATAATGATAGAAGAACCGAGGCGACTATCATCGAATTGTTTGCAGCAAGTTACATTTTATATTGCCAATATATAAATCCTAATACAGGTAAAAAAGGAACCATTTTCGACGTTATTGATTATTTGGTCAAAATAAAAAAATTAAATAATAAACTTCGTGGTACAGTTAAACTCGTTGGTTTTTCATTCTGGAAGAAACACGCATTACAGCCATATCTGAATCTTCCTTCTATTAAAAGTCATTTTTGTTCTATAAATAAGTTTAGAAAAATTGTAAATGACAACAAATTAATGCATAAAGTGAAATCCCAAAAAATATTAATCTGGGGGCAAGGTAAAGAAAATATTATCCCCACGATTCAGAAAGCAAAATTACGTATTCTGCGTATTGAAGATGGTTTTATTCGATCAATAGGATTAGGGTCTAATTTGGTAATGCCATATTCGCTAGTAATAGATGAGTTAGGTATTTATTTTAACTCGCAAACAATTAGCGAATTGGAGTCACTTTTAGCCACTAGAGTAGTGACCCAAAAAGAGCAAGAAAAAGCTAATTCATTGCGACAATTACTGAATGTAACAAAACTAAGCAAATATAATATTGGTAGTGAAAAAAATATCAGACCTGTTGATGAAATGAGAAAAATTATATTGATACCCGGTCAAGTTGAAGATGATGCGTCAATATTATACGGCTCGCCTATCATCAAAACCAATTTAGAACTCGTTCAAGTTGTCAGAAAAAAAAATCCTGACGCTTATATTATTTATAAACCTCATCCTGATGTGTTAAGTGGTAACAGAATAGGGAAGATAGATAAGTCGGAATTGATAAAATATGTCAATGATATTATTGAATTTGTTAATATTATTGATTGTATTGAACAGGTTGACGAAATTCATACAATCACATCATTAGCTGGTTTTGAAGCATTAATACGTCATAAAAAAGTTGTTTGCTATGGACAACCCTTTTATTCTGGTTGGGGATTGACTACAGACTTATATCCGAGTCCTTTTAGGCATCGAATTTTATCTTTAGATGAATTAATTTATATTGTTATGTATGAATATTCGATATACATTCATCCTAAAACTCTGCATTTTACAGATCCTGAAACATTAATTAATTACTTCAATAATGAGAGAACGAAAAACTCACCATCTATCAACCAATGTTGGTTAAAAAAACAATTATATAAAATCAAGCAAATTATAACTCTTTTTATTAATATAAAGTCTCATAAAAAGTAATTTTTTACACTATATCTAAGATATCGTAAGTTTTTAATTAATGAGATTACGAAAAATTTACTTAACTATCTTTTTGCTTACATATTTAATCAATTTTGTATTTTTTAAAGTATTGATTTATAGATATAAAATATTTAAATAAAATTTATCTTTAATGTATTTTACAAATTCTTAATATTGCCTTATCATAATAGAAAATTATTAATAAAGATTATTGCGTTTCATTGTATTTTTCAGTGTCAATTATCTATGATCCTAAACCTTTGGATAAAGTCATATCAATAATGTAATGATAAGCTTGATTAACTAAATGAAAACTTTTTGGTTCATAAAATGGATTTATAACAAAAATTATTGATAAATTAAATATGATAATGAACTATCTGTTTATATTAATATTTTTTGAAAATAATAAACCTTTTTATTAGAAATAATTTATTATGTGTTTTATGGAATGGGTCATTATTTAGACGAGTTAGTGCAAACGAAAGAAAATATTCTTTTGTTACAGGGACCAGTTGGGCCGTTTTTTAAAAATGTTGCAAAATGGTTACAAAATCAAAAATGTAAAGTTTATAAGATCAATTTAAATGGAGGCGATGAGTTTTTCTTTCCGCAAAATAGTATGTCTTTTTATGAACCGATTGGCAAATTTCGTCAATTTTTAATAGATTATATTGAAAAATATAATATTGATGCGATTGTTGTTTTTGGTGATTGTCGTGCTTACCACAAAATAGCTAAGTCAATAGTTAAGTCCAACTCAAGTTTATCATTTTGGGTTTTTGAAGAGGGTTATTTAAGACCACACTATATAACATTTGAAAAAAATGGGGTGAATGGCTTTTCTCTTACACCTAAAAATTATGATTTTTATGAAAATATTCACAATACCTATTTTCATACAAATAAAGATGAATCTCATTTTTATTTAATGATTTATTATGCCAGTATCTATTATATTTTGATGTTTTTAAAAAGACGAAAGTATTCAAATTATGTACATCACAGAAAAACTTCATTAACTTTTTACGTTTTTCATTGGGGATTAGCATCAATACGAAAATTTAAGGCAAGATTAATCCAACCAGGATTGATAAAAAAGATAAATAATGATGAATATAAGCCATTTTATATTTTTCCATTGCAATGTGATCAAGATTTTCAAATACAGGTTCATAGCTACTACCATTCAATGAGATCCTATATTTTTAGAGTTATTCGATCATTTTCCCTGTTCGCGGATGATGAAAGTTATCTATTAATTAAGCATCATCCAATGGATGAAGGTTTTAACAACTATAAACATTTGATTAAAAAATTGGCTAAACGATATGGTGTTAGTAAAAGAGTAATATATATACATGGCGTACCGATGCCAGTTTTACTCAGGAAAGCAAAAGGGCTAGTTACTGTAAACAGTACTTGTGGGCTTTCTGCACTTATCCATGGATTACCAGTTATAGTATTAGGTGATGCTCATTATGATATAAAAGGATTAACTTTTCAAAAAGGACTACATCATTTCTGGAAAGAAGGACAGAAACCTGATACTGAATTGTTTGAACGCTATGAAACTTATTTATGCAGTAAATCTCAAATAAAGGGATCAGTTTATTATACTGATTTTGAATTAAACATTCATTAATTATTTCAAAAATACTAACGAGAAAGCAGAAATGGAAAATATAAATATAAATGGTAATTATTCAGATCATAATGGGAATCTGGTTTTTGCGCCTAAAAATTTAAATAATGTTACAGTGAATTTTGTTGGCGGAAATAATAAATTAATCATCGCAGAGTCAAGTAAAATTCGTAATATTAATTTTGATTTTCCATCACATAATGCGGTTGTTATGATTGGCGAAAATGGAAATTTATCAGGACAAATAAGAGCTGGTTATTCTTGTCATATTAACATTGGCGATAATGTAACTTCGACGAATAAAATATATATAACATCAGCAGAAAAAACGAAAATTGTAGTAGGGGATGACTGCATGTTTGCTACCGGTAATCAAATTCGTTCGGATGATGCTCATGCAATTTATGATGTTAATACGGGTGACCGAATAAATCCATCAAAAGATATTATTATAGGTGAACACGTATGGTTCGCTTTTAATTCTGTAGTTTTATCTGGAAGTCAAATTGGTGAAGGTTCCGTTATTGGTTTTGCAAGTGTTGTAAAAGGAAAATACCCAAACAATTGTGTAATTGTTGGTACTCCGGCCAAAACAACAAAAAAAGACATTGCTTGGGAAAGACAAAATATAATGTTGACCGAACCTTGGATTAGGACACATGCAAATCAAATAAAAGCACAAAAAAATTATTGGAATAAAACTATTAAAAATAAACCGATATATGTCGGTCAAGGAGTATTCCACAATATCTATAGACACTCACCGGTGAAAGATTCGATTGATGAAACAAAATGTCAACATTATGTTGAGTTATATAACATTTTTCTAAAAAATAATAGAATCTATTTAATTGGTATCGCTGCAATTATTGGAGTGCCTTGTCCTGATTATATGCCTTCTATAAAAAATTTTTTATTATTCAGTACAGAGAATTCATCTTATCAAAAACAGTTAGCAAAATATTCGGATCCAAATATTAGTCGGAAACTATTTAATGGAGATTATATCAGCTATGATAAGGCTGGAATGTTTACATTCAAAAATGAAGGTTTATTGATTGATGATATTCCTGATGGTGTCTATAAACTCGGAGTGAAGTCAACTTATAACGAAGTAGAATATTACAGTGATCTCAAAATTGAAAATATGAAAGAGTCTGTTTATGAAGATTCAAAAACTCTCTTGAAGTTATATCGTATTCAAAATTATGTTTATTTTGAGAAAGTAAGTATAAAGTTAAAATAAGTTATTTGTTATGAGTAAAATCAATAAATTTGTAAAACATCCAGGTATATTTTTTAGAGACTATTTTTTAAATAAATATCCTTTATCATTTGATGAACAAGGTCATAACGTTATCAATGAAAATATCTTAATTACAGATGATTTCAGGTTGTATAATATTCTTGAAAATCAAAGTTCAGAAATTATTGATGTGGTTATTACATGGGTTAATAATAATGACCCAAGTTGGATTAAAAAACTAAATTTTCATAAAGATCTTAATAAAAATCACCTTAATCAGTTTTCCATTGATAGTTCAAGGTTTGAAAATCATGGGGAGTTATATTATGTAATAAAAAGCATTGAATCTTATATACCTTGGGTAAATTCAATATTTTTAGTGACAGATAATCAAATTCCAGAATTTCCTTTATCTGATAAAGTTAAAATAATTGACCATAAGCAAATAATAAATCATAGATATCTTCCTACATTTAACTCTCATGTTATTGAAGCTCACTTACATAATATCCCTGATTTATCAGAAAATTTTATTTACTTTAATGATGATG
The DNA here is from genome assembly GCF_026537015.1 of Gilliamella sp. B2887. Lineage (NCBI taxonomy): Bacteria > Pseudomonadati > Pseudomonadota > Gammaproteobacteria > Orbales > Orbaceae > Gilliamella > Gilliamella sp. B2887. The sequence continues at coordinate 7,159 of NZ_JAFNMX010000012.1, read as the reverse complement.
TTTTTATTGCCAGAAAACTACCTAAAACACATTTTCTTAGTGGTAATAATTTATCATCGTTGTTTTTAAATAGAAAAAATTTGGATCAGATGATCAAAAAAGGTGTTAATACTCCAACTTTATCTGCTAGTTTGAACTCTCGTAATTTGCTATTAAAGAAATATAACAAGAAAATAAACAATCCGTTAGCTCATACTTATGTCCCTTTAAAAAAATCATACTTTGAATTAGCTTGGTCATTGTTTAGAAATGAAATTAATGGATTTCTTCCTAATCAATTTAGGAATGAAAATGATCTGAATTTAGCAACATTTCTAGTTCCTTGGATAATGTATTTTGAGGGTAAATCTAAATTGTCACGTGATATTTGTTACTATTTTAATGTTCGTTCAACAACAGCAAAAACTAATTATACTTTTCTTAGTAATAAATTTAAGTCATTACCTCACTCATTTTGTGCAAATGATTTTTCAGCTAAAAATATTAATGAAAAAGACTACAAAGATAATTTGATAAAGTTTTTGAGTAGATTTTATATTTAATTCAATAACAACAGATTAAAATTGTTCACTTTAATCTACTAAATTCATGATTTATAAGGTCTTAAAAGATTATGTCAATAATAAAAAAATGGAATAAATTGAGAAAGAATCCTAAGCTTTTTTTTACAGATATGTATGAAAAAAGACAGAATTATATTTTAAAGCATTCCCCATCAATAAAATACAAAACGGAACAAAAATTTACTGTAGTATCGGCAGTTTATGGTGTTGAGAGATATTTGAATGACTATTTTGAAAGTTTAGTTAATCAAACTATTGGATTTGAAGATCATATTCATCTAATTTTAGTCGATGATGACTCTAAAGATAATTCTGCACAAATCATCAAAAAATGGCAAAAAAAATATCCAAATAATATTACTTATATTCATAAAGAAAATGGAGGACAAGCATCAGCACGTAATTTCGGTATGGATTATGTAAAAACCAAATGGGTTAGTTTCATGGATCCTGATGATTTTGTAAGTTTAGATTATTATGAAGAAATTGCAAAAGTAATGGATAAAAATCCGGAAGATACGGGCATGGTTTGTTGTAACTTCATATTTTATAATGAAAATGTAGATCAATACAGTGATACCCATCCACTAAAATATCGTTTTGCAAATGGAATTAAATATAACTCCAATTTTGATTTCGGTAAAAACATTGTAATGGCTGTTAATTCAGGAATATTTCTTACACAAGTCATTCTTGAAAACGATTTATTTTTTGATACAAGACTAAAACCTTCATTTGAAGATGCGCGTTTTGCTTCCGAATACATATACTATATTAAATCATTAAAAGTAGCTTTTTTGCCATCTGCAAAATATTATTATAGGAAAAGAGAAGACAATTCCTCAACTTTAGATACCTCTTGGAATGATAAACGTAAATTTTTAGATGCTATCGAGCGCGGTCCAATATTTGTTTTGGAGTTTTATAAAGAAAGATTAGAACAAATTCCAGAATTCATTCAACGACAAGCTTTATATGATTTTGCTTGGATTTGTAAACGTTTAATTAATAATCCCAATCCATTAAATATCCTTAGTGAGGATGAAAAAATTAAGTTCTATGAAAATGCTGAAACGGTTTTATCTTATATAGATAAAGAAGTCATATTGGGTTTTGATTTAGCGGGTATTTGGTTTTTGTTTAAAGTAGGGATATTGGGAACTTTCAAAGGGATAACTGAGATAAATCAGATTGCCTATATCGAAAGATATGATCCAGCAAAAAAAGAGATACTTATTTCATATCATAGTTATAATGATAGTGATATTGCTATATTATTTGATAATAATGATACAATACCTAAATATCAGAAAAAGAAAAAACACACATTTGGTGATAAATATTTTGTAACAACATATAAACTATGGGTCCCTTTACCTGAAAACTTTAATAAGTTTGAAATTAAATTTAATGGTGTTCATTCAAAAATTTTCATCAAAGGAACTTTTTTTTATACTGGTGTTTCTCATGAAAAAATGATGGAACATTTAGCTAAATTTGCTCAAACTAATAAGCGAGAACATTGGATTTTAATGGACAGAGACTCTGCGGCTGACGATAATGCAGAGCATTTGTATCGATATATTCGATCTGAACATCCAAATCGAGACATTTACTATGTATTATCAAACAAATCTCATGATTGGGATCGTTTGAAAAAAGATAATTTTAATTTGTTAAACTTTGGCTCATTTGAACATAAAAAATTATTAAAAACGGCATCAAAAGTAGTCAGTAGCCATATTGATAAATATGTTAATGATTATTTCTCTGATGGGTCAATGTTAAATCAACAATTTGTGTTCTTACAACATGGTGTCATTAAAGACGATTTATCAAATTGGATTAATACCAAGAAAAATGTTAGTTTGATGCTTACTAGTACGGAGCCTGAATTTAATTCAATTGCATTTGACGATAAATATTTTTTAACAAATAAAGAAGTAAAATTAACAGGATTACCAAGACATGATGCATTATTTTTTCAAAAAGATAAATTTGCATCAGAGCAAAAAATAATCTTAATAATGCCTACTTGGCGCGATTCTATTTTACCTAAAGCAAAAACAGATCGTTCAGAACGCGATAAAAATCCTAATTTTATGTTAACTGACTATGCTATACATTGGAAAAGTTTCATACATAGTGAAGAGTTAAAAAGAATAACAAATGATGGAGTAAAAGTTATTTTTGCCCTTCATAAAAACATAGAACCGTATTTGGATGAATTTAATATACCTTCATATATAGAGCAATGGCGTTCTGAAAACTGTAGCATTCAAGAATTATTTTTGAAATCAACACTTCTTATAACTGACTATTCATCTATAGCCTTTGAAATGGCATATTTAGAAAAACAAATTATATACTATCAATTTGATGAAAATGAGTTTTTTTCAGGAAAACATACTTTTTCGAAAGGTTATTTTGATTATAGACAGCACGGTTTTGGTCCTGTTGTTACGAAGGAAGAAGATTTGAATCGCGCTTTAAATGATATTGTTAAGAATGATTTTGCGATCAAAGAACCCTATTTTTCAAGAATTAAAACAGTTTATCCATACAGAGATGGAAAATGTTGTGAAAGGACTTTTGAAGCAATTGAAGATTTGGATAAACCTTATGATATGCCAGAAGAAGTAAATGTTTCAATATTAACTGATTTTCTACTAAGAGCATACCAAGAACAAAACTGGCCAATAGCTATACAACGTGCAATACAATTATTATCCATTGATAAAACACAAGAAGAGCTAGCTTATCTTATTTTAGCAGAAGCAACTTACTATCTGAGAAACCCTTCATTATTCCCAGTTAATATCAGCAATATCAAAAATCACAAAGTGTTGGCATTTCTTTTTATGGGACGAGAACAATGGTATCAAGCTTATGATAGTTGGAATAAAGTGAATGAAAACTCAAGTGTTAAGCTTTTTTATCAGTTAATTTGTTGTCAGCACTTACCCAATAAAGATCATATTGTTAAGGTTCAAAATGAGTTTTTGCTACATTCTGATTATGATAAAGAAATGTCACTATTAATTAATTCTTTAATATCAGCATATAATAAAGATTGGAATACGGCGATAGACCAATTAAATATTTTACTGAAAAGTAATGTAAATGAATATTTTCTGAAAAAATTCTTTCCTGAATTAATACTGGCAGATGTATATAGAAAAAATAATGAGCCTGAAAAATGTCAAACGCAATTAGTTAATTTTGAAAAACACAAAACGTATAATTTTGAATTCGAATTGCAAAAAATTAAATTATACATTATTAAGAAAGATTATTCTGGTATATCTTCTCATTTAAAGAAAACATTTAATAATAATTATATGATTATTCCTGTTTCAGCCTTAAATATTTACATTGAAGCATTGCAAATGTCTGCAAATTGGGAAGAAATAATAGCCTTTTCTCAGGTATTATTAAAAAAAGAGGGAAATTGGAAAATTATTGCACAACAAATGTTAGCAGAAGCAGGTTATCGAAAATATCAAATTTCTCTATTTTTTAATAATGTTAAAGTAAGATTTGAAGATATTAAAGATAATAAAACTAAAGCGTTTATTTTGATGACTCAAGAAAAATGGGAAGGAGCTTTTCAATGTTGGGAAAAAATTACTAATAAAAAAGCAATAGATCTCTTTTATCAATTAACTTGTTGCTATTATCTCCACAGTTCGACATATGCAATGAAAATTAAATCTGCCTTTTTAGAAAAAGGCTTATTTGAGCAAAATGAATTAGATATATTAAATGTGCTCGTGAAAATGACACAACAAAATTGGGGTGGGGCTATTATGCAGCTTAATCCCTTAATAAATTCTAATACAAATAAATATTTTTTGAAGAAATATATATTACAACTGATTTTAGCTGATATTTTTCGTAATATAGGGCAATATGAAAAATCGAATAAATTATTAGACGATTTTGAAAAACATACACCTAATAATACACAATGCCATATACAAATGGTTAAAGTTGCTCTTGCTCAGAAAAATTACAAAAAAGTGGTTAATTTATTGAATGAGATATTTGGTAACAATTATCAATTAATGCCACCATCTGTTTTGGCTGATTACATTCAAGGCTTAACAATGTTTGTAAGTAATGAAATGGCAAATCTAGATAAAATTGTTAAATTTTCTAAGAAAAAATAAAAGTTATTAAGTTGACAACCTTATTAAGGATATCAAGGTTGTCAATTAAGAACTAAATAATTTATCCTTTAACTTGAGGTTTTAATGAGTTAAGCTTTTCATTAAAGCATCGAACAATATGCATTTCCATTCCAACTAATTGTTTAGTTGTTAGCGGTTTTTCCATACAAAAAATCTCAAACCCATCTATTTTTGATGCGTAATCAAGCCATAAATTTCGATACAAATACATATGACTTCCATTATTAAAAATAAACCATTTGATTATATTTTTTTCAAGTTTTCTCCAAGGTTTAAATTTTGTAATAAAATGGATATTTTTAGTATCAAACTCAAAGTTATCATTACTTTCTCGTGTGGATAGTACTCGATGATTATATGTCTCAGGGATTTTCTTGAATTTTCCTTTTGTACTTTCAATGACTAATGCGAATGCAATTTGTTCTAATAATTTTGCATTAGGTGATTCTCTTTTGAGTAGTAAGTAAGCATCAGATAGTTTTTCAAATATTTTTTGTTCAGTATAATTTTTATTATTAAAACCAAGAAAACCTACATTCATGTAGTCGATAGTTTGCCCTGAAATTATATTATCGTCTATTAATTTCTTAATGGTTTCTTTTTCAATATTCTCTTTTTCTAAATTTACTTTATTCGTCCAACCAGAAAAAAACACATCACGAGGTTCTATTTCATCTAATATATATTTACCTACACAAAGAATATCATAATCAACTTTATAGGAGTAAGTATAACCTAATTCACCAAGATAAATAGGTAATGCATAATTATAAAAAATATCGATAGGCCAATGATTTTCAATCATCATCGAAAATTTTTCTTCAATACCAAATTTTCTTAACTCTTTAGTATCAATAAAATTTATAGAATGCTTACTTAATGTTTGCTGCATGTAAGGTGTCAATTTACTTCCATCAAAACACATGAACATATCGAAAATATCATTGTTGTATTCTTTAATACTTTCTAAAGCTACTAGAGCGGGAAAATAAATATTCTCATCGCCCGCTATAAATATTGCCTGTTTTTTCATTTTTTTCCCTAAATAATTATCTAAAAATCCTTTAACCAGGAAAAGGCTAAAATTAGAACTTTATATAATATAGTATAAATTTTATTTTATAAAATATTTTCATTATTAAAGAATAATAGGTGAATCATTAGTTATACTAGGCAGAGTAGGTGAACAAAATAAAATTATATTTAATTCTAAAATATGGAGGTGAATTATTATAAAAGTGCTTTGCAAATTAAACGTATATAAGCAAATATTATAGGAATGATTTTACTCAAACGTATAGGTTTCTGAAACTTCTTGACAAGGATTATTAAATTAATTATAACGTTTGAATATTACCAGTTAGCCAGTCATCTTAAGTTGTATTTTTAAAAAGAGTCATTAATGCTAAATCCCAAAAGTATCAACAATAAATTAGAACTTCTCAGTCCAGCCAAAAATATCGAAATTGCAAAACAGGCCATCTTACATGGTGCAGATGCCGTCTATATAGGTGGACCAAATTTTGGGGCTAGACATAATGCAGGTAATTCCGTTAGTGATCTTGCAAAATTAGTTGAATTTGCTCATCAATATTATGTCAAAATTTTTGTTACATTAAATACTATACTGCATGATAACGAATTGGAATTAGCAAGGAACCTAATTTGGCAATTGTATGATGCTGGTATTGATGCTTTAATTGTCCAAGATATGGGCATATTAAATATGGATATTCCGCCTATTGATTTACACGCGAGTACGCAAATGGATATTCGTACCCCTGAAAAAGCAAAATTCCTTTCTGATGTTGGTTTCTCTCAAATTGTATTGGCTCGAGAACTTAATTTAACTGAAATTGCTAATATTAATCAGCATACTGATGCAAATATTGAGTTTTTCATTCATGGTGCATTATGTGTTGCTTTTTCTGGTCAATGTTATATTTCTCATGCTCAAACTGGACGAAGTGCAAATCGAGGTGATTGTTCACAATCTTGTAGATTACCTTATACCTTAAAAGATGATAAAGGTCGAATAGTTGCCTATCAAAAACATTTATTATCTATGAAAGACAATAATCAATCCGAAAATCTAATTGAGCTAATTCAAGCTGGAGTAAGATCATTTAAAATTGAAGGTAGATATAAAGACGTGAGTTATGTTAAAAATATAACCGCATTTTATCGGCAAAAATTAGATCAAATTCTAGCTCAATCATCAGAATTGCTTCCAGCTTCAAGTGGTCGGGTTGAACACTTTTTTACACCCGATCCTAATCGAACTTTTCATAGAGGAAGCACAGATTATTTCATTCATGGCAGACACCCCGATATATTAGCCATAGATTCGCCCAAATACCTGGGAGAGCAAATTGGCGAAATCACGAAAGTGACCTCAAAAAC